>JAIBBP010000230.1 GCA_019694615.1 Microthrixaceae bacterium | reverse complement strand
ACCGCTCCCGCCGGATGCGACACCGATGACACCCGACCCGCCAGGTCATAGGCGAACGATCGTGAACCCACAGCACCCGACGCGGTTTCCGAAACGGGGCGTCCCGCGTCGTCGAAGGTCCGGTTCAACACCACCGACCCCGGCTGCTGCTCCTTGGTGACCAGCCCGGCACCGTCGTAGCTGGTGGTCCACGTCCGGTTCGCCGCAGGCTGACCGGCAGTGGCTGGGGGTTCGACCCGGGTTTCGGGCAGGTTCCACGGCTGGTAGGTGAGGATCGTGTCGAACCCGCGGCCGTTCCGCACTCGGGTGTTGTTCCCCGCGGTGTCGTAGAACAGTTCGGTGGTCGCTGCTTCGCCACCGGTGCCGACCGTCACACCACTCATCCGGCCCCCAGCATCCCACACCACCACCGTCGCCCGACCCTCAGGGGTCGTCGTCGAGGTGCGGAGCCCGCGCTGGTTGTAGGTCATCGTTGTGGTCAACGCCGGTTGGGTGCCACCCGTGCCGGTGTTCGCCGCGGCGGTCTGGCGGCCGGCTTGATCGAACGTGGCGGTCGTCTGGATGTTCGTCGCGTCGGTCGTGCGGACCGTTTCACCGAAACTGTTGATGACAACGCTGGAGGTGTGCCCCAACGGGTCGGTCATCGAGACCTGCTGGCCGGACCCGTTGAACGTTCGGGTGGTGATCTTGCCCAACGGGTCCTGCACCCAGGTTTGGTTCCCGGCGCCGTCGTAGTCGAACGTCGTGGTCAACAGTTTCGTCGGGTTCGGTGCGGGCTGGCGGACCTCCACAGTCCGGGTCCGAACCCGGTTCGCCATATCGAACGTCGAGTGGGTGACTTCGCCCACAGGGTTGATCGTCTCGGTCGTGTTCGCGATCGTCTTGATCGTGTTCCCGACCTTGTCGTACAGGGTGTAGGAGTTCACGGTCGATCCCGCTGCGGAGCCGGGTGTGGTGGCCCGGTAGTTCCGGTTGAGTTTGTCGAACTCGAACGTCGACGTCTTACCGCGCCGGTCTGTTGAGCCGGTGAGGTTGCCGACCAGGTCGTAGACCGAGCTTTGGGTCGGGGTGATCGCTGTGCCGCCGGGCGGTGTGTAGGTCGGGTAGGTGACCAGCGTTTCGCGGCCCTGGTCGTCGAACGTGTGGGTGGTGACGTTGCCGCGGGGGTCGCGATCGTGGGTTTGTTCACCGAACGCGTTGTATCCGCTGCGGGTTTCGGGACGCCCCGCCGTCGGGGTCCCTCCTGCGGTTTCGCTGGTCACCGTCGGAGCCAGCTGGTGGGTGGCACGGCCCATCTGGTCGTAGGTGGTGTTCGACACGCCGCCGTCAGGGTCGGTTACCTGGGTGAGGAGCCCGCGGGCGTCGTAGCCGAACAGGGTGACGATATCGGTGGTGCCGTTCTCGACGGTGGTCGACGACAGGGTGCCGGTGGTCGTGTCGTAGGTCGAGCGGGTCTCGCGGTCCGCCGCCCCGTACCCTTCGCTGATCTCGGAGGTGACGTGACCGGCGGCGTCGAAGCTGCGGCGGGTTTCGCGCTCAGCGGTGTTTGTCGCGTCGAACAGGGTTTCGATCTCGACCTGGCCCGCAGCGTTCGGGACGTACACGGTTCTGCGTGCCGGGGGCCCACCAACGACCGTCGAGTTGCCCTCCGATTTCGAGGTCAGGTTCCCGGCCAGATCGTAGGTGTTCAACTCAATGGTCACGTCGAAGGGGGTCCCGGTGCGGGGCTGGAAGTTCTTCAACGTCTTCGACGCCACCCCGTCATGGGTGTAGGTCGTGGCGATCTGACGGTCTTCGGCGTCGGTTTCGGCCGAGACCCGACCGGCGTTGTCGTAGTCGAGGTCGCGGACCATCAGCGTCATGGTGGTCGTCGGGTTGAACTGTTTATCGGGCTGGTAGCCCAACAGCGTCGTGACATCAGGGAGGTTGTCGTCGGTGAACGTCGTTTCATACACGCGTTCCAACGGGTCGGTCGTGCGGATCACGTTGCCGTTGTTGTCGTAGTCGGTTTTCGTGATCGCCGCGATGGCGGTGCCGTGGGCGACGGTCTCGGTCTTCTTGCGGTCCGCGGGGTCATAGGTGTACTTGGTGACACGCGTTGTGCCACCGCCGGTCACCGCCACCTGTTCGGTGCGATCGACGTTGCCGTTGTTGTCGTAGAACGTGTCGGTCCGCAACCGGCGGGCCGTGTTCGTGACCGCGTTGGTCACTTCCGGTTCGGTCACCGCCGTCGGCCGCGACAGTTTGTCGTACGCGGTCGCCCACACGGCGCCGGCGGGGATTCCGTTGCCGGTTTCGGTGCGGGTCAGCTCGCGGCCCAACTCGTCGTAGGTGTAGGTGGTCGTCTTGCCGGCCGGGTCGACCATCGTCTTCAAGTTCCCCTTCACGTCGTACGCGTACGTTGTGAACGCGTACGACGCCGCAGCGACCGTGCCGGCGACCGGTTCGGTTTTCTTCTTCAACAACCCCGGCGGCATGTTCCCGCCGCCACCCACCGCGGTTTCGGTGCCCGTCGTCCACTCGAACGTCGTGGGCGCGAACCCCGGCTTGGTCTCCGAGATCACCTTCTTGCCAGTGCTGTCGTAGGTCGTGGACGACAGATACGTGTTGTCGGTCGCGCTCGCGGAGCGTGGGTCACGAACCGCGGTCGGGTTGTTCTGCGCGTTGAACTCGAAATAGGAGACACGGGCCACGCCGTCACGGATCACCGTCTGCTTGCGGGCCAACCCCGCGGCAGTGTGGTCCTCGAACGTTTCAGAACCGCCGTCCTCGAACACCACCTGGCCGAGGAACCCGTTCTGGGTGTTGTAGGTCCAGGTTCGGGTCAAGCCCCGTTCGTTGATCCGGACGATCAGCCGTTTGCGATCGTCGAACCCCCACACCGTGGTCTTTCCTCGCGGGTCGGTCACCGTGACCCGCAACGACTCGCCCGAAACGGGAGGCGTCGTGTAGTCGTAGGTGTGCTGGCCGCCCGTCCCATCTTTACGCCACGCCACCTTCCCATCGGTCTGGTACGACAACTCGATCTCAGTGTTCGCCGCGAACGAGGCGTTACCCGGGTTCTTCCACTTCGACAACCGGCCACCCGCCCCGTTGTACTCATAGACCGTGCGTACCGTCGACGGCGCCGGGTTGATCGGATCGTTGACGCTGGTCAGCGCCGCGCCCTGGGCCGTTGCGGTGTACCCGTAGGTCCACGTCGACTGGCCCTGACCGGTGACCGCGTCGGTCTTCACCGTCGTCACCACCGGCGAGCCGGACACGGTGGTCGTCGTGAGAAGCAGGTTGCGCATCGGGCTCGACGCCGTCGGAGACGCGTACGAACTGATCGATACGGGCGCGCCCCCGGACCACGTGAACCGCAGTTCGTGACCGAACTCGTCGGTCACCCGAGCCAACAACCCGTTCGCCTGGAACTGGTAGACCGTCCCGTCGGGGTCGGTCAGCAGGTAGTTCGTTCCCGGGCACACCGGCGCGTCCGCTTGAACGCATTGTCTGAACTTCGACCCGAGCCCGAACGGCGGCTCATAGGACACCCCATCAGAGTTACGGCCGTAGAACTCGACCCGACCGTCGGGACGTCGCACGGTCATCCCCGTCGGGGTCGTCAATGCGTCGATCCGGAAATCCAGCAGCGTCGACCAGCCCTTCCCGAAGAACCCGACCCTCGGATCCAACGAGTTGTACGACCGTTCCACCTCCAGTTTCGGGCCGACCGACGCCACCGACACGTCGAGCTGTGAGGCGAAATAGTTGCCCGTCACCAAGTTCACACCGCCTTTGAACCCCGAGAACGGGTCGTCGCCACCACGCCACCCCGGTGTGGACGGCGGCGGGACCGACGCTCGGAACCACACTGGTGCCGACCATGTGTGCGCAACACCGTCCCCGACGATCACCACCCACCGGTAGGTCTTGTTCCAGACGATCGGCTTCAACGACGCCGCCGCGATCGTGTTGCTCGACTGCCACGGGCCTTCCACACAGTTGACCGGCTCGGTCCCGTTCCAATCACAAAGCCAGAACTTGTAGGACAGCGCGTCGCCGTCGAGATCCGACCCCGACGCCGTCAACGTCGGGTTCGCGTTGTCCACGTCGCCGCTCGGCGACACCGCTGTCGCGGCCGGGGCACGGTTCTGGAACGTGACGTCAAGCGACAGGTTCCCCAGCACCGAATACCCGGTGAACCCTTCCTCGCCCCGGAACGCGATCGTCGGAGCGTTCCACTTCGTCGCACCCGCCGACCGTTCCGCCCGCCACTGGTTGAACCGTGACACGAAATCGATGAACCCGTTGCCCGCCGTGTCGATCGTGGTCGACCCCAACATCGGCATCACGTTCGACGCGTAGAAGTTCAGTTCCTGACCCGACGGCATGTCGTCGAACGCGAACCAGCTGCGATACGGCGACGGCACCTGAGAAGCGCTCACCGCCAACCTCGCCGACGACACAACCACATCAGGGTTCGCGTCGATCACCGACCACAACGCCGCCAAGTTGTACCCCACATGGCTACGGAACGTGTTCCCGTCCGCGTGGTTGCCGATCTGACGCGGGCACGGCGACGGCGGCTCGGTACACGCCACCCACGTCGTGTTCGACGGCCGATGCAACCGCATCGTCGACCACTGCACAGCCGGCAACGTCACACCCACCAACGGGTCCAACGACACCGGATACGCGTCCGCCCCAAGGCCACCCAACCACTCCGAACCCGCCGACAACACCAAACGCTGACGACCCCGCGCGTCGCGACCACGTTCGGTCAACCCGATCCTCGACACCTCCGACGGCACCACAACACCCGACTTGTCGGTCGCGACCGGCGGAGCGATCACCAACCCGGCATCCCGACCGGCGACCCTCACCGACATCGTTCCGGCCGCAGCACGCCGGCCGTCCTCGAACCGATCCGTCGCGGCCACGTCGCCGCTGTCGACCACAGACCCGAACTCGGATCTTCCCTGAGGACCTTTGATAACCACGTCCTCCTTCAACCCCGCCGACGACACCGAGTACACAACGTCCACCGAAGGCCAGACGTCGGGGTAGATCACCGAGCGGCCGTCGGCGGAGACCATCGGGACGACCGCCACAGCGCTGTCGGGGCGGAACCGCAACGGCCTCCCTTTCCGCGCCTCCACCGTCACACCCGCCGTCGACACGTCGAACCGGTACCGAACACTGTCGCCCGTCGACACCACCGACCCGTCGGCACCCACCGCCAAACGAACGTCGATCCGCTCGAACTTCCCCGACCCACCGCGGTAGAACACCCGGCGCGGATAGGTCCGCAACGTCCGCGAACCATCAGCATTCGTCAACAACTCCGACACCTCGTCCACCGGACCGTCCGCACGCGAGAACACCCGCCCCGCACGTCCGCCCGGTTGCGCCGGCAACACCACCGACCGATCCGTGGGCGCCGACACAAGACGGTCCAACACCCCCGCGTTCGGATCACGCGGTGCAACAGTCCGCCGATCCTCCACCCTCAACGGAACCCGCGCCTCCCCAGGCACCCCGCCGTCGGTACGCCCACCAGACCGCTTGAACGGTCCGTCCGGGATCGAGATGTCAGGACGCTTCAGACCCCCCCCGGAGCGCGTCCCCCCCCTCGGCCGCCGACTGTGCTCCCGACGCACCGGTGAGCGACGTCGCACCGATCGCGACCGCCAACGTGGCGACCGCAACTCTGCGGGACGGAACTGTTCGTGCAAGACGGGGGAACTGCATGGCCCATCTGTCGGCGCACCACTCCGAAAGTTGAGCCGCCGTTCGGAAGTGGCCGGTACCTCGCTCCAAAAGTGTCAGGAACTGAGTCGGCCGCGCTCTTGGCCAACGTACGGCGACGAACCGTCGCCTCCGACACCAGGAGCCAGCCATGCACACCACCCGCAACCATCACCGCACCGCAACGACCGATCTGATTCCCACCTCCGAGCTCCCCCGAAGTGCTCGGCTCCGGCTCGCCGCAGTGCGGACCGTCGCCGTCGGGCTCCTCGCCTCGGGAGCATTGGTCGCCCTCGGCGACTCGGCGGGTGCCTTGCCCCTGCCGGTGTTCCCGCCCCACATCGATCTCGACGATCTGACAGTCGAAACCCTTCCGCCGGTGCCGCCGACGATTCCTCCCACCGTGCCGACGTTCCCGCCATTCACCTTCCCTCCGGTCACCATCCCGCCGGTCACGTTCCCGCCGTTCACTATCCCGCCGGTCATCGTCGACCCCGGCTTTCCGCCCCCGACCGTGCCGCCCACCGTTCCCCCGACGATTCCGCCGGTCATCGTCGACGACCCGGGGACTCCGCCCACCGTCCCACCGACCGTCCCGCCCACAGTTCCCCCGACAGCCCCGCCCACCGTCCCACCGGTTGGATCCGACCCCAACCTTCCGTCCACGACGGTTCCCGTCGAGGTGCAGGGTGAAACGGTCATGGCGACACCGAAGCGGCTTGCCGTCACCGGAAGCAGCCCGACGCTGCCGATTGTGGGCGGGTCGCTGCTCGGTGCCGGTCTGCTCATCGCCGGGGGGATGGCCTACGACCGTCGCCGGAAGGCGCAGGGCTGAGCGCGACGCCTGAGCCGGGGCCGAATCGCACTGACAGACTGGGGTCGACCGTCGTGAGGACCGCCATGACCATGCCGACCGACACCCCTGACGACGCCCGCCTGGTCGCCGCTGCCCTCAGCGGCGACCGGTCGGCGTTCGCCGCGATCTACGACGCCTACGCCGACCGGATCCACACCATGTGTGTGCACATGCTCGGCGATCGCGACGAGGCGGCCGATGTGTGCGGCGAGGTGTTTCTGGTGGCGTTCCAACGCCTGTCCCAGTTGCGTGACCCGTCCCGTCTCCGGCCCTGGCTCTTCGCTATCTGCCGACACGAGGTGTACCGACGCACCAAGCGTCGTGGGCGCGTCGAGTTGGTGGGGGAGGTGACCGACATGGACCGACACATCGACATCGACGGCGACTTCTCCGAGGTTGGTGCGGTCGACGCGGCCGCATTGGCCCTTGTCGTCCGTGAAGCAGCGGCCGGCCTCGACGACCGTGACCGGATGGTGCTCGAACTGCAACTGCAGGGCCTCGACGGAGCCGACCTCGCCGACGCGCTCGGCACATCGGTGTCGACGAGTTATCAGCACGTCCACCGGATGCGCGAGCGGATGGAGCGATCGCTCGGCGCGCTGCTGATCGCCCGACAGGGTCGCCAGGAGTGCACCGACCTCGACGCGCTCCTCGCTGGTTGGGACGGCTCGTTCAGCGTCCTCTGGCGGAAACGAGTCGCCCGCCACATCGACGGGTGCGATGTGTGCGACCGGCGACGCAAGTCGATCCCGGGCACCCTGCTCGGCACTGCAGGCGCCAGCCCGCTGGTCGCGGCCCCGACCTCGGTGCGGACTCGAGTTCTCGAAGCGGTGTCCAACGGGGCGGTTCCTGTCGCGGTAATGCAGCGGGCGCGATGGCGGGACGATGGCTTTCCACCTGACGACAGCACGCCCTCGCGGCGGGGCGTCGGGATCGGCGTCGCCGCCGCGATCCTGGTCTTGCTGGCCGGGGTTCTCGCACTGTCGCTCCCGGTGAACGACCCCGTCGACATCACGATCCGATCGTCGCCAACGGCGACCGCTATCGCGACAACGCAACCCCAAACGGTGCCCTCGACGACGCCGTCGACCGAGCTGACCGAGCCGTCGACCACGTCGCCATCCACCGTGCCGGTCGCATCGACGTCCACCGAAGCACCGCGACCGAGTACCTCCCGCGCCCCGGTGGCCACAACAACCCCGCTTCCCACGACCGCGACAACGACCGCCGCCACCACCACGACCACCTTGGTTCCCTCGGTGCCCACGCTTCGGCTTTCAGGTCCGTCGCTGCTGTACGCCCGGACCGCCGATGGCGCTGCGTGCTCCAACGAGTCGTACATCGCGACGATCACGTCGAAAGGTGCGCCGACGTCGGTGACGCTTCGCTGGACGCTCGGTGCCAACTCCGGCGCAGTGGCTATGACGCGGAGCCTGCGGGTCGCGAGCCGGTGGACTGCGACCGTCGACCTGCCCTACGCGTCACAGGGCACGGTGACCGTCGTCGCCTCGGCGACAACCGGCGGTGGTGGTGTTGGCGACAGCAACACCCTCATTGCGATCGCCAACCCGTGCCCGATCATCAGATAGGTCAGGGTTCGCGCCGGGCGACGATGTCGGCTCCGGCGGTTCGTGAGTGCCGCCGATAGCGTGCGGCAATGGCGACGCGGCAACGCACCCGGCTCGATCCCGACCTTCGCCGCGAGCAGATACTCGACGCCGCGGACACGCTCTTCCGGAGCGAGGAGTACTCGGCAGTGTCGCTCGACTCGGTCGCCACGAGCGCCGGCGTCACCCGCGGGTTGCTGCACCACTACTTCGGCTCCAAGCGGGGCCTGTATCTCGCCGTCGTCGAGCGGGCGGTGCGGGTTCCGTCGACAGCGCCGCTGATTCCCGAGGGGACCTCGGGTGAGCTCTCCGATGTGCTGGCGGCCTGCGTCGAAGGGTGGATGCGCATGATCGAGGCGGCAGGCGGGCTTTGGTCCGGCGGTGCCGGCGGCGGGGGGTTCTCGGTGGGCGATGTCGATGCGATTCTCGTCGACGCACGTGACGAACTCGTCGAGCGGATGATCGACGAAGTGCCGTTCCCCGATCATCTCGATCGTGATCTGTTGAGGAGCGCGCTCCGCGCGTTTGCCGCGTTCACCCGCGTTGCCACTGATGAGTGGCTCGTTCGTCGATCCCTCACTCGCCAAGAGGCATCGGCGATGCTCCACGCGGCGCTGCTGTCGGTGGTCGACCGCATCGTTCCGGCGATGGAGCGGGCTCGAATCGACTGAACATCGGTCCCCTCCAGCTATTGGCAGCGAGTCAATAGTGTGGTCGAATAGAGCATGGCCAGGGTCTCGATGTCGAAGGTCCCCGAACGTCTTCCGCTCGGGAGGGACACCATCTGTTGGCGGGTCAACGCCGAACCGGCGGTGATCACCGGTGGAGGCCGGGCGTTGCTCATGCAGGTGGCCCACCCCGCTGTTGGCGCCGGCGTTGAGCAGCACTCCTCCTACGCAAGCGACCCGTGGGGTCGGCTTTTCCGAACGCTCGACGTGATGATGAAGCTCGGCTTCGGTACTCCCGAGCAGTCGGCCCGCCAGCAGCGGATGCTCGAGAAGATGCACCGGCACGTCGAGGGCACCACCGACGAGGGCACGCCGTATCGCGCGCTCGATCCCGAGCTTCTGCTCTGGGTCTGGGCGACGCTCGTCGACTCGGCCCTGCTGATGTACGAGCAGGTGCGCCCACGACTCCGACCGGTCGAGCGCGAGGTGTTCTACGCGGAGTCCAAACTCGTCGCCCACGCGTGCGGTGTGCCGGCCGACGGGTGTCCGGCCACCTGGAGCGAGTTCAGCGCCTATGTCGACCGGGTCGTTGCCAATGATCTCAGGGTGACCCCCTCGGCACGGGCGGTGGCGACCGCGGCGATGGTCCCACCGCTGCCGGGCGCGCTCGCTGATGTCGCAGCCGTGCCCAACCAGCTGATCACCGTCGGCCTGATGCCGCCTTCGCTGCGTGAGCAGTACGGATACGCGTGGACCCCCGACCAGCAGGTCCGTCTCGACCGGCTGCTTCGCACCGCCCGACGCGGCGCTGCCGTCATTCCGGGACCCGCTCGGAGGCTCCCCTCACAAGTCACGGTCCGCCAGAGCAAGCCGCTGCACGTCGGATGGCTGCAGCGACACGGTGCCAAGATCACCGCGCGGCGACTCGCTTCGGCGGGGTTCGACTCGTGACGGCGATTGTCGACCCAGTCTCCAGCGGTCGGTCGCAGACGAGCGAAACACTCGACGAGTTCGTCGAGCGGGCGAGGGCGTTCCTGGAAGCGCACGCAGCTCGCAAGCCCGACACCGCCGCCGAGTTCGTGTGGGGCGAGGGCGACGACTTCGTCGGCATCGTCGAGGAGGGCGATCCGACAGGGGAGGCGCACCTCGTCGCCGCAGCACGAGACTGGGCGGCAACGAGGTTCGACGCCGGATTCTCGTGGCTCGATGGTCCCATCGAGCTCGGGGGGCACGGCCTCGACCCCGAGTTCGTCCGGGCGTACCGATCCCTCGAGAGCAACTACGAGCTCCCGGACCAGTCGATCTTCACCATCGGCCTCGGCATGGTCGCGCCGACGATCCTTGCGCACGCCCGCCCCGAGATCTCGGCGAGGTACCTTCGTCCGATCCAGCGGGGCGATCTCATTGCCTGCCAGCTTTTCAGCGAGCCCGGTGCCGGCTCCGATCTCGCTGCGGTCGCCACGACGGCGGAGCGTGACGGTGACAGTTGGATCGTCAACGGTCAGAAGGTGTGGACGTCCAACGCTCACCACGCCGGGCTGGGCGAGATCATCTGCCGCACCGACCGCGACGCACCGAAGCACGCCGGCATGACGGCGTTCCTCGTCGACATGACGGCGCCGGGCGTCGAGGTCCGCCCGCTTCGCCAGATGACCGGCGGCGCGGGCTTCAACGAGGTGTTCTTCACCGACGTCCGGATCCCCGACGACCATCGCCTCGGCGACGTCGGCCAGGGCTGGGGCGTCGCGATGACGACCCTGATGAACGAACGGGCTTCGATCGGCAGCGGAATGGGCCTCGGGCGAGGCCCCGGTCCCTTCGAACGACTCATCGCTCTCACCCGGGCGATGGGTCGCCACGACGATCCGATCGTGCGTGATCGTCTGGCGCAGCTCTACATCCAACACAAGGTGCTGGGCTACACCGGCAAGCGGGCGCTCGGAGCGATGCAGGCGGGACGCCTGCCCGGCCCGGAGATGTCGATCCTGAAGCTCGCCGGGACCATCCACCTGCTCGAGGTCGCCGACTTCGCGGCGGCGGTGCTCGGTCCGAAGCTCTGTGCCGACACGGGGGAGTGGGGCACGTTCGCGTGGACCAAGCTCGTGTGTGGCGCTCCTGGAGGCCGCCTCGGTGGCGGCACCGACGAGATCCTCCGCAACATCATTGGTGAGCGAGTCCTCGGCCTTCCCCGCGAGCCCAAGCCGTAACCCAGTGCCCGCCCCGGCGCCCACCCCCACACCCGTTCTGTGATGCGAGGCCGCCCCTCCAGGGGCGGCCTCGCATCACAGAACGGGTCTCGAGCGTTAGGCGGCGACGCTCAGCACCCGGTCGCGGATGGCTGCCCCGAGCTTCGGTACAGCATTCCGTCCGAATGCTCTGAAACGCGTTCGAGCTTCGCCGGTCGTCGGAGTTCCTCGGGCTCGTAGAAGTTGCTCGTCGCGTCGTAGAACCACGCGAGGTAGGTCTGCGAGCACGTCGCGTCGCGCAGGAATCCCGGCGAGATGGGCTTGAGCGCATCGGATCGCCACGCGGTGCGCTCCGGCGCGACCAGGATCGGCTCGCGTCGCACGGTTACCCAGAGGCCCCCGGGCTGATTGCTGTAGATCAGCGAATCGCTTGGAAGGCGAGCTGCCGCGTGAGCGAGCGATGATCGCCTCCAGCCGTCGGTGCTGAATCCAATGCCGTGCCTGGACGAACGCACCGACAGGTCGACGAGACTCGAGAGCGAGGCCACCAGCAGGCTCCCGGCCGCCGTCACGGCGATCACAGTCCGGAACCCTCGCCACCCGACGCCACGAGATCGAACCACATTGCTGAACTGGACGCTCAAGATCAGAACGAACGGAACGAAAAGCGGACTCAGCAGCCTGCTTCCAATCACATCAAGCGCGGTCGTCACCTGGGCGAGGACGACGGAGGCGAGGTAGCCGACGTTGTAGATCGCCAGGGGTGCGACCCTCGACTGAGGTGCGACAATCGAATGCCAGATCGCAGCGACCAGAACGACGGAGACGATGACGACCCCGAGCCGGTTCGGCGCAACCGTTTCGGATGCCTCGAACGTTGCCCATCGTCCAATCGTCGACGCCACCATGTGAAGCGAGCTGATGATGGAATCCGCCGACGGACTCCTGGCTCCCATGAGCGTGGAATCGGCGGACAGGTTTCGGAGCATCAGAAGGACAGGGACAACTGACGCCACGACGGCGAATCGAAGGGCGAGTCGGCAGCGCTCGATGCGCCGGGTCGGCCGTGCGTACCGGGCGACGATGATCGCGCCCAGAGGAATCAGCGCTATTCCGGAGTATCGAAAGAGGAAAGCCGTCGAGGCGAGCGAGGCGAGCACGCAGGTTCGTCGAGTGGTCAGATTCTTGTCCCGAATGGTGTCGATGTACGCGATGAATGCTGTGGACGCTGCGAGAAATGGGGGCTCGCTCCAGAGCATCTGTCCGACCGTCGCGAGCGGAAGGCTCCAGGCGATGTAGAAGGTGGTCGTCGTGAGGAGGAGTCTGGACTGCAGGTACCGCTTCGCAACGACATGCGCCAGAAGAACGGTGACACCGATACAGATCGAGTTGAACACGCGCATCCAGACGATCGGGTCCAGGCCGACAACGCGCCCAGCGGCCACCACGATCGAAACGCCTGGTGGGAAGATCGTGAGTGGGTCGCCCGAGTACGTGACAAGCCCCTGCCCTCCAGCCAGGTTGAGCCCCGCTGAGAGGTAGGACGCGGAGTCAGGGCTAAAGCCGAGCCCGTGCTGCGTTGCGGCGATGTTGACGACGAGCGCACTGATTGCTGCGCCGATGCCGAGCCACATGGCGCGAGCGTTGACCAAGAACCTGCCTGACATTGTCCGAAAACCGTACTGGCGGTTCTGTGATGCGAGGCCGCCCCTCCAGGGACGGCCTCGCATCACAGAACCGGTGTCGGTAGACAGCGGGCTACGATCGCCGCTCATGAGAGCGATCGTGTGGGACGGCAAGCAGGCGCAGGTGGAGTCGGGGATCGAGGCGCGAGACCTGCGTGCCGGGGAGGTCCGTGTGCGGATCGAGGCGGCGGGGCTTTGTCACAGCGACGTGTCGGTGCTCAACGGCACGATCCAGTTCCCGCCGCCCGTCGTGCTCGGCCACGAGGGTGCCGGCGAGGTCATCCAGGTCGCCCCTGACGTCACCAACGTCGCAGTCGGCGACCACGTCGTCCTGTCCACACTCGGCAACTGCGGACAGTGCGGCTCGTGCGATCGGGGCAAGCCGACGTTCTGCCGTCAGTCGCTCGGCAAGCTGTCCCGCCCGTTCACCAGCGGCGAAGGCGAGGCTCAGCGCAAGCTGTTCCAGTTCGCCAACCTGGGGGTCTTCGCCGAAGAGACGGTCGTGAAGGCCACCCAGGCGGTGCGAATCCCCAAGGAGGTGCCGCTCACCTCCGCGTCGCTCGTGGGGTGTGGCGTGCTCACGGGCGTGGGCGCCGTGTTCAACCGGGCGAAGGTGCAGCAGGGCGAGTCGGTCGTCGTCATCGGCGTCGGCGGCATCGGCCTCAACACCATCCAGGGAGCGGCGCTCTCCGGCGGATTGCCGATCATCGCTGTTGACACCAACCCCGGCAAGGAAGCGTTCGCCAAGCAGTTCGGCGCCACACACTTCATCTGCCCCGACAGCACGGATTTCGACCTCGTCGCCGCGGTCAAGGAGATCTGCCCCAACGGCGTCGACTACGTGTTCGAGTGTGTCGGCTCCACCGCGCTCATCAAGACGTCGACCGAACTCCTCGACTGGGGCGGCACACTCGTCATGCTCGGCGTCCCGAAGATGGGCAGCGAGGCGAGCTTCGTGGTCAACACGATGTACAACGACAAGACGATCATGGGCTGCCGTTACGGATCGGCCCGTCCGCAGTACGACATCCCGCTGATGGTGCGGCTCTACCAGGCCGGTCGCCTCAAGCTCGACGAGCTCGTGTCACAGACGTACCCGCTCGAGGACTTCAATCTGGCCCTTGACGAGTTGCACGACGGCAAGCTCGCTCGCGGCGTGCTCACGCTGGTCTGAGGTCGACGAGCGATGGCACTGTCCGACGAGGTCCGCGAACTCGCCACGAAGCTCTCCAACTGGGGTCGCTGGGGTGACGACGACCAGCTCGGGTGCGGCAACTTCCTCACGCCTGAGGCGGCGCAGCGTGGCGCTGCGTGCGTGCGAACCGGCAAGCAGTTCTCACTTGCCCTCGACCTCAAGCACGATGGTGTTCAGATCGGACAACCCAAGGGACGGTTCAACCCGATTCTCACGTTCACGTCGCTCAACGAACGCGACCGCATGGCACCGGGCATCTGGTCGGGCACCGACGACCTCGTGACGATGTCGACGTGCGCGGCGACCCATATCGACGCGCTCAGTCACGTCAGCTACGACGGTCTGTTGTACGGAGGTCGTCCGATCTCGACGATCGGCGCGCAGAGCGGCGCGACGTGGTGCGGAGCCGAGCAGCTGCCCGACATCGTCACTCGGGGCATCCTTCTGGACATCCCCCGAGCGCTCGGCGTCGAGCGTCTGGAACCGGGCCACGCCGTGACGGCGGAGAACCTCGACGCGGCACTCGCCGCCGCCGGATGCACGGTCGAGTCGGGCGACGTGATGTGCATCCGCACGGGCGATGTCGGTTGGTACCTTGAGGGCGACCGTCATCGCTACGCCGTCGGCGTCGAGTGGAGGACCGTCGGCCTGGGATTCAGCTGCGTCGAGTGGTTCGCCGAGCGCGAGGTCGCCGGAGCGTTCGTCGACACGTACACCTACGAGGTCATGCCGCCGGAGTCGGGCAACTGGGACGACATGTGCGCGGTTCACATGGTGCAGCTGCGCGACATGGGACTACTCCAAGGGCAGAACTGGAACTTCGAGGCGCTCGCCGCGGACTGCGCCGAGGACGGTGTGTCGGAGTTCCTGCTAGTCGCAGCGCCCGAGCCGATCGTCGGCGCCACCTCCGCTCCGGTCGTCCCGATCGCCACCAAGTAGCACCCGCCATTCGAGAGCCCCCGCCACTCGAAATGTGATGCGAGGTGTGCGGTTTCGCGATTGCCTCGCGACACATTTCGCAAGTTGGTGTCAACCTTCTCGCCGGCTCGGACGTACTCCTCCATGATGATGGGCGTGAGGGCGACGACGGCGAGCGGGAAGGACGAGGACTTCGACGTCGCGTTCCGTGATCTCTACCCCCGCGCCTTTCGCCTCGCGGTGCGCATGCTCGGCAACCGGGCCGTAGCCGAGGACCTTGCTGCGGAGACCATGGCTCGGGCGTACGCCCGATGGGAGCGCCTCGACCCTGACCGTCGAGCGGGCTGGGTGCTCCGCGTCACGTCCAACCAGGCGATCGACCTCATGCGGAAGAAGGGTCACACCCTTGTCCCCGAGGTGATCGATCTCGAGGACGGGACGGCGTTGCGGGTGGCGTTGGCCGCAGCGCTCGCGAAGTTGCCCCGTCGCCAACGCGAGGCGATTGCCTTGCGATTCTTGAGCGACCTGACGGAGGCGGAGACCGCCCGTGCTCTGGGAATCGGCGTCGGGTCGGTCAAGACGCACACGCACCGCGGGCTTGCCGCGCTGCGCTCCGATCTCGGCGACCTCGCCGGCCAACTCGACGATCGACCGATGGAGCAGCTGGGTGTCTGAGAACGAGCCGATGAACAGACCCGACGACACCCTCAGCGTCGCTGACGTCGAGCGGGCGTTGGTGCGTGCCCGCTCGCGAGGGCAACACCTCCTTCGCCGACGCTCCCAGCGCCGCGCGGCGCTGGGCGGCCTTGCCATCGCCGCCCTGCTCGCTGGCGGATTCGGCGTTCTGCAATCGATCGACGACGGAGCCTCCGTCGTCGTCACCCCTGCCGGATCGGGCGGGGACACAGTGTTGGCACCGGCGGCTTCGACCACCACGTCGCCGCCGGTGCCGACGATCGTCACCACCACAACAGCTCCACTGGATTTCACGACGGTGGGCACGATTCACGTCGCCTCGGCCCCGAGTTCATACCCAGGTGGTCCTGCCGACCCGAGGCCGACCACGAGCGTGTGGAGCGGGGCCCCCGAGATCGGCGAGGCTGCCGTGCTCGAACGGGCCGAAGTGGTGGCGATGGCGGTGGTGTCGCCGTCGGCTTTGCGTGCGACGTTCGCGTGTGTCGGAACGGCGGACCGACTGACGCTCGCCCGCTACTTCTTGATGGACGGTGTCGTCCACATTGACGCGTTCATCCAGTCGGTCCCGAGCGCAACCGGGTGCAGTGGCGACGGGGTGACCGTCGAGCTGCCCTTTCCTGAAGGCAATCTGCCCGCCGAGGTTCGCTGGGTCATGGAGCCGTTGGAGGAATAGCGCTCAACGCGGGACGAGGCCCCCGTCGACGCCGACGGTCTGGGCGGTGATGAAGCTCCCGGCATCGGAGGTGAGGAGGAGCGCAGCGCCGACGACTTCGTCGGCCGACGCGATTCGACGTTGCAGCGTCGAAGCCGCCATGGCGTCGACGAACTCCTGGGGGTTGTGGCGCACCATGTCGGTGTCAACGGGCCCGGGGGCGAGCGCGTTGACCCGCACTCCCTGCGGTGCCAGTGCCGCGGCGAACGACTTGGTGAAGCTCACCATCGCCGCCTTGCCCGCCGAGTACATCGCGACGTCGCCCGAGAAGAGGTAAGCGCCAGCTGACACGATGTTGAGGATCGCCCCATTCCCCGACTCGATCAGGTGGGGGAGCGCGGCCTGGCTGAGAAACACCGGTCCGCGCACGTTGACGTCGAACGACTTGGCGAACGCCTCGGGGGTGAACTGACCGACGGGCTGGGTCAACGCGTTCGCCGCGTTGTTGACGAGGATGTCGATCCTGCCGAACCGCTCGACCGTGGCCGAGACGAGCCGGTCCAAGTCGTCCAATGCGCCGAGGTGCGTCGGCACACCCACCGCTTTGCCGCCGAGCTCGACGAGGTGCCGCTCGGCTGCGAGGCACGCTTCCGGCTTGCGGCTGGCCACTACCACGCCGGCCCCCGCTGCCACGTAGCCCTCCGCGATCGCCAAGCCGATCCCGCGGGTGCCACCGGTGACGATCGCAACTCGCCCCGTGAGGTCGAACAACCGTTGTTGGTGCTCTCGGTCCATCGTGCCCTCCGTCTCCGCCGGTGCTGGTCAATGCGGTGGCGACTCTACCGATGAGGCGCGCATCTAGAATCGCCCGGCGTCGGAAACGTTCACATGAGGGGTGGGACATCGTGGGAGCCGGGACGTTGTGGGGCTTGATCGAGGAGCGGGTCGACGCCACTCCGGATGCCTTGCTCGCGGTCGACGAGGAGATGAGCACCATCACGTTCGCCGAACTGGCGATCGAGGCCGAGAGAGCGGCGGCGGGGCTCGCCGTCTACGGCGTCGGCGAGCACACGGTCGTCAGTTGGCAGATGCCGACGTGGATCGAGTCGTTCGTGCTGGTCGCGGCGCTGAGTCGGTTGGGAGCCACACAGAACCCCATCGCGCCCGGAATCCGCGAGCGCGAGGTGGCGTTCATCACCGCGCAGGCGGGCTCCGAGCTGATTGTGGTTCCGTCGAGGTGGTACGGGTTCGATTTCGAGCGAATGGCAACGGACGTCGCCCGCTCGAACGGGGGTTGCGGAGTGCTGGTCGCTGATCGTGCGCTGCCGCAGGGTGATCCGACGACCTTGGGGCCACCCCCGTCAGTCGGTGACGTGGATCAGGATCCGGTTCGCTGGCTCTTCTACACCTCGGGCCGGACGGGCGCGCCGAAGGGTGCACGCCACACCGACAGTGCGATCGCGTCCGCGGCTCGTGGGCTCGTGCAGCGGATCGAGGTGAACGATCGAGACCGGGTCGCCTTCGTGCTCCCGTTCTCCCACATCGACGGCATCACCTGGCTTTTTGCCGCCTTGCAGACCGGCTGCTCGCTCATCTTGACCGAGTCGTTCGACGCCGCGGACACACCCGACGTGCTGTCCCGGGAGAACGTGACGTTGGCGGGGTCGGGAATGGCTTCCCACGCTGCGTATCTCGCCGCTCAGCGGTCTTCGCTGGTCCCGATCTTCCCCGACGTCAGGGCGTTTCCGGGCGGCGGCTCGCCCAAGCCGCCGGGGTTCGCGGATGAGGTGCGATCGGTCTTCGACGCGCCGATCCTGTCCGGCTACAGCCTC
>JAIBBP010000270.1 GCA_019694615.1 Microthrixaceae bacterium | reverse complement strand
CCCGGTTCCACAGCACGATCGAGACGACCAGCGCCACGGCACCGAGGCTGACGACGGTCCAGCGACCGATCAGCGAGTTAACGGTGGCCTTCCGGAACGGCTCGTGGGCTACGGCGACCGCGAGCAGAGCGCCAACCAGCAGCTCCGACGCCCTCGTGTCGGTTCCGTAGTAGACGCGGTCCGAGCGGGTAACCGACAGCGTTGCCGCAACCGACGCGGCCCACCCCAACGCGAGCACCGTCCCGAGCGCCGTCAGCGGGCGACGACGACCGAAGCGCATCGCCAGCGCCGCGACGAACGGCACCACGAGGTAGGCCTGCTCCTCGATGGCGAGGCTCCAGAAGTGGCGGACCGGCGACGGCGACGCAAACAGGTCGTTGTAGGAGGAGCCCGCAGCGAGGAACCGCCAGTTCGCCACGTTCGCCAGGGCGGCCCAGATGTCGCCACGGACTTCGGTCGTCATCTCCCCGAGCGACACGAGGGCGATGGCCACGGCTGCGAGGGTGAGCCACGCTGCCGGCAGCAGCCGGCGGAACCGACGACCCCAGAACGCCGAGAGATCGACGTAACGGCGCGAGCGGTGTTCGGCGATCAGGAGCGACGTGATGAGAAAGCCCGAGAGCGTGAAGAACAGCGACACGCCGAGGAACCCGCCCCTCGCCCAATCCCAGTTGCCGTGGAACAGGACCACCGCCATGACGGCGAGCCCGCGAACTCCGTCCAGGGCCGGGAGGTGGACCGGCTCCGAACTCGGGTCACCGAATCGGATGAAGGCGCGGCTGCGCGAGATGGGCTCGTCGGGGGGTGACATCGGACTCAGCGGGGTGGATTCAGCGGGGAGAGGAAGACGGGCCGGTGAACGACCACAGTCGGCGGCCGAGCTTGGTGGCTCGGAACCGGTCAGTGAGCCTGGGGGCACGAATGCAGGTGCCCCACCAGGTGACCGAGAGCATCGTCTCGGCCATGATCGGCACCGACATCTTGGACTCGCCCTCGGTACGGTCGTGGAAAACGATCGGGATCTCTCGGACCTTTGCCCCGGCGGCGGTGAGCCGGTACCCGGTCTCGATCATGAAGCCGTAGCCGTTGGAACGAGTGGTTTCGAAGTGGATCGCTCTCAGCATGTCGGCGCGGTAGCCCCGGTAGCCCGAGGTGGCGTCGTGCATTCCGAGCCGCAACGCAGCGCGGGCGTATTCGTTGCCGTAGCGGGAGAGCATCCGGCGGCGAAGGGGCCAATCAGGGGTGGCGCCGCCGGGCACGTACCTCGATCCGACCGCGACGTCGAATCCTTCGCGAATCGCCGACTCGAACTGGGGTAACAACGATGGGTCGTGGGAGAAGTCGACGTCCATCTGCAGGATCACGTCGAACCCGGCGTCGAGCGCGTGGTCGAACCCGTGACGGTAGGCCGCGCCGAGCCCCTCCTTGGCGTGCCGGTGGACGACCTCGATGTTGCCCAACTCCGCGCCAATGCGCTCGGCGATGGCGCCAGTGCCGTCGGGGCTGTTGTCATCGCACACGAACACCGTCATGTCGGGCAACGCCGAGCGGACCTCCTTGAGGAAGCGCTCGATGTTGCCGGCCTCCTGGTAGGTCGGCACGACGAGGGCGGTGGGCATGGCCCGAATCCTACTGGCCGGGCCCCGGGCCTCCCGGTATCGGGCAGGGCCCGATCTTCGACAGCTTGAAGACCCCGGCGTCGAGCACCTCGCAGTAGTCGGCCGCGACGATGCGGTTCGGTTCGAGATCGCCCGCCTCGGTGCTGGTGTTGGGCTCGTCCCAGCCGGACCAGACGTCGGATTGGATGAGCCAGTCGTTGGAGCGCAACTCCTCGGCGAGACCCGAACCCTCGGCGTCGGCAATGCCGGGGTCCATCTCGATGTACCGCGTGCCCGGTTCCAGCTCTGGGAACAGGTAGTAGAAGAACGCGTCTGAGTAGGGGGTCTTCGACAGGTCGAACGGAGCGACGATCAACTTCTCCCCCGGTTTCGAGCGCCGAGCCAGCTCGTCGACCACCGCCTGCGCCGCCCGCGCCGGCGACTCGTCGCCGTAGTAGAACACCCGGTCACCCCGCTCGATCGGCGAGCCGAACACGTTGCGCCCGAATGTCTGGCCGACGAGGTCGGCGTAGGTTCGAAGCGGGTAGAAGGGAATGATCACCAGGAGGATCGCGGCGATCGGGCTGAACGCGGCGAGGGGCCGCACGCCAGCCGAACCGATCCATTCGCCCACCCGGCCCGGCCCCAGCGCCGGGCGATCGCGCCACAGCTCGGCGATCGCGAGGGGTACGAGCGCGAAGCTGATGCACGTCACCCACGACAGGTGCGCGGTGTCGGGTCGCTGCAACGCCTGGCTGATCAGACCGAGGTCGAACGCTGCCGCGACGGCGAGAATCCGCGTTCGTGCGTCGGTCGGCCGCCGCTTGAGCGCTCGCCACGCGACGACCGCCACGAACAGGATCGAAATCGGCACGAGCCAGAACCACATGGCGATCTGCGGGCCGATTCCCGGCATCGGCAGCGGCCAGTCCGAAACGCGGAGCCCGCCGGCCTTCTGGAGATAGCCGTCGGGTTCCGCCCAGCTCGGCGGAACCGGAAGCGTCCGGCCGTCGCGCAGGTCGAACACCGGCTGGAGGAACATCCCCTCGAACGCGTTGCCGGGGCCCACCATCGCGATGAACGGCAGGTACAGCGCGAGCGGCGCAGCGAGTCCGATGAGCCCGGCGCGGCGCGCCGGGCGCGCGCCGGGATCGCGGCCGACCATCAACCAGGCGACGCCGGCGACAAGACCGACCGCAACCACCATGTCAGGCCGGTAGAGCAACGCCACCCCGAAGCACACCCCCGCCGCCCCCAAGCTCGTTCTGTCCTGCGAGAGCACCACCCGGGTGGTGCTCTCGCAGGACAGAACGGGCTGGATGAGGGCGAGGCCGACGACCGCGAGACCGAGGGCGCCGTTCCAGGCCATCGCGCTGAGCCCGAGCGGCGTGATGGTGATGACCAGCGCCGTCAGCGCGGACGTCGTCGCCGCGCGTCGACCCCACGGCCGCGCCAACGAGAACATGCCGAACACCAACAGCGCGTGCTGCACGATCCCGACCGTCCGCTCCACGCCCAACGTCGAGCCGAACACCTTGTAGACGCCCGCCAGCACGTAGAGCGAACCCGGCCCGTAGAGGTGCAGGAAGTCGACGTGTGGTAACTCCCCCGCCAGGATCCGCTGGGGGAAGGCGAGCATGAACCCTTCCTCCATCGGCGGGCCCTGGTACACCCACAGCCCCGGGATCGGCAGGACGAACGCCACCGCGACGATACCGAGTGCGGCCCAGGTACGACCTTGAACGCCGCGCAGTCGGCCCATCCACGCCGTCCTCCGTCGGGTCACACTGAGACCTCCCCGTCACGCTGGAACACGGCGACGAGACACACCGCAGCCAGGAGCGCGAAGCACGGTGTCGCCGGGACCTTGAACCTCGTCTCGCCGAAGAACAGCACCGGCACGAGAGCGCTCGTCGCCGTCGCGAGCAGGAGGAACGCCACGAGCGGCTCACCGCGCCGATCGCTCCACCAGCGCCTCGTCAGCATGGCCCCGCCACCCACGGTGGCAGCGGCGACCAGCACGAAGAACCCGTCGGAGCCCCATCTCAGCAGATTCCGTACCGGCGACGGGAGGAAGCGGTCCTCCTCGTACGACTCGACCGCCCGCAGAGCGTCGTGGTCGTGCTGGTAGGTGTACCAGAGCTTGCGAATGCTCAGGGCTGGGAGCGCGCCGAGATTGCCCGCAGCCCACTCGCGCGCCAGGAGCGACGTCTCCCGGTTGCGGCGGTACTCGGCGTCGGGACCGTCGATGTAGAACTCACCGGTGTCGCAATACTCGGGGATCTCGAAATGCCCGGTGGCGTTGGGATGGAAGCCGACGCACAGGTTGTCACCGCCGTTGGTCGACACGGCGACGAACCGGTCGAACACCGTGGCGTTGCGGATCGTCCACGGCATGAGGGCGAGCACGATGCCGGCGAGGGGAAGCACCACGACGAGCGCCCGCTGAGCAGGGGTGCGGCGGACGAGCAGAGCCGCGACGACCACCGCCGCCATCACCAACGCCACCTGCGGGCGCACCAGCATGGCCAGGCCCAGGACCACCCCTGCCCCCAACAGCTCGGCGGCCTTGCCGGAATCGACCGCACGAACGATCGCCAGGAGGAAGCAGGCGAACACGGCGAGGAACAACGACTCCGACAGCAACACGGTCGAGTGCAGCACGAGGTTTGGCCAGACCGCGACGACGAGACCGGCCACGACGCCGACGCGACGACGGAGAGGCACCCCGTCCTCAGCCGGAGCGAGCCGATCCCCGACACCGACGATCGCCCAGGCCGTCACGCCGCCGAGCAACGCCTGCACCAGCGCGGCCACGATCGGCAGGCTGCCCGGGATCGACAGGAGATCACACAACCACTGCACCGCGCCGAGGAACAGCGGATAGCCGGGCGGGTAGTACGACGTCAGTTCGCCGTTGAACGAGACATACCCCTGCCCCTTGGCGATGCCCTGTGCGAACCGCTGGTAGAGCAACGGGTCGTGTAGACCAACCGGCGTCGACGTGAACGCCACGGCAGCGACCGCTCGGAGCGCTACGGCGATTCCGGCGACGGCGAGGCGGGGACGGTCGCCGCCACGGGTCCGCCCGCGAACCGTGTGCTGATTGTTCCCTCTCAGGGCGCTTTCTGCACACAGTTCGTCCTGAGACATCGGGATCGCACACTACCGGCCGCCCGCCACGACCCGTGGACGGGCACCGGACCCGCTGTGTCGTTCTGACATGCTGTCGGCCGTGATCGACGAGGCCACCACCGACGCCACCACCGAGGCCGCGTCGCGCCGCTTCCCGGCCGACGGAGCCGCCGACCTGCTCGGCCCGGCCGTCATCGTCATCACCGTGATCGTCGCGTTCGTCTGGGACAGAACCCTGTGGTTCTTCAGCGACG
>JAIBBP010000247.1 GCA_019694615.1 Microthrixaceae bacterium | reverse complement strand
AGGATGCGGTAGGCGCCGTTGATCGTGCCGTCGGGCCCGAAGCTCACAGCGCTCGCCCCACCCCCACCGGCGGCGGACACCTCGGAGTTCGACACGTACACCCAGCCGCCATCGCTCTTGCCGAAGCACGCGCCGCCGTCGGGGGCCGCGTGCCAGCGATACGACGTGTTGCCCACCAGCTGGCCGGTGCGGGCGACGATCCGGCTGGAGAATCCCGTGGGCAGCCGGATCCCGTTGACGTCGGGCGACATCAGCGGACCGTACGGACTCGACCCGGCCTGCACCGCCGCCCCGGCGAACGTACCGCCGTGCCACCAGTTGGCCACGGCCGTCACGCCCCCGAGCGCGGCCGCCGATTTCAGGACTGCCCGTCGAGAGACGTCCGCCATTCACCGATCGTCCGCCCGCAGCGCGCCCGGCGTCAAGCAATCCCGAGGGTCCGCGCCCTGTCTTTGTCGTCCTGCGCTCTGCGGCGTCCGTACTTTGGGGGATTCGTGCGGACAAGTCGCGCGAATCCCCCAAAGTACGGCGCGACGACCCAGGCCAGCACTCGAGAATCCACGGCCAGGCTTCTCGCCGCAGCCGGTCGATCTCGTCGTTAACCGTCGCGTCCTTGTCGATGTTGGTGTCGCTCGACACCATGTACGCCCCGGGCTGGTAGTGGTCGTAGTAGGACGCGAAGTATCCGACCCGGCTCTCGGGGAAGTACTCCCGGAACTTGTTGGCGAGTTGGGGAGCCAACGACTTGCTGGAGGCCAGCACCGTGCCCGACCCGGTGATGCCCAACAGCGTCTGAAAGCGGTGGCCTCCCCGAGACCACCTTGAACGGCTCGGACGACCGCACAATCGAGGTCTCGAACGGGTCGCGCTGGTCGTCCACGGGTTCGTCGATGGCGGTGTGGTCACGCAGGTCATTCACGACACAGACGGTACGCTGCACCCCCGACATCAACGGCGGGCGAGTGCCAGAGGACACCCATCTCGGGCACCCAACGTCTCCGGCCGAAAGAAGGCCGGGAGGTAGGAAAGTGATGACAGAAGCCGAGCCAGAGTCCGGCGTCAGCGCCCGAACTATTGCCAGCGCCCTTTGCTGGACGGCGAGTGTCCCGATCTCTGGCATCGTCGTGATCGAGACGATGTGGCTGTTCGTCGGGTCGAGGGACCTTCAGACGACGGTCCCCTCATGGCAGTGGCTCGGCGCAATAGCGCTCGCCGCACTGGTGGGTTCGGGCGTGGCAACTCTCGCACGGCGTGTTCATCCAAGGGGCACAGTCGCCTCTCGATGCCTCCTCGCCCTCATCGCCGCCTCAATCGTCGAGTTGCTCTTAATCCAGGACTTTCACGGCACCGTGAGCTTGGCATCGACTCCGCCCGACCGATGGCCCGAAGCCTCGATCGTCACTCGACTCACCTATGTCGACCATGACACCGGGACGAGTGAGTTCGCCCAGGCCCGCCAGGTCCACGAAGCGGTGCTGGAGCCCGCTGCGGGCAGTTCGATCGACGACGTCTGCGAGTCAATCCTCAGCGTCACCGACGCACAACCAGATACAGCCGCTCCGGCGCCGTCCCCGTGCTCCTGGTCGTTCGCTACTCGTGCCGACGGTGACGCCCTCTGGGTCGAGACCGTGGACGGAGAACCAGAACGGATCGCGGTCACGATCTATGCGGGGCCGATTCGGGCGTGAAGAGGGCCTACGGCCAGGCTTTCTCGCCGAACTCCTCGCGAAGCTTGAACTTGAGGATCTTGCCCAGGGTGTTGTTGCGCGGCAGGGCCGCGACGACTTCGAGCTGCTCGGGCGTCTTGAAGCGGGCGAGCTGCTGCTCGCCGAGGTAGCCGACCATCTCCTCGAACGTCAGCGCCTCGTGGCCCTCGGCCGTCTCGACGACGGCGCACACCCGCTCGCCCCGCTCCTTGTCGGGCAGGCCGATCACCGCTACGTCGCCGACCTTGGGGTGGGCGTACAGAAGGTCCTCGACCTCCTTCGCCGCGATGTTCTCGCCCTTGCGGATGATGATGTCCTTGAGCCGGCCGGTGAGAACGATGTGGCCGTCGGGGCGCAGGTGCCCGACGTCGCCGGTGCGGAACCAGCCCTCGGCGTCGAACGCCTCCGCCGTGGCCTCGGCCGACGTGTAGCCGCGGAACACCATCGGGCCCTTGACCCGGACCTCGCCGTCGACGCCCGCCGGGGCGACCGAGCCGTCGTCGGTGACGATACGGACCTCGAGCCCGACGACGGGTTTGCCCACGGTGTTGGCGAGCTGCTCGTCGGTGTCGTGGGGGGACCCCTCGGCGATCATCGGGCACTCGGTCATCCCGTAGCCGTGGCAGGTCTTGACACCGAACTCGCGCTTGATCTCGTCGTAGATCTCCGGCGGCATCGGCGCGCCACCGCCCGACATCTTGCGGAGCGTGGGAACGATGGGTGTATCGGGCGTCTTGCGCTGTTCGGCGAGGTACATCTGGTAGAACGCGGTCGACCCGCCGATCATCGTTGCGCCGTTGCGGGCGAACGCCTCGATCGCGCTCGCCGGGGCGAACGCCTCGATCAGCACCGCGCCGAACCCGGCAAGCAGCATCGTGCCGAAGTAGTCGGGCCCGGCGATGTGGGCATAGGGGAAAGCGATCGACCCGACGTCGCTCGGCGACATGTCGAGCGCCACCGCCAGCCCGTTGGCGCCGGTGATGAGCGTGCGATCGGTGTGGCGGACGCCCTTGGGGTCCGACGTGGTACCGGACGTGAAGTACACCCAGCGCACCTCGTCGCCGTCGGTTGGTGCCGGCGGCAGGTCGGCAGGGTCGGCGTCGGGCAGGTCAGCGAAGATGTCGATGACCTGCGTGTCGCGATCACCGACCAGCTCCGTTGCCATCGCCGTGTAGTCGAAACCGTTCCACTCGCCGGGGGTGAGCACGAACTCCGCGTCGGTCGCTCCGATTGCGTAGCCGACCTCCTTGTGCCGGTACAGGTGCAGGATCGGGTTCTGGACGGCGCCGAGCCGAGCAAGGGCGAAACTGGCGAGGATCGTTTCGAACCGGTTGGGCACCTGCCAAGTAACCCGTGTGCCGGCGCCGACCCCCATCGCCGCGAACCCGGCGGCCACCCGCTCGGCACGATCACGGAACTCGGCGCAGGTGAGTGTGCGACCGGCCTCGTCGATGAGCAGGACGGTGTCGGGCGTCGCGGCAGCCCGCCGCTCGACCAGTTCCCACAGCGTTGCTGCGTCTGCCAGCGTTGCTGAACTCTCCAGGCCCTCTGTCATCTCGCCCCCGTTGTGCGCTTTCTGATGGATCGTCAGAAATCTAGGCGAGGGCCAGAGGTCAGCGGTGCCCCTCGATCCACTCCCAGCACGCGTCGATCTGGGGGGTGAGGTCGGCGATCGTGCCGGAGTTGTCGATCACGAACGCCGCGTCGGCCAGCCGGGTCTCCCGCGAGGCCTGGTTGGCGATGCGGGCCCGGGCGTCCTCCTCGGTGTAGTCGCGATGTGCCACAAGACGTTCGACGGCGAGCTCCGGGTCGAGATCGACGACGATCGTGCCGACGAGCCCCTCCCAGCCCGACTCTGCGAGCAGCGGGATGTCGAGCACGACGATGTTGTCGGTCGGTTCGTTCTCGGTCACGCGCCGGAAGATCTCGGCCTGAACGCTCGGGTGAACGATCTCGCCGAGCGCCTTCAGCGCGTCGGGGTCAGCGAAGACGATCGCCGCAACGGCCTTGCGGTCGAGCGTGCCGTCGGCGAAGAGGATGTCCTGCCCGAACCGCTCGACCATCGCTGCCAGCACCGGCTGCCCGGGTTGTTGCAGCTCATGCACGATTGCGTCGGCATCGACCACCACCGCCCCACGCTCGGCGAGGGCCGCCGAGACTGTCGACTTTCCCGAACCGATGCCGCCGGTGAGACCCACGAGAATCATGGCGGGTCAAGTTAGCGGGTGAGCCGGACGGCTCATGAACCGGTGTCTCACGCCGATGTATGACATGACGTGAAGACCCTGACACCCCCCGATGAGCCCGACCTCGTGCTCGCGACCCCACCCACCGAACGGGGCGGGCCGCTGCGCAGCCGCGCCGCGCGCGAGCTGAGGCGGGCGATGATCGACACGGCCGTCGATGCCGCCGACGTCTCATTCGGGGCCGGTGGGTCGGACCGACTCGCCGTCTTTACGCCGATGGTGACCGCCGTACGCGTCGCCACCACCGCCATCTCGCTCCTGCTCGCATCGCCGCGGGTGCTCGCCGGCGATCACCTCATCACTGCGTGCGCCGTGCTGATGGTGGGGTACGCGACCCTGCGCTCGCTGCGTCCGATCCAGTACTCGAACGGAATCGTCAGCCTCAACCGCACCCTGGTGGAGGCGTTGCTCCACGTGGGTCTCATCGTCGCGACGGGGATGTGGGAGAGTCCGTTCGTCTTCACGCTTCTCAGCGTCGTCGTCATCGCCGGCTTCGCCCGAGGCTTCGGGTTCGGCGTTCGTATCGCCGTCTCCTGCTCGCTTGCGGTCACGATCCCCGCGGTCTACCTCAGTGACAACTCGACCGCGGTACTCCGGTTGTCGGCCACATGGGGAGGGCTCCTCGTCCTCATCTCCCTCGTGTCCGGGTACGGTCGGAAGGTGTCCGGCGAGGCGGACCGTGAACGCGACATCGCTCTCGACCGACTCGGGCGACTCGCGGATGCCAACGCTCTGCTCTACTCGCTGCACCGCGTCGCCCAGACGCTCCCGTCGTCGCTCGACATGAACGACGTCCTCACCTCCACCGTTACCCGCCTACGCGAACTGATCGACTTCGACTCCGTCGTCATCCTGCTGTTCGACGACACCGACGGCCACTGGCAGGTCATCCGACAAGAGGGGTGCCACCTCCCAGCGCGCCTCGGTCCGACCGACCTTCCTCGCGGCATGCGCGACGCGATCACCGATGGCATGGTCGTCGCACGCAACGAGCTCGGCAACAAGGACGGCGAAGGGTTCGACGACCGGTCCGGGTCGGGCCTCTACGGCGCCCTCAGCGCTCGTGGGTCGATTATGGGTCTCGTCGCACTCGAACACCGCGACCCCAACCGCTTCGACCATCGCTCCGGTGGACTGCTCGCCGGGTTCGTACCGCCGCTGGCCATGGCGCTCGACAACGCCCGGTGGTTCGCCCGTCTCCGCACCGTCGGCGCGGACGAGGAACGGACGCGCATCGCCCGGGATCTCCACGATCGGATCGGCCAATCGCTCGCCTACCTCGCGTTCGAACTCGATCGCATCGTC
Source organism: Microthrixaceae bacterium (assembly GCA_019694615.1). Taxonomy (GTDB): domain Bacteria; phylum Actinomycetota; class Acidimicrobiia; order Acidimicrobiales; family Microtrichaceae; genus SSF14. Next base: position 12,891 of record JAIBBP010000247.1, on the reverse strand, counting down.
AACCGCCACAACGCCGGCGACCCGCTCGGAACGTCGCTCGAACACCTCCGCGACGACGTCCGTGGCGTCATACGCGAGGTCCGCGACACGCTCTACGACCTCCGCACCGACGTCTCCGACGCTGCCGGTCTCCACGAGATCCTCCAGCAGTACGCCGACCGAGTTTCGGAGCGGACGAACCTCGAGTTCGTCATCGAAGCCGACGACGGCGAACGCCTGCCGCTGCTCCAGGAGCGGGAGATGTGGCGCATCGCGCAGGAAGCCATCACCAACATCGAGCGTCACGCGAACGCAGCGCACGTACGGGTCACCTGGCGCTGCGACGGCGGTCGAGCCGCGATTCGCATCTCAGACGACGGAATCGGCTTTGAAATCGGCCGCGCCGGCCGACTGGATAGCTACGGAATGCTCGGCATGAGAGAACGAGCCTCGTCGATCGGGGCCACGCTCGAAGTGCAGAGCGTGCCGGGGGTGGGCACGAGCATCACCTGTGTCCTTGATCCGTCATTCCCCAACGACCGTCAACACGACGACCGAACCAAGCCAGGAGCAAGAAGATGAACCCGATCCGCCTGATGCTGGCCGACGACCACCAGATGCTTCGCGAAGGCCTTCGACGCTCAATGGTCGAGGAAGGCTTCGACGTCGTCGGCGAAGCGCAGGACGGCGTCGAAGCGGTTCGCCTCGCCGACGAACTCCTCCCCGACGTGATCCTCATGGACGTGTCGATGCCCCACTGCGACGGCGTCGAGGCGTGCCGCCAGGTCAAGTCCCACGGCAACGAGTCACGGGTCGTGATGCTCACGATGCACGCCGACAAGGAAGTGCTCACCAACGCCATCCGGGCGGGGGCCAGCGGATACCTCGTCAAGGACTGCTCGACCAGTGAGATCGCCGACGCCGTGCGAATGGCAGCCGGCGGCGAGACCGTGCTCTCACCGCAACTCGCGAAGTCGATGCTCGAGGAGGTGCGTCGGTTGGATCAGAAAGCTCGCACCGAGGAGGAGCGCATGGTCACCAAGCGCGAGGAAGAGGTCCTCCAGCTCATCGCGGACGGGTGCTCCACCCCCGAGGTCGCCGAGCGCCTCTACATCTCCCAGAAGACCGTCAAGAACCACCTCGCCTCGATCTACCAGAAGCTCGACGCCCGCGACCGCACGCAGGCCGTCCTGCAGGCCGTCCGCATGGGCATAGTTCATCTGCATTGAGCGGGGCCACCTCCGGTCAGGCACGCTTCGCTTCTTCCGCTCCGGTACCCCGCTCGCTTCATTGAGCGCGCTACAGGTTGAGGGCCATTCGGCCGATAACGATGTGCATGGACGACGTTGTGCTGATGGCAGTTGATCCGGGACCCGAACGGAAGCGGCGCGGCGAGCGCGGCGCCAACGTCGTCGAGTACGCGCTGCTGATAGCGCTCATCGTCATCGTGTGTGTTGCCGGAGTCGCACAGCTCGGCCGCGAGGTCCCTCAGGAGGGCTTCGTCAGCATCACCACCAGCATCTGACGACGTTCATCCGCCCGCTGTCGGCAATGACGTAGCGGTCGGCGGCACAGATGTTGTGAAGCACGACGCCATCATCTTGGACATATCGGCGCTGATCTCGGGGGTCGACTCGGTCGCCTCCATAAAGGCGTCCAGCAACTCCTGATCCTTCTGCATCTCGGGCCACATGCACTCGAAGATCGCCCGGTACTGGGCTTTCGCCTCGTCGGTTGTCGCCACCGTCGCGAACTCGACCGCGTGGTCGAGGTACTGCTCTTTCGTCACCTCGTCGCCACCACATCCGGCGAGAAGGGACGGGACGAAGCCGAGCGTGAGAACAGCGAGCAATCGCGAGCGGTGAGCCATCCCCTCAACGCTACCGGGCCGAAGCACCGCCGCACGCACGCCCCGCCGCTACTCCACCAGCCGGAGGCCCGCCGGGCCGAGGACGTCGCTTGCCGCCGGCAGCTCGACGGCGAACTCGGTGCGGTGCGCGGCGAACACATGGCGACTCATCAGCACCGGCTGCCCACCGACCGACCGGGTGACGCGCTCGGCGACGAGCACCGGAGAACCAACCGGCACATCGAGGAGCTTGGCCACAACAGCGTCAGCGGCCTCTGCCCCGATCGTCTGGCTGGCGCCCCCGAAATCCACAGGAAGCTGTTCGAGAAAACTCGCCCGCTCGACGTCGGCGCGCGACAGGTCGGCGCCGAGCTCCTCGGGACACCAGACCGTGACCAGGGCGAACGGCTGACCGTCCGCCAGGTTGAGGCGCGAGACCTCGAGCACCTCGCGCTCGTCGAGCACCGCCCGGACCCGCGCCGGTGCCTCGACGAACCCGAACGACAGGATTCGGCGCTCGCTCGACATTCCCGCCGCTCGAAGCTGGCTGTCGATCGTGCCGAGATGGTGGAGCTCCTGGCGGAGCGGATCGGCGGCGACGAACCACCCGAACCCCTGGCGAGAGTCGACAAGGCGCTCGGCTCGCAGCGCTTCGAGCGCCCTCCGCACCGTGACCCGGCTGGCGGAATACTCTGCGGACAGTTCGGACTCCGACGGCATCAGGTTGCCGGCGGGGAACTCGCCGGACACCACTCGCCCGCGCAGGTCGTCGGCGATGACCTGATAGCGGATCGTGCGGCTCGCCGGCCCCGGCTCACCGTCAACTTGTCTTGTACTTGTATCGTCCGTCACCAGCTTGTATTCTACTTGTATCTAGCGATTTGTCACCCGAACCCACAGAACCCGAACTGTTGGAGCGCCAATGCCCGTTGAAGCCACCACCCCCATCGAACTCGTGAACGGCGTGTACGCCACGGTCGCCGAGCGCATCGCTCTCGGACGGGAGCGCCTGGGTCGACCCCTCACGCTCGCCGAGAAGATCCTGTTCAACCACCTCGACGCCGCGCAGCTGAGCGGGTCCGTCCCCGTCGAGCGTGGCGTCTCCTACAACGACCTCCGCCCCGACCGCGTCGCGATGCAGGACGCAACCGCGCAGATGGCGCTCCTGCAGTTCATGACCGCCGGGCTTCCCGAGGTCGCGGTGCCCTCCACCGTCCACTGCGACCACCTCATCCAGGCCAAGGTCGGCGCCAAGACCGACCTTCTCGCCGCCGAGCAGGGCAACAAGGAGGTGTACGACTTCCTCGAATCGGTGTCGGCGAAGTACGGCATCGGGTTCTGGGGCCCCGGCTCGGGCATCATCCACCAGGTCGTGCTGGAGCAGTACGCCTTCCCCGGCGCCATGATGATCGGCACCGACAGCCACACGCCCAACGCCGGCGGTCTCGGCACGATCGCCATCGGCGTCGGTGGCGCCGACGCCGTCGACGTGATGACCGGGTTCCCGTTCAACGTCCGCTGGCCCAAGCTCATCGGCGTTCACCTCACCGGCGAACTCAACGGCTGGACCGCGCCGAAGGACATCATTCTCAAGGTCGCCGAGATCCTCACGGTCAAGGGCGGCACGGGCGCGATCGTCGAGTACTTCGGACCCGGCGCCGAGTCGATCAGCTGCACCGGCAAGGCGACGATCTGCAACATGGGCGCCGAGATCGGCGCGACAACCTCGCTGTTCGGTTACGACTCGGCGATGAGCCGCTACCTGTCGAGCACCGCTCGCGCGGCGATCGCGGCGGCAGCCGACGCCGTCGCCGAACACCTCCGGGCCGACGACGAGGTTCTCGCCGATCCGGGCTCCTTCTTCGACCAGGTCATCGAGATCGACCTGTCGACCCTCCAGCCACACATCAACGGCCCCCACACCCCCGACCTCGCCCGTGAGGTGAAGGACCTGGGCGAGGAGGCACGCAAGGAGGGGTGGCCGCTGGAGATCAGCTCCGCGCTCGTCGGCTCCTGCACTAACTCGTCCTACGAGGACATCACCCGCGCCGCGTCGATCCTTCGCCACGCAGCCGACAACGGCCTGTCGGTGAAGGTGCCACTCCTCATCACGCCCGGCTCCGAACAGGTGCGGGCCACGATCGAGCGAGACGGCCTGCTCGGCACGTTCGAAGCAGCCGGAGCGACGGTGCTGGCCAACGCGTGCGGCCCGTGCATCGGCCAGTGGTCCCGGCCCGCCGATGCGATCGACCATCCCAACACGATCGTCACCAGCTACAACCGCAACTTCCCCAAGCGCAACGACGGCTCAGCCAACACGCTGGCGTTCGTCACGTCACCCGAAACCGTCGTGGCGCTCGCCCTCGCCGGCACCGTCGACTTCGACCCGATCAACGACTCACTCACCAACGCCGACGGCGAGCAGGTGAAGCTGGTCGTACCTGAGGGCCTCGAACTGCCACCGGCGGGTTTCACCCCCGGCGAGAACACCTTCATCGCACCGCCCGAGGACAGCTCGGGAGTCGAGGTCAAGGTCTCCCCCACCTCCGATCGCCTCCAGTTGCTCGAACCGTTCCTCGCCTGGGACGGCAACGATTACCTCGACCTGCCGATCCTCCTCAAGGCCAAGGGCAAGTGCACCACCGACCACATCTCGATGGCCGGCCCGTGGCTGAAGTACCGCGGCCACCTCGAGAACATCTCGGGCAACCTGTTCCTCGGTGCGGTCAACGCGTTCACCGACGCCGTGGGCGAGGGCAAGGACCAGCTCGATGGGTCGACCCGCAGCTTCCCCGACATCGCCAAGCATTACCACGAGGCCGGCCAGCCGTGGATCGCCGTCGGCGACGAGAACTGGGGTGAAGGAAGCTCGCGGGAGCACGCCGCGATGGAGCCGAGGTTCCGGGGCGCCAAGGCGATCCTCGTCCGCAGCTTCGCCCGAATCCACGAGGCCAACCTTAAGAAGCAGGGTGTGTTGCCACTGACGTTCGCCGACCCCGCGGTGTACGACCAGATCGGTGAGGATGACCGTATCTCGATCGTCGGCCTGTCGGGACTCGCGGACGGCAAGCCGGTGGATCTGGTGCTCACGAAGCCCGACGGCACCACCGTGCCGTTCCAGGCCAACCACACGATGAGCCCCGAGCACATCGAGTGGTTCAAGGCTGGCTCTGCCCTCAACATCATCCGCGCCAAAGCCGGCAACTGACGCAGGGGTGCCGAGGTTGTGTCGGTCCGCCTCCACCATGTGAATCTCGTCGTGCCTCCGGGCATGGCGGAGGAGACTGCCGAGTTCTGGCGTGGGGTGTTCGGGATGACCGACCTCCCCCGCCAAAGCCTCAGCGGTCGACGAGGAGCATGGCTGAGCGCCGGGGACTTCGAGCTCCACATCTCCGAACGGGACGTGATGGCGCACTCCGACGCCCACGTCGCGATCGCCGTGGCCGACGTGGCCGCGGTGCGGGCTGCCTGCCTCGCTGTCGGTGCCGTATGGGAGGATGCGGATGCGATGTTCGGTGAGGGTCGTGGGTTTACCCGTGACCCCGGCGGCAATCGCATCGAAGTCGTCCATGACACCGGAGGAAACCCCCTATGAAACGTGTCCTGACTGCCATCGCTGCCGCTGGACTGGTTCTCGGAGCCGGTTGCACGGAGGACCAGCGCCAGGACCTCGTCGACCAGGCGAAGTCGGAGGTGGAAGAAGCGACGGCGGCGACGGCGTGTCAGCTCGAGGCGAAGGCGATCGAGGTGGCCTACGCCACCACCAGGAAGGCTCGGGAGGAGGGACTCCCCGACGTCCCGATTACCGACTACCTCAAGGCACCGACCACCTACTTCGTGATCGAGTCGGGCGAGACCACCGGCCCGGTCCAGCGGTCGGCCGACACGCTCGACACCGTCACCGAGGAGGAATGCCCGGCGATCGGGGTCGACAAGGTCCCGGTCGGGTCGCGATGAGACGACGGGCGCTGGCTGGAGTAGTCGTGGCAGCGACTCTCGTCGTCGGCGCCTGCTCCGAACCGGGGAAGATTACCGTCCGCGGCGGCGCGGATGCACCCGGCACGGCGCCGCCTGTCGCACCGCCCGACTCGGCCTCAGAGGAGCGGATCGACCTTCCCGCCCGGGTCAGCGCCTGCAAGACCGAGGCGGCGGCAATCCAGACCGCCTACGCCGCGTCGGCGGTGACGAGCGAGATGGGGACCGGCGAAACCATGAGGGACTTCCTCGCCGACCCGACGTTCCTGTACTTCGCCGTCGAGACCGGCCCGACCACCGGCCCGGTGGCGAGACTTCCCGAGTCGCTGCGCTTCGTATCGGAGGCTCAGTGTCCGCCGGTCGACGTGCCGCTCGGCTCGATCTGAGCGGCGCTACACGTCGACGTCGTCGAGCGCCCCGTACACCGACTCGAACGCGTCGTCAGGCCACATGAGCAGCGCGTCGACGTACACCGAGCGGGCGATCTCGCGGGTCGTCACAACGAAGTACGCCGACCACGCGAGGATCCCGAGGAACTTCGCGCCATCCTCGACGACGTTCCAGCCCTCCCCCGGAGCGGGAGCAAAGACCGAGTCGACCAGGACCGACGCCGCCAGCGCGACCGCCGACGCGATGAGCAGGTGGAAGTGGGTGCGCCGAATCTCCCGATGGTTCATCGCGAGCCATGCGAAGGCGGCACCGCCCAAGACTGCTTGACCCACAATCTTCGGGAGATCGAGTTCGGTCGGCACGAGCACCGCGTGGAACTGGAAGAGGTCGTCGGCTAACAGGAGCGAGCCCAGCGCAGCCCCACCGAGGAGGAAGCCGGCAGCGCGATCTCGCCCGCCCATGCGACACATCCAGGCGCCGGCGAAGGCCGCTGCGGCCCCGACGGTCCACGCAAGGATGCCGAGGTTGGACACGAGGCCCGTGTACCACCGCAGCCCGAGGGTGAACGACGGATCCATGAGGAGTTGGCCCGCACGATCGTCGGACTGCCCCGCGACAATGATCATCACCGCGAGTCCGGCCCCCCAGGTCCCCATCAAGGGAAGGGCGACCCGCGCCAGTTCCCGGGGCGATCGGGCCTGACGGCGTTCGTGCTTCGACATGGGCTCCCTGTCGGCACGTCACACCAGAACTTGAGGGCTTGCGCTCCGCCGGGATGCGAGCAGTCGCGGGTAGCCGCCGAGCACGGTTCCCCACACTCCGCGACCGCTCAACGACTCCGTCGCGCCGTACCGGACCTCCTCGCTCTCGGGTTCGTAGGTCCCGAAGATTCGGTCCCAGATCATCGACTGGCCGCCGAAGTTCTTGTCGAGGTACCTCGGGTTGGACCCGTGGTGGACCCGGTGATTCGACGGGGTCGTCAACCAACGATCAAGGACGCCGAGCGAGCCGACCAGGCGCGTGTGCTGGAGTTGACCCGAGATGAGGCCCCACGCTGCCATCGGCGCGTAGATCTGCGGCGGGAAGCCGAGCAGCGGCGCCCACAGCCCCGTCAGGGGCTTGTAGAGGATCTCCGTCGGTGGCATGCGGATCGCCGTCGTGAAGCCGAAGTCCTCCGCTGAGTGGTGCACAACGTGCGACGCCCACAGCAACGGGACCTCGTGTTCTGCACGGTGCACCCAGTAGTACGCGAAGTCGCCGACGACCCAGTAGGCGACCCAAACCAGCGGGTTGCCGGCGTCGAGGTGCCACGGGGCGATCCGGTCGAAGACCCACGAGTAAACCAAGACGAGCCCGAGCACCCCGCCGATCGCCTTCGCGGAGAACCACAGGGCGCCGACGGTCGCCGACACGGCCGTCTCGCGCAGATCGATGTCGAGGGACCGGCGCCGGCGAAGAGCGAGTTCAGTGAGAACGAGAACGACGCCGGTGACGGCGAGAACGATGTACGAGATGGGCATGGGGCCAGCATCTACGACCTCACGGCCCGGGCCCACTGGGGGAAACCCCCAGATCTACATGGGGCTCCCCTACTGCGAACGGTCAGTCGACGCCGGGGCGCCGCTCAGCCTCGTGCTCTGGGTCCACGGGGTCGACCCCACCGGGCATCGCGAGGCGGATCTCCTCGTCAGTCGGCTCGTACGGCTCCCGAGCCGATGGAGGGAGCAGGCGCATGATCGCGGTCATGATCCGTTCGGTGTCCGCCTCGACCGAGTCGTACAGCAGCTCGACCGGCGGACCCACGCGCATCGTGACGATCGGCGGGTCGGTCACGTTCGCCAGGCTCGGCAGCTTCGCAGACCGAGGCCAAACCTTCTCGGTGCCCCACAGACCGATCGGGATGACCGGCACCCGGCTTGCGTGGGCGAGCCTCGCTGCACCCCATCGACCACGAAGGACCGGGTTGTAGAACTCCCGACCGCGGGGGATCGTGCCCTGCGGCATCATCGCCACCATGTCGCCGCCCGCGAGGGCTTCCTCGGCAGCGTGCAGAGGCTCGTCGGACCCGGTGCCGCGCTCGACTCGGATGCCACCCATCGCCCGAGCGAAGTCGCCGACGACAGGGGCGTCGAACACCTCCTTCTTGCCGAGGAACCGTACCGGGCGACCCCGCTGTGCGAGGAGGTACCCGATCGCCAGCGGGTCGAAGTAGCTGCGATGGTTGCCAACGATTATCGCCGGGCCCTCCAGCGGAATCCGGCGCTTGCCGTACGTGCGGAATCGCACGAACGGCATCAGCTCCGAGCGAGCGAACAGCATTGCCACGTTCTGCGGCTCCAGCCCGGCGAACCGGGGCACGCCACTCGGGGCGGCGAAGCTCCGGGTCGGCCATCGCCTGAGCGCGGCAACGGCGATCATGCGGGGGTCCGGGTTGACCGCATGGGGATGCCCGACGATCGAGAGCATCGGCACGTCGTAGTAGCTGTCGCTGTAGGCGTGGCAGTCGGCGAGATCGAGTTGGTGTTCGGCCGCCCACGCTGCGACCGAACGGGCCTTGCCCTTGCCCCAGACGTACTCGCCGTCGACCGTTCCATCGAAGGTCACGCCGTCATCGGAGCGGCCGTAGCGGGTTGCGATCACGGCATCGAAGCCGAGGAGGTCGGCGAGGGGCCGAACGAGGTGCTCGGGCGTCGTCGTCGCGAGCACGACGGCTCGCCCGTGAGCACGATGCTCGGCAATCTCGACGTGCGCGTATGGCAGCACCTTTTGCAGTAGTTCCGGCGCAGCGATCCGAGCGGCCTCCTCCGCCGTCGCGACATCCCATCCCTTCACGAAACGGATGCCCTGCCGCGTGGCCATCATCATCGGGTAGTTCTCACCGAGCACGTCGAACAACTTGAACACAGCGCCCTCCGCTGGCGTCGGGCTGCCGTCGAGGAGACCCACCTCCCGTAGGGCTCGTGAGAACACCGGGCCGCTAGCGCCTGCGAGCAGGGTGCGGTCGAGATCGAAGAACGCCGCGCCCGTGTATCGCGCCTTTGTCGCCGGGACCTTCTTCGCTGGAGCCTTCTTCGCCGGGGCTCTCTTCGCCGGTGCCTTCTTCGCTGGTTCAGCCACGTCGGCACGCTAGCCCCCGAACCGCCTCGTTGACTGTCTGGGGTGGTCGCTACTGTGAGCCGCATCTTCCCCCGTCCAGTCGCTTGCCTCCGGCCCCGACTTAACGGTTCCCTGAAATGCTCGACCGCAACATTGCGCTCGTATCCCGCCGATTCTTCGGGATCATCCTGTCCGATCATCTCGCCGAGATCGACCTGACCGACCACGACGTTCGTGTCCGCCTCGAGTCCGGGGTACTCGAACGCCGCCACGAGAAGGTGCTGGTGATTGCCGGAGCTCCTCGTACGTGGACCCAAGAGGTCGCCGCTGCAACGGCCGCCCTCGACGGATCAGTTGCCGGCGAGGAAAGCGCAGCCCGCATCCTCTCGATGTTCGGATTCGCCGAGTGCGACGCCGTCACACTGCTCGCTCCACTCGATGCCCATCACCGACTCAGCGGTGCGCGAGTGCGTCGAACCGGCTTCCTCCCGCCCGAACACGTCACGTCGACGTCGGGTATCCCCCACACCACCCGGGCCCGGACCGTGATCGATCTCGCCCGCGTCGTCCGTGACGCACGCCTCCAGAAGATCATCGAGGAGGAGCTCATCAGTCGACGCCTGACGTGGGCGGACCTGGAGATGACGTTCAACTCGATGGCAGCGCGAGGCCGCCCCGGCATTGCACGAGCACGCCGGGTGATCGAGGTGATCGAGGGGAAGCCGCCGACCGAGTCCCAGCTCGAGAAGATGTATCTGGACCTCCTTCGCGCCGCCGGTGTGCCGCTGCCGGAGATGCAGATCACGGCTCCGTGGGCGGAGCGTCGTCGTGGTCGGGTCGACGCGATGTACCCCGATGCTCGGTCGATCATCGAGCTCGACGGGCGGCGCTTCCACGAGCGTTCCGCCGCGTTCGAGGAAGACCGTTTGCGCGATCAGTTGGCCGTGTTGGAGAAGTTCCGCACGGCCCGCTTCACCTACCGACAGATCAAGTCAGACCCCGATCACGTCGTGGCGGTTACTCGCTTCCTCTCGCAACCGCCCGCCTGACGCAACTTTGGGGGATTTCCGTGAAGGGGTCACGCGAATCCCCCAAAGCTCGCCGCAGCGACCGAGCCTGAGCGGAGTGGCCCCGGCCCATCGACCAGCCGGGGTACCGAAGCGGAAGCAGGGAGAGCAGCGACCGAGCCTGAGCGGAAGTGGCCCCGGCCCATCGACCAGCCGGGGTACCGAAGCGGAAGCAGGGAGCGCAGCGACCGAGCCTGGGCGGAGGTGGCCTCGGCCCGAGGGAGAAAGACCGAAGGACTGGCGGGGGGAGCCAGTCCTTCGGGGCGGTCAACGGCAGAGGGGGGATCCGCCGGGAGACCGATGCCCGGGCTTCGGAGGGGGGATCCGGTATGCCTCGGGCTTCTTTGTTGTGACCATACCGTACACATTTGCAAGCAATCGTCCCAGCAGTTTCGAACGATATGTAAGATCGCTCTCAGAGATGGTCCGGAACGGCGGCGAGCGGGGAGACTGACTGACATGGACCAGCGACAGCTCAGAGCCCTCGTCGCAGTTGGCGAACACCGAAGCTTCTCGGCGGCGGCGAAGGCCTTGCTCACCGTTCAGTCGAACATCAGCACCCACGTCTCACGGCTCGAGGCCGAGCTCGGCGTCGTGCTCATCGACCGAGCCACGATGGAGCTGACCGACGAGGGGCAGGTCGTCGCCGAGCGGGCCCGCCGGATAGAGCACGAGTTCGAGGCGCTGACCTCCGACGTCGCGGCGATGCGTGACGTCGTGTCGGGCCGGGTCCGCGCCGGGGTCATCGGCACCACCGCTCGATGGCTCGTACCTCCACTCCTCACGGCGCTGAAGGAGGGGTACCCCGAGGTCCACGTCGTGTGGCTCGATGCGACCACCAGCTCGCTCGCGTTGCAGCTCATCGGAGGACAGATCGATTTGGCGGTCGTCAATACACCCCTGGAGGAACCCGAGCTCACGACTACCCCCCTCTTCGACGAAGATCGACTGCTGGTTGCACCGCTGCATCACCCGCTCGCGGACCGCGAGTCGGTAACCCTGGCCGAGATCAGCCAGCACGAACTCCTCCTCGAAGCCGAGGGCACCAGCTTCCGCGCTGAACTGGACGACGATGCCGCGGCAGCAGGCGTGCAGCTGCGTGCACAGGCCGAGGTCGACGGGATGCGGCTGCTGGCCTCACTCGCGTTCGCCGGATTCGGCGCAGCGGTGCTCCCCGCGAGCGCTGCGCCCGGATGGCTCGAAGGCGAGTGGCGGCGGATTCCCATCGAGGGCATGGGTCGTCGGTCGGTCGGACTGGCCCGCCGTCGCCGCGGCCTGCCGTCCGCGGCCGAACGGGCCGTGGCCGACACGATCCACTCGGTCGTTGCAGCGGAGGCCCCGCTGCAACGGGGAATCCACGCCGTCTCGTCGTCGGGGTGACCGCTACGTTTCGGGCGTGTGAACACTGATCCACCGGTGGCGTTCGCCGAAGGTGTCGCGACGTAAGATGAGGCACGTGCCAGAAACCATCACGATCACCGACAACCGCACGGGCGAACAGGTCGAAGTCCCCATCGTCAACGGGGCAGTCGACGCCAAGGCTTGGTCGAAGCTGTTGCCGGGGGTCTGGTTCCTCGACCCGTCGTTCGGGTCGACTGCTGCGACCGAGAGCGGCATCACCGAACTCGACGGCGAAGCCGGCATCCTCCGCTATCGCGGGTACCCAATCGAGCAGCTCGCCGAGAAGTCGAGCTACCTCGAGGTCGCGTACCTGCTGATCCACGGCGAGCTTCCCACCTCCGAGCAGTTCGAGCGCTGGCGTTACGACATCATCCACCACACGTTCATTCACGAGAACGTGCGCAAGCGGTTCATGGAAGGCTTCCACTACGACGCCCACCCGATGGGCATTCTCGTATCGTCCGCAGCGGCGCTCAGCACGTTCTACCCGGAGGCCAAGCAGATCGAGGATCCGGCCAACCTCGACCGTCAGATCGTGCGCCTCATCGCCAAGATGCCGACGCTCGCCGCCGGCGCCTACCGGTTCAGCGTGGGCATGCCGTTCGTCTACCCCGACAACTCGCTCGACTTCTGCGCCAATTTCCTGTCGATGATGTGGAAGATCGCCGAGCCTCGCTACGACGCCAACCCGGTTCTGGCCCGGGCGCTCGACGTCCTGTTCATCCTGCACGCCGACCACGAGCAGAACTGCTCGACGACGGCCATGCGCACGGTCGGCTCGGCGCACGCCGATCCCTACTCCGCGACCGCGGCGGCTGCCGCGGCGTTGTACGGCCCGCGTCACGGTGGCGCGAACGAGGCCGTGCTCCACATGCTCAACCAGATCGGTCACGTCGACAACGTTCCCGCCTTCATCCAGTCGGTGAAGGAAGGCAAGGGCCGCCTCCAGGGGTTCGGTCACCGCGTCTACAAGAACTTCGACCCACGAGCCACGATCATCAAGCGCACCGCCTACGAGGTGTTCGAGGTCACCGGCAAGAGCCCTCTCCTCGACATCGCACTCAAGCTCGAAGAGGTAGCGCTTGCGGACGACTACTTCATCAGCCGCAAGCTCTACCCCAACGTCGACTTCTA
>JAIBBP010000107.1 GCA_019694615.1 Microthrixaceae bacterium | reverse complement strand
ACAGCTTCCCCGACGCCGACGGCGACGGACTGTCCGATCGTTTCGAGACGGCGAACGGGACCAACCCGAACAACGCGGACACCGACGGTGACGGTGTGTCCGACGGCCAGGAGCGGACGCAAGGCACTGATGCCACCGACGACGACGACTGGCTTGACTCCGACAACGACGGAGTTGCCGACTCGCTCGAGGTGAACCAGGGCACGAACCCGAACGACGCCAACAGCTTCCTCGATACCGACAACGACGGCCTCGCCGACACGGTCGAGACGCGCAACGGCACGAACCCCAATGACGCGGACTCCGATGGCGATGGGGTGTCCGACGGCGATGAGGTGTCGCAGGGCACGAACCCGAACGATGACGACAGCTGGCTCGATACCGACAGCGACGGTGTGCCGAATTCGGTGGAGGTCGATCAGGGAACGAACCCCAACGATGGCACCAGCTGGGATGACACCGACAGTGACGGTGTTCCGGACTACGTCGAGAACGGCCAGGGAACCAACCCCAACGACGGCACCGACGCGATCGACACCGACAGCGATGGAGTGCCGGACTACACCGAAACCCAGATGGGCTCCAACCCGAACGATGCGGACTCCGACGGTGACGGGGTGTCCGACGGCGACGAGGTGGCACAGGGCACCAGCCCGACCGATGACGACGACTGGCTCGACACCGACGGCGACGGGGTTCCGGACTCGGTCGAGACCGACCAGGGCACCGACCCCAACGACGGCGGCGACTCCGTCGATTCCGACTCCGACGGGGTCCCCGACTACGTGGAGAACACTCAGGGAACCGACCCCAACGACGGCGGCGACGCGACCGACACCGACTCCGACGGAATCCCCGACTACACCGAGCACCGCGACGGAACGAACCCGACCGACGCAGACTCCGATGACGACGGCTTGAGCGATCGGGTCGAGCAGGACCACGGTACCGATCCGAACGATGCCGACTCCGACGGTGACGGGTACTCCGACGCGATCGAGGTGCTGGGGTCCACAAGTCCCACCGACGCTTCCTCGTTCCCGGGCTCGACTCCCTCGACTCCTACTCCGGCACCTGCTCCCGCTCCGGCCCCCGCCAAGCACACCGTGACCGGTCGTGTGGTCTTCGACGCCACCTACGACGGTGCAGCGACACGAGATGAGCCCGATGTGTCCGGCGTCGTCGTTCGCCTCTGGGGCCCTGGACCTGACGGAAACCTGGACACCGTCGACGACGTGACGGTAGCGACGGCCACCACCCACAGTCCCTTCGTCCTCCGCGATGTGCCGGCGGGCAGCTACGTGCTCGAGGTCGACGCCTCCACGCTCCCGGCATGGCTGACTCACGCTGGATCGCTTCGTCAGCGCGTCGACGTCGACGGTGCCGAGGATCTCGGCGTCGCGTTCGTCGCAAAGGGCGTCATCGTTCACGGAACGGTGCTCGACCCGGCCGGTCGTCCGGTCGTCGGTGCGACGGTCACGTTCACCGATGCTGTCGGCCGATCGGTGACCACCACGACCGGACCCGACGGCGTGTGGGCCGCGCTGAGCGGTCTCGCATCGGGGATCACGCCGGGAGCAGGCTCGGTGAGCGTTGTCGCCCCCGATGGCACGCGTACGTTCACCGTGGTGAGCGTTGCCGACAACACGCCTCTTCCCAAGGTTGCGCCGATCACCGTCGGCTCGATGCCGGTCGCCGTGCCGGACAGCCTTGCGTTCAGCGGCGGCGACCGGCAGCGGCGAACCGTTCCGGTCGCACTCGGCCTGATCGGCGCCGGGGCGGTGCTGGTAGTCGTAACTCGCAGGCGGGGCGCGTTGGCTCGCCCGTAGCGTCAGGCGGATGACACTCCCGATCGTTCGGCTCGTCGACGCCGACTCGGCCGCCTTCGAGGCGGCGCTTGTCGGCGACGACCAACTGAGTGCAGTCCTCGGCGTGCGCGTCTCTCCCGGATGGGAGGGGTTTCCCGAGGCGCTGCCATCGCTGCTCCGTGCTGCTGAGTCGAGGCGACCGGGTGAGCCGCACTGGGGCAGCGTCCTGTTCCTCGTCGACAGCGACGATGAGGGCGTACTTGTGGGACTCGGCGGCTACCACGGCGCACCCGACAACGACGGTGTCGTCGAGATCGGTTACTCCGTCGCCCCGGAGTTCCGGCGGCGAGGAGTCGCCACTGCGGCAGTCGAGCAACTGGTGGCCCGAGCGTTCGCCGATGCGACCGTAACGGCGGTGATCGCGCACACGCTGGAGGGGCCGAACCCGTCAACGGGAGTACTTGATCGAGCCGGATTCGCCCGGGCGGGCGACCAGATCGACCCAGACGAGGGCACCGTCTGGACCTGGAGGCGCGAGCGCGCCTGATCCGGACGTCGAGGAATCAGTGACGATCGGGGACGATCACCAGGAAACCGTGGTAGCCGTCGCTGCCGATCGCCTGCACCGCGGTCGCTGCGAGCTGGGGTTGTGAGCGAAGGAACTTGACCATTCCACGGGTTTCCCGCAGCAGGTCCTTGACGCTCACGACGATCACGGTCCGGCCGTGTGACAGTTGCAGCGCGAGGGGCAACAGGTCGGTGTTGTTGACTCGGTCGACATCGAGGAACACGAAGTCGAACGGCCCGGCGCCCTCGTCGACGAGGCGTGAGACGACATCGATCGCCTCGCCGTGCTCGACCGTTGCGACACCGTCAACGCCCGCTTCCTTCAGGTTGCGCCGTGCCACCTTGGCGAAATGGGCATCGCGCTCGATGCTGACCACCCGACCCGCACCGGTTACAGCGCGAGCGAGCCAGACGGTGCTGTAGCCGCCGAGCGTCCCGACTTCGAGCGCCGATCGTGCACCGGCGGTGCGAGCCAGGAGCCAGAGCATTCGTGCCTGGAGAGGGTTGACCTGGATCAGGGGCAGCCCCTCGGCCTCCGACGACGCCAGGAGCGCGTCGAGCACGTCGTCCTGGGGAACGAGGCTCGCAGCGAGGAACGAGTCGATCGCGTCCCACTGTTCGTTCGCCTCGTCGCGGAACAGGTCGGCGGTGTCGGCGCCTGCGTCGGTCTGATTGTCGTTCGCCATGATGCTCCGATCGGCGCGGGATCGCGGTGATCCTGTCGGACGAAACGACTCGCTGATGAGTCGATTCGCGACGTTGAGTCGCGCCCCCAGAGATGGCGTCGTGAGCGTGACTCCGGGTATCTCCCCGTACCCTGATGTCGTGGCACCCCTGGGCAGAACCGCAAGATTCAGCATCGCCGGCTGCGCGGTCGTTCTGGGGGTGCTCGGCGGGACGGCCGCAGGATGCAACGTGAAGACGAACAGCGCTGTAGATGGCATTCGTGCGCAACTTGCCGACATCGAGTTCCCGCCCGAGTTCGAGAGGACGGAGGACACCACGAGTGGAAACCTCCTGTGCGTCGACGCGTGCCTCAGCGTCGAACGAACGTACTGCGAATCGTCGAAGCGGGGGGACCTGGACCTCACTGATATCGCGAAGGCGTTTCGCAGCGCTGGCTATTCCACAACCAGCGTCGAAGGGGACTTCTTCGCGGAGACGACAGAATCTTCCGTTTGGGTGACCACGGAGTTTGTCGACGAGAACTGTTTCGGCATGCTGGCGAGCGCGCGCTGAAGAGGTTCGTTCCCCCACGCGCCCGACCTGCTCACACCGTGGTGCACGCGCAAGGCGTTCGGATCGTGACGCTCTACGTGTCGCCGCCGATGCGCGCCGCGTCCTGACAATCGGCGCAAGCGCCCAGCAGATCGACCTGGTGATCTTGGACCGAGAACCCATGGGCGTCCGACACGTCCCGAAACGTCGCTGCCAACGACCGTTCGACAGCGGTGGGAAGGGTGAAGTCAGCGACGGTGCGGCAAGTCCTGCAGATCAGGTGATGGTGGTGGTGGCCGCTCAACTCCTCGGCCAGCTCGAAGCGGGCGAAGTCGTCGCCGGTCACGATGCGGCGCACGACGCCGGCCTCCTCCAGCGCAGCAAGGTTCCGGTACACCGAGCTCTGCGCAAGGCTCGAGTCGGCGGCGATGACCTCGGGCAGGGACAGCGGATGGTCGGCCTGCTCGAACACATCGACGAGGAGGCGTCGCTTGGTCGTGTACCGGCTCTGGACGGCGTCGAGGCGGCGCGCCGCCTCGACGTGGAGCGCGTTGCTGTCACGGTGGTCCTCGCCGCTCACGCCAACATTCCGGGCTCGTCGTGGTGATGATGGCCGTCGTGGTGGACCACGGGGTGTCGCTTCGGACGAGCGACCGAGGTCGCGACGAGCCATGCGGCAAACGCCAGCGACACGATTGGGAAGCTCGGCGGCAGGTCGAACATCGCTGACAGCACGAGTCCGAACCAGACCGAGCCGCATGCGATGCCGGCGCTGGTAGCCACGGCCGCTGCCGGTCGAGCTGTCAACGACAACGCGGTCGCGGCTGGAGTGACGACGAGCGCGAACAGGAGGAGTGTGCCGACGACCTGTACGGCCATCGTCACCACGAGCGCGAGCAGCACGAGGAAGGCGATCCCCAGCGTCCGAACCGGAACACCGCGAGCCTCTGCGACATCGGGTGACACCGACGCGAACAACAGCGGTCTGGCCATGACCGCGAGGGCCCCGAGGATTGCCACGGTGAACAGCGCTGCGAATGCCAACTCGCCGGTGGAGATCGCCAACAGGTTGCCGAACAGAACGCTCGTCACGGTGCTGCTGCTCCGTGTCGTGAGGGAGGCGAAGAGCACGCCGAGCGACGTAGCGAACGCGAGAGTGGTGCCGGTCGCCACCTCGCGGCGATCGACGCGCTTGCCGAACGCCCCGATGGCGATGGCGCCGGTGACGCAGAAGACGGCGAGCCCCGCCACGACCGGTACACCGACCAGCATCGCTCCGGTCGCTCCGGGGAATCCGATGTGGGCGAGCGCATGAGCGGCGAAGGAGTCGCGGCGGATCACGACGAAATAGCCGATCAAGCCCGAAGCGACGGCGACGAGCGTGCCGCCGAGGAGGGCGT
>JAIBBP010000222.1 GCA_019694615.1 Microthrixaceae bacterium | reverse complement strand
CAGCTGCCTGAACCCAACGCATCGGAGCGTCGCGCTAACGCACCACCATTGCGACGAGGGCGAAGTGGCATGCGCCGGCACCGACCGTGAGGGCGTGCCACACCTCGTGGTAGCCGAACACCGAGGGTGAGAAGTTGAGCCACTTCTTGCCAAGGACGATCGCGCCGCCGGTGTACATCACGCCGCCGATGATCAACAGCGACATGCGGGCAACGCCCAGCTCCGACAGCAACTGCGGCAAGGTGATCACCGCCGCCCACCCCATGACGACATAGAGCCACGACCCGGAACTACCGCCGGCTGCGGTCACCCGGATCATCTTCATGATGATTCCCGCGAGCGCGGTGACCCACATGACGACGAGCATGGGGATCCCCCACACGCGAGGGAGCACGAGCAAGCAGAACGGCGTGTAGGAGCCCGCGATCAGCACGAAGATCATCGAGTGGTCGGCGCGCCTCCACCACTTCACCGCATTCTCCGAATGGGCGAACAGGTGATAGGAGGAGCTGGTGAAGTAGAGCCCCGCCATCGATGCCCAGTAGACCGCGACGGCGACACGGGCGGCCGTCGTCGTTGCTCCGGCCAACAGCCACAGGCCCGCAGGGATCGAGACGAAGAAGGCGATCTGGTGAATCCGGCCACGCCAGAGGGGCTTGTCGCCATAGGCGCCGAAGACGCGCATCTCTCGAACCCGCGCCATCGGACCCCGCTCAACGGCGAGCTCGTCGGGGCTCGACCTTGTCTCCGGTTCGGACATCGTCTCCGGTTCGGACATCACGTCCCCCGCTGGTTGTTCGACACGTTCAGCGCCCGCCAAACCCGGCTGGCGTTGGCGACGGACATGTAGTGATACCACTCATGACGACAACCGCCAACCAGTCTCTCGGCCGAATCCGACTCTGGCTGAGCTTTTCGAGTCACCGCGTCGGTGGGACCCGGTCCGCGACATCGGGCTGGCGGCCGGTTCGTAGCGGCGAGAGGGGTGCATCGGCCAACAACACCCGTTCACGGCCGCTGACGATACCTCGCTGTTCCCTCCGCCAGACCGCGGGTCCCCCGCCTTCGTCCGCCTCGCTCGCCGACCACGTCGCCCAATCCGGACACGACCAGATCACAATGCACTCGTCGTCGTCGGCCAGCGCACGCCGAAAGGCCGCGACGAATCCGAGTCCTGCCGCCGCATGGGCACCGATGCCTCGTTCCCGAACCCCGTCGAGTACTTCGGACGCCGCGCCGGCTCGACATCGGATCGTCTCGTGCACGTATCCCACTGCCGGCTCCGATCCCGCAGCGAGCCTCCGCTGGTGATCGCCGATCGATGGCGACCAGTCCGGCGCTACCAGAATCCGGTCAAGGCCTCCGCTTCGGAACTCAGCAGCCCGTGCCCACCAATCGGCGAGCGACGGGTCCTGGAGCCCGTCGCCGGTCAGCTCGGTCTCGAAGTTGCGACCGAGAGCCGCCCAATCCGCGTACTCCCACAGGTTGACCACTTGAGGCCATCGACCTGTCGACCCGACGGTTCCCCACACTCCGAAGCACAGCTGGCTCCGCTCGGCCCGCCCGATCGGACCCCAGTTCGCGGTCATGTGGTACATGTACTCGGCGCGGTGGTGGCCGATGATGTCGATCATCTCGTGGATGTACACACGCTCGGCCACTGCGCCACGCTACCGAGCTGGCCAAGGAGCAACGGTGCACGACTGCCTCAACCTCCGGTGGACGACGATCGAGAGCATCGAGCTGTTAATCACCGCGCACGCTCCGGATCTCGTTCTCCCCAGCACCTTCGGAGGTCATCTCGTCGGCACCGACGCCGTCGCCGACCTGGCGTTCACCCTCGGTTGGCTGGCCGAAGCGGGGGTCCATGACATCGCGGGGACGCCGATCGAGGAGGCGATCCGACGTGTCCTCCAACAGGTCGATGGCCCGGAGACCCACAGCTTCTTCTCCTACCGGGTCGCTGAGACGCTGGCCCGATTCGGCCCCTTCGAGGACAACCGAATCCTTGCCAACCTGACCGACGCTGAGGTCGACAACTTGCGCGAGGCCTGCGACAGCACTGCGCTCGTCGATCTTCTCGATGCACTGCCGCGCAACTACGTCGCGGTGCTGGCCCGGTGCGAGTTGGCGCGCGAGCGACTGGGCCTTCTCGACGATCGAAAACTGCTCGACGACCTTGTCGACCGGACTCGAACGCTCATAGCCGGCAACCCGCGGGGCTACCTCGATGACTCGCAGGATGGCAGCGACCGCTTCGACATCTACACCGCGGACCTCTACCTGTTCTGTGAGCCGATGGCCGACGTGCTGGGCGACGCGTGGACATCCGGCACTCGCCAGGCGATCGACCTGGTCGAGAAGATCGTGGCCACTGACGGCAGCGCGTTCGCGTGGGGACGGTCAACGGGGGTGCTCAGCCGGGCGTTGACCCTCGAACTGGCAGCGCTCGCCGTCCAACGTGGGCTGACCGACGATCCCGCAGCGTGGTTGTCCCTCGCCGCTCGGGCGGCCACCGGTCTCCGGTCGTGGTTCGATCCGTCGGGGGTGATCACGGCGCACCGCCACATCTCCACCGAGGCGTACCGCGGCCCCCAGCGCCGGCTCCAGATGACCTTCGACGTCCTCGGGAAGCTCGCCGAAGCGGCCCTCCGGCTCGGCGACGTGGCGGAACCGCCCGCGGTCCTGTCGCTCCCGCATCGCGACGACCTCGTCGGACTGTCCGATCGCGCTTCGGTGTGGACCTTCCGGGACGACCGGCTCGCGTTCGTGATGCCGTTCGTCGGCGGGCGATCCAGTGACTACGTGCCTGCCCCGCGCCATCCCGGAGTGTTCGGGTCACCGGTCGATTCCGAACTGGCTTGCTTCGTCCCGATCGCGCACACCCCGGGTTCGGCGATCTCACCACAGCAACGATTCGTACCGGCCGAGACGCCGGCACACGTACGGCGTTCGCCTGCCGGCGTGGAGGTCGCTCACGACCGGTTCGTCGCTACACGCTCGATCGACAGCACCGTTTCGCCCAAGGAGATCGACGCAACTCGCGTGGCGTCGTACCGGGTCGGTGACGGTGCCATCGAGGTCGACGAGCGCCTCCGCTTCGAGGAACCCCCCGCGGCGGTTTCGATCCTCGTACCCGAGTTCGATCGGCCCCTCCGTGTCGTGGCTTCAGGTGCCGGGGCGCGACTCGTTCGAACCGAGGTCGAGGGGATGAAGGAGTGGGCAGGCGCTTGGGCATCCGCCCGTGCCGTCGTCGAGATCGAGGTCGAGCCCGCACCTGAGATGTCGTTCCGATGGAGTGTCGAGCCCAAACCTCTGGTGAGCGTCACCGTCAACGAGCACCACTACGTCCGCACGATCTACGACCCGATCAGCGATCCGCTGACCGGTCGGGTGGCGGAGCGTCGCTGGGCCCGCGCCACAGACGCCGGCGACGTGGTCCACCTCCACTGGCCGGAGTGGTGCTTCGGCCCGACGGCTTCGCTGGACGAGCATCACGCCATCGGCGCAGCGCTCCGGAAACGGGGGACGAGCGTCGCCTGGACTCAGCACAACCTCACGCCACACCTCGACCAGCCTGATGTCTACGACCCGATCTACCAGGCATGGGCCGACCAGTGTGACCTCGCCATCCATCACTCCGACTGGGGTCGGGAACGAGTGCTGGCCCGCTATCGGTTCACCGACGACTGCACCCACGTCGTCATCCCCCACCCGCACTTCGGTCCGGTCCTCACGGGGAACGAGGGGGTGCCCCGCGACGAGGCAGCGTCGCTGCTCGGTCTCGGCGGTCGCCCAACGCCGGCGATTCGGATCGGAGTGATCGGAGCGCCGCGCAAGGACAAGGACCTCGCACTCCTGATCGACGCCGTGACCGCGTCGGCACGAACCGACATCGAGCTGGTGGTGTGGTCGTTGGGATTCCTCGACGCGGTGCCGAATGATCCGCGCATCCTCGCCGACTACTACCACGGGGTCGACCGAGCCACGTTCGACCTGCGAATTGCTGCATGTGACGTGATCGCGCTCCCCTTCACAGGTCATTCGATGCTGGCGACCGGCACCGCGTCGGACCTCGTAGCGACCGGGACGCCTGCGCTGATATCGGACTGGCCGTACCTGACGGAGCATCTCGGTGAGGGAGGAATCCGCGCTGGACAAACCGTCGATTCGTGGACGGCAGCGATCGACGCGCTCGATCCCGAAACTCTGGCGATCGCTTCGGCGGAGATGGTCCGCCGACAAGCGCTCTACGACCCGACGCTTGTCGCGAACGCTACGGCAGACGCTCTCGTCTCTCTCGGGCTCCGCAGTGTCTGAGGGTGCGGTGTCTGAGGGTGCGGGCTCTGAACCGGCGGGGTCTGAGCCGGCGGAGTCTGGGCCGGAGACGCCGAACCGGGCACTCATCGACCGTCTCCGACCTAACCGCAGCATCGTCGGGATGTCGGCGATTCTGCTTCCTGTCGGCGAGTCCGGCGATGTCGATTGGGCTGGCTTCGAGGCACACGTCTCGCGGACGCTCAGCGCAGGCCTGACACCGGCGGTAAACATGGACACCGGCTATGTGCAGATCCTCGATCCGGCCGTGAGCACCGAGGTCCTGGTTCGCACCGAGTCACTGTGCGAAGGATCGCGATTCGTAGCCGGGGCGTTCGTTCGCGACTCGCCCGGCGACCCGTTCGCGCATGACGGCCATCGCAGCGCCGCGGCCGAGATCGTGCAGCACGGTGGCACTCCGGTGGTCTTCCCTTCGTGGGGGCTTCATGAGCTGTCCGAGGGTGAGTGGGTCGACGTCCAAGCCGATCTGGGCGCCGAGGTCGGCGAGTTCGTGGGGTTCGAGTTGGGCACCATGTTCGTGCCGAACGGGCGGATCGTCGGGCTCGACGCGTACGCCCGGCTGATGGACGTTCCGCAGTGCATCGGAGCGAAACACTCGTCGTTGTCCCGCCGCCTCGAGTGGGATCGTCTCGCGCTTCGGGACGAACGACGACCGGACTTCATGGTCCTC
>JAIBBP010000253.1 GCA_019694615.1 Microthrixaceae bacterium | reverse complement strand
TCGACGCGGTCGAGGCGGAAACCACAAAACCTTTCCGCCACACGGTCCGCCGCAGCGTCGAGTCCAGCGCGATCGGCTCGCGCGAGCCGCAACTCGTCCGCGTCGCTAGGCGTGGCGCTAAGTCGCAGGCGGTGCGTGCCGAACCCGGGTCGGACCGTGAGCATGTCAAGCGGGTCGCGGATCAAGTCGTGCAGGAAACGACAAAGCGGATCTCCAAGATCCGCTGATTCTGATTCGGGGCGCCAGGTTGCTGGCGGTTCTCGACTGTGATGATTTGGGTGAAGGTTCCCGGGTTGTTGGGCAGAGGTGCCGGAGAGATGTTCATCCACGGGGCAACGTTCGATGTCAGCCCCGGCGTGTTCGACAGGGACGCGGGCTGCGTGAAGTACTCCGGCGCCAAGGGCGCCGGTGCCGGCCCCAGGGTTGTCGGCGACGGGGCCTCCAGCGGGGCCGGGTACGGGTAGTTCATCGCGTCGCTGCCGGGGGCGAGGTCCCAGACGTCGTTGAACGCGTTGTAGGAGACGGATCGAAACAGCGTTCCTTCTGTGACACTGCATTTGTTGAACGGCGGGTCGACGTTGAAGGTGACCGGAATCTGGATCCGCTCTGGTGCCGTGTAGGTGGGGTTCGAGGATGCGTCGGCCCGGAAGTAGACGCTGGGGCTGTTCTGCATCGTGGCCGACACGGAACCGGCCGCGCCCAACGTGGCGGTCATCGTCACCAACGACCCTGGGTGACCTGCGGGGCCGTTCTCCAACACCTGTGCCGTTGAAGGGCTGTACGCCGGGTCGCCGGGGGGTGCCACACCCCAGCCGCCCGTTGCGCTGACATCCGGGGTCGGCAGCCCACGAAAGTCGTGGGTTACCGTCGATACGTCAAGCTCGTTGTAGTCGCGGTCAACGCCGAGGATGCGGAAGACGCGAGTCAGCCCGGTCGATGTGCCGGCTGCCGCGTAGTCAGGCACGACGCTGAGGCCCTTCACCGCCGGGGCGGACCACGCGGCACCCGCCACAGCCGCACCGGCTGCTGCCTTGCGCAGCGCGTCGCGTCGGTTCACGCGCCGCTGGTCGCCGTCCTCTTGCCGGGGGGGGCGTCCTCGCTCACGCCATCATCCATCGGAATCTCCTTCGCCGCGCCCTTCAGGTGCCCAGCGCCGGGCACGGCCGAACCATGATATCCGGTCCTGACCCGATACGACACCGTGGATAGTCGCCCGCGGGCGGATGGCTCAGTTGGGCCGGGGACGACCCAGACTGGGTCTCCCGTCGAATACGAGATTCCGGTCGGATCTGTCGACGTAGTGCAGGAACGCCTGGGAGTACCACTGTGATGGGCAAGGACCCCTCCAATGGGTGAGCTCGCAGCCGAGGTAGGCGAGTCCGTCGCCTGGTGCGAGCTCGATGGAGCGGTCCGCGCCGCCGAGGTCGGTGATCTCGATCGGCCACGCCTCGTCGTCGCTCGCGCCGAGATGGACAGTCACGCTGTACTGGCACGACGGGCGGTCGCTGTGCTTCGTGAGCTCCTGGCCGTGCAGGTACGTGCGGGCGAACGAGTAGGTAGGCCACAGCTCCACGCCGGTGATCTGCGACATCGGGCCAGCCAGCAGCGGCAACAGGGTGTCGAAGGCTGGATCCCCGTAGGTCACGAACGCTCCTGGCACCTGGGAACGGTCCGAGGTCAGCCGCCCGGCCCCGTGCATCACCGAGAGGACCGAGGAGAGGTAGACGGCGACGGGCCGTGGCACCAACTCCTTGACGACCGCGACGCCCGAACGGGCGAACTCCGCAGCGGCCGCAGCCAGATCCGAGGTCGACGCTCCAACGTGTTTACTCATCTTCGTCTCCGGGGCACAGGGGTCATCGGATCCGGGCGTCTCGAACTATCGGCCGGCATCTGAACTGTAGGGCCGCCGGGCGATCAGGAGACAAGGCTCGATCCGGGTCGACGCCAACCCAGTCGGTACCATCGCGACCATGAACCTGAGCATCGGCGGCATATATCCCCGCTTCGACCTTGTCGACCACTCCGGCAACGGTTTCACGTCCGAGGACGTGTCCGGATCGTGGTTCCTTCTCTACTGGTACCCCAAGGCCGACACGCCCGGATGCACCGCCCAGGCACAGGGTCTTCGCGATCAGATCGAGGCCTTCGACGAGCTGGGTTGTCGCGTCCTCGGCGCGTCGTTCGACGAGCCGGCCGACAACGCTGCGTTCCGGGCGAAGTACTCCCTGCCGTTCGCGCTGCTGTCGGACCGCGACGGTGCCCTCGCCCGTGCGGTCGGTGCCGCGGACCAGGACACCACCCACCCACGCCGGATCGCGCACCTCGTCGACCCTACCGCGGTGGTCGCCCACGCCTACGACGTGGAGGATCCGGAGTTCTTCGCCGAGTCGGTGCTCGACGACCTCGAAGACCTGATCGACGGGTGAACGCGCCGGCCCCGTCGGCCGAGCCCAGCTTCGCCATCCACCGAGTCGAACTCGCCTCCGACGACGCCGCGGTGCGGTGCGATCGCGTCGTGCTGGGGGGCACCGCCACCGAAGCTCACGAGACGGTGCGAACGCTGCTGGCGGGCCGACCGCCGATCGACGCCGTCGACGACGCTCCTGGGAAACTGCTGACCGTCACGATCGACACGACCGAGTGGCCGTCCTGGTTGATGGTCCGATTCGGCGACGGCGACGAGAAGCCGGTCCCAACCGCGGACGTCGCCGACCGCATCCTCGGGATGCTGACCCGTCACCGGCTCGACGAGCAGTCGGTGGTGCCGCGGCTGCACGCCGCCGCCGTCGCCGACAGCACCGGTCGCACCGTCCTCCTTCTCGGCGACTCCGGGGCAGGCAAGTCGACGCTGGCCGCGCACCTCCTCGCCAGCGGCCTCGATCTCATCACCGACGAACAGGTCGCCGTCCACCCCGACGCCGCGACGGTGTCGGGCTTCACCCGCCCGATCGCCGTCAAACCCGGCGGAGTCGAGCACCTTCCACCACTCGTTCAGCCGCTGTCCGAGCACCAGGGCCTGACCGTCCTGCTCGCTCCCGAGGCGTTCGGATCCCGGCATCGACTCGCCGGCCGACCGGCGCTCGTCGTCGTCCTCGACCGAGTTGCCGACTCCCCCACCCCGCCGACTGTCGAGCCGCTCGAACCCACCGCCGCGTTCAGAGCGCTCGCCGCCAACAACCTCGACATGGTGCAGGTTCCCGTCGCCGCCTGCACCGGGTTCGCGGCCCTGGCGGCCTCGGTGCCGACGGTCAGCCTCCGCTACAGCTCATCCGCGGAGGCGGCCAGTCGCGTGCGTGAGTTGTTCGACAAGCCGCCGTCGTCGCCGACTGTGTCGTGGAAGGTCACCCCCGGGCCGGGGCAGGGCGCTGAGGGTGACGGGCCGTCCCGATCAGCCCAGGCCATCACCGTCCGGTTCGACGACATCGCCGTGTTGTTCCACCGCACCAACCGGTCGGTGGTGGTGCTCAACGAGGAGGCCACCGCGGTGTGGATGGCCCTTCCGGAGATCGGGCGAAACCCCGAGGTCAACCGGTTCCTCCTCGAGTTGCAGGAAGCCGACCTGGTGACCGGCCTCGCGGCGGCCGAGGGATGAACTCGTGGCGGCGGGGCGCTCGGCTGATGTGCGCTTCGGGTTGGCCGTGGCCACCGCGGCGACAGGCAAGCAGCACCATGCGAGCCTGAACCACCCGATCGGGCGCCGGCCTCGGCGACCACAGCCGAGCCGATCTGCGCCGCCGGAACGCCTGTCAGACCCTGCTGGTACCGTCGGGTTGCGGCTCTCACCCGTACTCACCGACGGTCGGTGCCGTGGAGCAGCCGCTCGGACCCGCGGCAGGGACGCCTCCTTGACGAAACCGCAAAGGGACCCGACCATCGCCATCACCGAATCCGACCGCCACCGGCTGCACGAAGCACTCATCGCGTCACTCGGCGCAGAGGAGGCCGCAACCCTCATGGAACACCTACCGCCGATCGGCTGGGCCGACGTCGCCACCAAGACCGACCTCGACCACCTGCGCGCCGCGACCAAGACCGACCTCGACCACCTCCGGGAGACCACCGCGCTCGAGTTCGCCGCGGTGCGGTCGTCCATGGACTTGTTGACCTTCCAACTCCGCACCGAGATCGCGGTCCAGTTCAAGGAAGCACACAGCTCGACGGTCAAGGCGATGTTCGCGTTCACGTCAGTCTCCACCAGTGTGTTGGGGCTGCTGATGGCGTTCTTCAGCCAGTAGCCCGGGCCACCGCCCGGCCGTTCCGCGTCGACGCTGAAGGTGTCAGAGCGTGGTGCTACCGTCGGGTAGCAGCTCAACCTCCCCTTCCACACTGTCGGCGGGTGCGGTGAAGCCGCCGCTCGGGCCCCGCGTCAGGGACACCTCCTTGACGAACCCGCAGAGGAACCCGACCATGGCCAGTACCGAATCCGCCCGCCACCAGCTTCATGAAGCACTCATCGCGTCACTCGGCGCTGAGGAGGCCGCAACCCTCATGGAACACCTGCCACCATCCGGTTGGGCCGATGTCGCCACCAAGGCCGACCTTGATCACCTCAGGGCTGTCACCAAATCCGACATCGACCACCTGAGGGCTGACACCAAGACCGACATTGACCACCTCAGGGCCGACATCGACCACCTGAGGGCCGCCACCAAGACCGACCTTGCCAACCACCAAGCCGCCACAAAAGCCGAGATCGACCACCTCAGAGCCGCCACTACTGCCGGGTTCGACCAGACACGGGCCGAGATCGAGAACCTGCGCATCGAAACCACCGCGGCAGCGAACCAGATGCGCACCGAGACGAAAGCCGAGTTCAGCCAGCTGCGCACCGAGACGAAGGCTGAGTCCAACCAGATGCGCACCGAAATGAAGGCTGGCTTCGACCGACTGGAGATCGCTCTTGGTGCGCTCCAAGATCGGCAGGATCGAGTTGCCGCCGAACTCCGATCCGAGACCTCCGAACTCCGATCCGAGATCACGGGTCAGTTCAAGGAGGCACAACGCTGGACGTTGACAGCGATGTTCGGGTTCACAGCAGTAGC
>JAIBBP010000208.1 GCA_019694615.1 Microthrixaceae bacterium | reverse complement strand
ACCTCTGGCGGGGTGGGCGCGGGAACGGCTGATGAGCGAACCGGTGCGGGCCCACCTCC
Source organism: Microthrixaceae bacterium (assembly GCA_019694615.1). GTDB lineage: Bacteria > Actinomycetota > Acidimicrobiia > Acidimicrobiales > Microtrichaceae > SSF14. Next base: position 5,025 of record JAIBBP010000208.1, on the reverse strand, counting down.
ACGGGGCAGTCGTCGACGAAGTGTGGGGGAAACTCCAGGCGGGGCGCGGCTCGCACGCCTACCGAATTTGGGACGTTGCGATGTTCGCTGAGTGGTGTGAGCACCGTGGCATCGCCTGAGCACGCCGTCGCCGACGGAGACCCGGACGGCGCCCCGCCAATCCGCGTGCTGTGGGTCGCCAAGGGCCTCGGCCCGGGAGGTATGGAGCGACTGCTCGTGCATCAGGCCGCGGCCGGCGACCGCGAGCGCTTCGACTACCACGCCGCGTACGTGGTCGACCGTCCCAACTCGGTTGTCCCCGAACTCGAGGGCCTTGGAGTCCCCGTGCACCGGCTGGATGGACGCCTGGGTCCGCTCGGGTGGGGCCGCGCACTCCGCCGCCTGGTGCTGGAACATCGAATCGACGTCGTGCACCTTCATTCACCCGCAGTCGCAGCAGTCGCACGGCCGGCGCTTCGGAGCCTGCACCACCGCCCTGCGGTGATGACGACCGAACACAACTCGTGGGACTGCTACTCGTGGCCGACCAGGCTGATCAACGTCACCACCTATCCGCTCGACGACGCCCGACTCGCCGTGTCCCAGGACGCGATTGACAGCGTCCCGCGACCGCTCCGCGGGCGATCGGAGGTGCTGGTGCATGGCATCGACCTCACCGGCGCCGCCGAGCTGCTCCCAAGAGCGTCGGCAATCCGGGCCGAGGTGCGTCGGGAGTTGGGAATCACCCCCGATGCGCCCGTCGTGATCGTCGTGGCCAACCATCGGCGGGAGAAAGGATGGGACGTGCTCATCGAGGCAGCACAGCACGTCCGCCGAAACGTGCCCGGCGCTGTGATCCTCGGCGTCGGCCACGGGGGCCTTGAGAACGTTCACCGCACACGGATCGCACAACTCGACCTGGGGGCAACCGTCCGACTCCTCGGATTTCGCTCCGATGTCGACCGGTTGATGGTGGCGAGCGACGTGTTCGCACTGGGATCGCGGCAGGAGGGGCTGCCAGTGGCGGTCATGGAAGCGATGGCGCTCGGACTGCCCGTCGTCGCGCCGCGCGTCGGAGGTCTTCCGCTCGCCGTTGAACACGGGGCATCCGGTTTGCTCGTGGCGCCCGAGGACCCCGTAGAGCTTGGCGACGCACTGGGCTCCGTACTCGCCGACCAGGTACTCCGTGCGCAACTCGCCGACGGTGCGCTCGGCGCTTCGTCAGCCTTCGATGTGCGCCGTGCGGTGCAAACGATCGAAAGCCACTATAGCCGCCTGGCAACGGGGGCTGACCGGGCCCGAGGGGGCGAATCGCGCGACCGTCACTAGAGTTGAGCTGATGCCCGCGGCCCTGATTCCGACGCACTCAGCTCGCCCGGGCGCGGTGGCGTGATCGGCGTTCAACGCCGACACGATGGCCCAGCGGACCGCACCGCAGCCATTGTGATCGGTACGGTCTCGGTGCTCCTGGTTGCGATCTTCGCGAGCATCGACCTGATGAACTTCGACGCCTTCATGGGCGTCATCGTCGTGTTGGTCCTGGCGATCGCGACCGTGCCACTGCTGCGGTGGATCGCGAGGAAGGAAGACCCGGCGGTTCTCAACATCCTCTACTGGGCACTCGCACTCAAGGCCATCTTCACGCTGGTGAGGTACTTCGTCATCACCGTCGTGTACGCGGACAACGGAGACGCTGGCGTGTACTCGGGTGGCGGCGAGTACCTCATGCATCTCTACCGACAGGGCAACTTCGTGTTCGAAGTACCCGCCCTTGCAGGCCGCGGCGAGGAGACCAACCGCATCGCCGTCGTGGTCGGGTTCATCTACATGATCACCGGCGTCTCCCGCTACGCCGCGTCGTTCGTCTTCTCGTGGCTGTGCTTAGTCGGTCAACTCCTCATGTATCGAGCGTTTCGACGCGGGGTGCCCGACGGGGACTCGCGGCGATACGCACTACTCGTGCTGCTCCTCCCGTCGATGCTCTTCTGGCCCTCGTCGATCGGCAAGGAAGCACTCATGGTGTTCTCGATCGGCATCGCGTCGTTCGGGGCGGCGAAACTGCTCAGCAGTGCCGCCAACGCATCGGGGCTGTTGATCTTCCTCATCGGCACTGCGGGATTGTTCTTCGTCCGGCCGCACATGTCGCTGATCGCCATCGTGTCCTTGGCGATGGCAGGAGTCGTCAGTGTCGTCACCGGGTTCAGCCAACAGGAGGACAAGCGGGCGTCGGCGCGGCCGTTCGCGATCCGCGTTCTTGCGCTGGGCGTCCTGCTCGCCGGCGCCGGGATCGCAACCACACAGGTCGGCAAGGTGCTCGGCGACGGAACAGGCCCCGAGGACGATCAGGGCCTGACCAGCGTTCTGGAGAGAACGAAGGCCCAGACATCGGAGGGCGGTTCCAGTTACGACCCCATCGCCGTCACGTCGCCCGTCGACTTCCCTGCCGCTATGGTCACGGTGCTCGTCCGGCCGTTCCCTTGGGAGGCGCACAGCGTCAACAGCGTCATCGCATCCGGCGAGGGCGTCCTCCTGTTGTCAGTCGCCATCGCCGGACGGCGCCGGCTCATCACGTGGACCAAGGCACTCGCTCGCCGACCGTACCTCGTCTACTGTCTCGCCTTCACCGTCACGTTCATCGTCGCGTTCTCCTATATCGCGAACTTCGGGATCCTGGCCCGACAACGGACCCAGATGCTGCCGCTGATGTTGACAATCCTTGCCATGCCGATCGCCCCACGAATCAGACGCTCGTGGTTCGGCTCCGCCCCCCGAACCGTAACGACCAAGGCCACCGACCCGGCCCCGAGCCTCCACGACCGGCCCGAGGAAGGCCGCCGGTGATCAAGCTCGCCTCGATCCTACGTCGGCGCTGGACGATCCTGTTGTTCTGCGCCCTCCTCGGGTTGGTCGGCGGGGTTGTGTCGTCGACGTTCGCGAAGACGACGACCGCGACGCTGTACACGGCGCAGCAGGTCGTGCTGGCCACCGGCGGAGGGAGCCCACAAGACGCCCTCACCGCAACGAGAGGCGCCATCCCCGCCGCCGCCGCCAAGAAGCTGAACTCAACCGTGGAGCCGAACGTCCTTGCGCAGAGCATGGTGGTGTCGTACGACTCCTCCACCAACGCCCTCACGTTCTCGACCAACGACGCCGACAAGGACGCCGCGACGGCGCGGGTGGCTGCGTTCGTCGACGCGTTCCTCGAGGCGTCGAACGCCAAGTTCCAGGCAGGTGACCGCTCCCGCAAGGAGCAGATCCTCGAGGACATCGAGGCCAATACAGCTGCACTCAAGGCGTTCGATGACGCAAATCCGCAGTTCACCCAACCGGGTTTCGTTCCCGGCACTGACTTCGCGACGATCCAGCTGGTTCAACAACGCAGCGCCCTGTCTCAACAAGCCCTCGAACTTCACACGAGCCTTCGGGAGGTCGAGGACGTTCTCGCCCAGACGGGGCCGTACTCGACGCTCGGCCCCGAGCCAGCCCGGCCTGCTCCGACCAGCATCATCGGCGTGCCAACCTCCAAGATCGTGCGAGGTGCTCTCGGGGGGATCCTCGGTCTCCTTCTGGGCGCCATCCTCGTCATGATCGTGGAGCGGTTGAATCGCCGGATCGACAGTCGCGACGAACTCGCCGAGATCACCGACATTCCCGTTCTCGCAGAGATCGGGTGGCTGCCCGAGGGTCGACGCGGCCGCGACGAGGAGGGACGGGTCGCGCTCGCCGGGGTGTGGGCCGAGCCGTACCGCCGAGTTCGGTCAGCCGTGCATTTCGTGCAGCAGCGAAGCCAGACACCTGCCCCGACACCGTCGGGGGAGGCGCTCACACCGGACCCGCCGTCGGTGTTCCTGGTGACCTCGACCTCGCCCGGCGAAGGGAAGTCGACGACCTCGGCGCTGCTCGCCATGGCGCTCGCAGAGGTCGGCACTCCCACATTGCTCGTCGGGGCCGACTTCCGGAAGCCGAAAGTCGACCAGCTGATCGGAGTGTCGTCGTCGCCATCGCTGCAGGACTTTGCGAAACTCGACGTCAACCGACCCACCGTCGACGACGTCGTGCAGCAGACGCACGTCCACGACCTCTATGCAGTGGCGTCCGGGAAAGGCACCCGGGAGGTAGCCGGCCTGGCCGACGCAACCACCGAGTTGTGCCGGGAGGGGGTCCGCCGAGGCGCCACGGTTGTGCTGGATTCCAGCCCGATCAAGGCAGCCAACGACACGATCGACCAACTCCCCGTCGTCGACTACGTCGTGTTGGTGGTGCGTGCCGGCGTTTCGCACGAGAAGGAGCTACTCGACACGATCGCCTACCTCGGCCGGCTTGATGCACAAATCCTCGGGATCGTGCTGATCGGCACGCGAACCGCCAGCCGGCGAGCCTACTACTACTACGACTACTATTCTCCGCCGGACACAGCGGGGTAGGATTCGACATCAGTTCTTCCATCTCCGCGGACGCCTCATTCAGAGTGGTTGATAGCCACCCCCGCCAATCACGTCGAGGAGATCGCAAGTGAGCGAACCAGTCGCAATCGACGACTCGGCGCAACGACCTCGCGTAGCACTAGCTCTCATTCATTGGAGAAGGGTCAGTTGGGTCGTAGAGGCCGTTGAGTCGATCCTTCGGAGCGACGTTCCAGTCGCCATTGCGGTCATCAACAACAGCCCAGAAGATGCTACCGCATTGGAGGTCGCTCTCGGCGGTCGAGCTTCCGTTGTAACCCCAGGTCAGAACCTTGGCTTCGCTGGAGCCGCGAACATCGCAATCGAGCGCTGGCTAAGCACGTCAATCGAGTACGGAGCGATCGCATCACACGATCTGACCGTTCGGCAGGACACCATCCGGTTGCTCTCCGAGGCTTTAGACGCCGACGAGACACTAGGCGCGGTCGGACCCCAGGTCATCACTAAACTGAGTGGTGCAGGCAGCATCCAGGACAGCGCGCTCAGCAGTGGGATAGTTCGACGAGATTGGCTTCCGGGAGCGTGTCTGCTCATGCGGCGGAGCTGCGTAGCGGAGGTGGGGGGGTTCGACGAAGTTTACGGG
>JAIBBP010000199.1 GCA_019694615.1 Microthrixaceae bacterium | reverse complement strand
AGATACGGAACCCCGTTGACTTCGCCCCGCCCCTCGGCGTCAACGATTCCGGCGATCACCCCGAGCAGGGTCGACTTCCCCGAGCCGTTCGGCCCCATCGTCGCGAGCACCTCGCCGGCGTCGAGCTCGAACGCCACGGCGAGTTCGAACTCGGGGCGGCGCACCGTCGCATCGACGCTCAACACAGCGCTCATGCCCGCTGCAACCAGCGGTCGCGGAGCGCGACGATCACGCCGAGCGACACCGCCAACAGGACGACGCTGAGCGCCAGAGCCAGCGACGTTCGGCCCTCGAGCGCCAGGTAGACCGCGAGCGGAAGGGTCTGGGTTCGACCGGCGATGTTGCCGGCGAAGGTGATCGTCGCCCCGAATTCGCCGAGCGCCCGCGCCCACGTCAACACCGCCCCAGCGACCACCGCCGGCCGGATCTGCGGGAGGATCACCCGCCCGAAGGTCACCCAACGCCGCGCCCCCAGCGACGCCGCAGCGTCCTCGTAGCGGGAATCGAAGCCGCGGATCGCCGCCTCGACGGTGATCACGAAGAACGGCATGGCGACGAAGACCTCGGCGAGCACCGCTCCCCACAGGGTGAACGTGAGCTGCACCCCGAACCACTCGTAGAGGGGCTCACCGACCAGACCGGTGCGACTGAACGCGCTCAACAGGGCGACGCCTCCGACGACGGGGGGCAACACCATCGGCACCAACACGAGCGAACGGACGAAGGATCGACCCCTCAGGTTCGCCCGCGCCAGGACCCACGCGAGCGGAAGGCCGAGGCCGACCGAGATCGCGGTCGCCCCGATCGAGCTCACCAGCGACAGCCGCAGGGCATCGACGGCGGCCGCCGAGCTGAGGTCGTCGACGAGCGTCGACCACTCGACCTTGGACAGCAGTCCCGCGAGAGGGACTGCGAACAGCGCGACGGCCACCAGCCCAACCGCCGAGACGGCTGGCGGCGGACGTCGCGCCGACTCGCTCACGGCTGGAGGAACCCAGCCTCCGACAGGACCTTCTGGCCGGCTTCGCCCGTCACGAACTCGACGAACGCCGCAGCAGCCTCCGGCTCGGCCGACGCCTTGATCGCTGCGATCGGGTAGTCGGCGAGCGCGTTGTCGGCATCGGGGATCTCCACCTCGTCGGTGTCGGCGTCGGCTCCCTGCGCGTCAGTGGTGTAGACGATGCCGGCGACGGCGTCGCTGTCGGCCACAGCGGACAACGTCGCCTTCACGTTCTGGCCGCGGGTGACCTTGTCCGCCGGGATGACGACGCCGGCCGCCGACAACACCTGATCGGCGTACTTCCCGCAGGGCGCTGTTTCGACGCACAACGACACGATGCCTGCGGTCGCGAGGTCGTCGAGTTCGTCGATTCCGGCAGGGTTCCCCGGCTTCACGACGATGGCAAGGCGATTGCGCGCGAAGGTCACTGCGTCACCCGCCAACAGTCCTGCGTCGGCGAGCTTGCCCATGTTGGTCGTGTCGGCCGACGCGAAGACGTCGGCTGGGGCGCCGGACTGGATCTGGGTGGCCAGCGTTCCCGACGAGTCGAAGTTGAACGTGACGGTGACACCAGGATGCTCGGCTTCGAACTGCTCACCCAACTCGGTGAACGACTCGGTGAGCGACGCTGCCGCCGAGACGACGATCTCGCCGTCCAGCTCCGGGGCTGCCGTTGTGGTCGCGGCCTCCGCCGCGGCGGTGGTGTCGGTCGACTCCGACGAATCGGTGTCGTCGCCGCATGCCGGTAGTGCGACCAGCGTGGCAGCGGCGAGGAGGGCAGCAAGGCTGCGAGGAGTCATGGTGTGGCGCCTTTCGGTCATATCTCGGGGGTTTGGACGGGGAACACCGATCGTCAGCGGCTCGGAGGGAGTTCGATGACGACGTTGGTGGACTTGATGCCGGCGGTTGCAAGGTCTCCCGGTTCGAGCCCGAGGTCGTCGGCGGCCTCCGTCGTCATCATCGACACCACGCGGTGCCGACCTACGTGGATCTCGACGACCGCGACAAGACCATCCCGCTCGACCTTGGTCACCACGCCGGTGAACCGGTTGCGGGCCGACTGACGCGAGATTCCGTCAGCGGTGAAGGCCTCGCCGAGCTCGAGGAGGTACCGCGCCAGTTCGGGGCCGGGGATCTCACGACTTCCGCCGTCTCGCCGCTCGGCGGCCAACTTGCCGTCGTCGCACCAGCGACGCACGGTCTCGGCGCTCACACCGAGGAGTTCGGCAACCTCGGTCGTCGAGTACCAACGCATGTGAGCGAACTTAGCAGTTCAGACCACATATGTGAGGCTCCCCGCGGGATCAGCCGGGTACGAGCGCCACGGTGCTCGGAGGTGCCGTCGCGGTCGGCTCCGTCGGCGGTACGTCCGTCGGCGGGGCGACGGTCGGTGGAACCTCCGTCGGCGGAACCTCCGTCGGCGGCGCGAAGGTCGGCGTCGTCTGGAACGGCGGTGGGGCCGTCGTCGTCGCCAGCTGCGGCGCCCCGAGGAGGAAGTCCGGCCAACCGTTGCCGTCGATGTCGGCGGAGAGGGCCGCTCCCGCAGCGCGAAGGCTCACAAACCGGACCACCGCTCGGGCGAGCGCCCGGGCGATCTGCGTGTAGCTGAGGTCCACCGACAGCATCGCCGCGTCGGTCGCGTTCTTGAGATTCCCCAGCTCGGCAAGGATCGCCGGCCGGTTCGCCGTGTTGAGGTTGGCGAGGTCGCCGCGTTCCTGCACTCCGTTGGAACCGACGTAGTTGGCGGGCCGTCCACCGATGGACACGAGCTCGTCGCGGGCCGCTGCGGCGAGACGGCGCGACTCTGCGACCATCGCAGGTTCGAGGGTCTCCTTGGGCGCCGGAAAGATCACGTGGAATCCCGACGATCCCGGAGCGCTCCCGTCCGCGTGGATCGACACGAACGCCGCCACCCCGGCATCCCGACCGATTGCACCCCGCTCATCGGCGCACGGACCGAAGCCGTCGTTGTCTCCGTGGGTCAGGATCACCTCGGCACCCTGCTGGCGCAACAGGGTGGCGAGCCGCGTGCCGACCTCCCAGTTGATGTGGAGTTCGCTGAGGCCTGCGTCGGTCGTCGAGCCAGCCGTGTTGCACAAGAGCCCGTCCCCTTCGAGGCTTCCGGCCCGGCCGACATCGCTGTACATGAAGTTCTGGCCGTTGTGACCCGGATCGACCGCGATCACCGAACCGGTCAGCGGACCCGTCCCCATCGGCGCAAGCCGGGCGGGTAGCGCCCGGGGAGGCATGGTGGTGGTCGTGACCGCTGCCGTGGTGCTGGACTCCTCTACCGCCGTGCTCGTGGTCGTGTCCGCCACGACCTCCCTCCTTGTCGGACGATCGGTCGTCGACGTTGCTTCGACGAGGCGGCCCGTCACCTCGTCCTTCGCTGCCGTCGAGATCACGACACCGAGCAGGGCGTACACCGCCACGCTCGCGACCACCGAACACCAGCGACCCGCCGTCATCGGTGGCCACTCCATGCCGGCGACTCTACCGGCGGTGCATGGACCGGTCAGCCAGGCACCGTACCGGACGGCACGATCGGCTGCGTGTGAAGCGCCTCGGACTCGGAGATCCCGGACTCGCCACGGCGCAATCGAGGCCGACCGTAGGGGTCAGCAGCGGCGAGATCGACGACGTAACCGAGATCGGCGCACGCTCCGACGGTGATCGCGCTGAGCGGGTTGTCGTTGTGATCGATGTAGCCCGTCATCAGCTCCCCTTGGAGCGACACCTCACGCCAGTGCGAGTCAGCGGTGCCGGGGCCCCCGGAGTTCTCGACCGGGACGTTGCCGATTCCGCCAACATCCTGCCAACCGCTGCGGGCGACGATGCCGCTGAAGGAGGGATCGGAGCTCCCCGCCCCGACGAGCCCTCGGCCGCTCCACAACGTCCCGATCCCCAGCACGTGACCCATCTCGTGCAGGATCACCGCATCGAAGTCGCCGTCCTGCTGGAGGACTTCAACGTCCGCCGAATCGAACGACATCACGCCGTACACAGGTAGTCCGCTGGTCGAGCGCAGCCGGCACGGCCCCGCCTGACCCAGGATGTCCCCGGCCCCGTCGATAGGGGCGACGGTCGCGTCGATCATCACGTCATCCACCGCACCGCTGAACGCCGCGGCCCCGGTGTTGCAAGCATTGGCGGCAACACTGAGCACGGTGTCGGGAAGGCCACCACGGATCACCTCGGCCCACCGGGAGGCTGCGTGGCTGAATGCCTCGCGTTGAGACGGAGTCATCGAGCCGTTGATCCGAAGGGTGATCGAGAACGCATCGCCACTCGCCGGCGAGGGGCTGACCGTCGTGAGCGCCACCGCCTCGGCCAGGCCGTCGCTGACCCGCAGGGAGGCGGACACCGCACCGGGACTCGACACGGTCGCCGCGCGAACCGACGACGAGGTGCACCCGATGACCGTCTTGTCGACGACCGCGTCACCATCGGCGTCGAGTAGGCAGGTCAACGGATCGCCGTCGGGATCGGAGATCGACCACGTGAGCGCTGTCGTTAGCGGCACCGCGCCGGTCGGGTTCGACGCGGCGAACGCACCGATCAGCGGAGCGCGATTGCCCGTCGGCAGGGTGGACGTGGATGTGGTCGACGTTGTCGGAGCGGAGGTGCCGGGTGCAGTACCCGAGCCCGGTTGAGTGGGGCACCCCGATGCTGCCAGTGCGGTCGTGATCAGCCCGACGGCGAATGCAAACCGCCGCAACGGAGTAGACAAGGTCGGTTGCATTGATCCTCCACCGATCGAGCGACGGCAAGGCTAGACGGTCCGCCTCGCCGTCGCCTCGCCGTCGCCTCGCCGTCGCCGCTCCCCGGCGAGGTCGCTCAGTCGTCGCCGGAGATGAGGGAGTCGAGCCCGGTGAGCTGCAAAAGTCGGCTCACCGTCTCGGCGGGGTTCACCAGCGCGAACCGCACGCCCCGATCGCTCGCCGTGATCTGTGCCTGAAGGATCGACCGCAGGCCGGCCGAGTCGACGAACGTCACCCCGGCACAGTCGAGCCGCAGCACTCCACGAGCGTCGGTCGACGCCTGATGCAGGGTGCGCTCGATCGTCGCCATTCCGTCGTGGTCGATCTCGCCGGCGAGCACGACCGTGATCGAGCCGTCGGGACGCTGCTCGACGCGCGCTGACG
>JAIBBP010000075.1 GCA_019694615.1 Microthrixaceae bacterium | reverse complement strand
AAGCGCACCACGTGGTGGAGCGTCGGGTAGTCGCGCAGCTTGCGGCTCTCGTCGCGCGGGATGCCCCACTCCTCGCGCACCGCCGTGAACAGCTCGGCCTGCTTGACCGTGTCGATCCCCAGGTCGGCCTCGAGGTCGAGCTGCGGGTCGAGCATGTCCGGGGGATAGCCCGTCTTGGCGGAGACGATGGCCAGCACGCGCTCGCGCACGGGGTCGGCCGCGAGGGCGGGCTGGGCCAAAGGCGCCGGCGGGGCGGCCGGGACGGCCGCGACGGAGGGCGGCGAGCTGACTTGCTCTTCGTCCCGCGCCGCCCCTCGGCGGCAGCCGTGGTGTGGGGTCACGGCGGCTGGGTCACGAAGGAGCCCTGGGCCGACGAGGCGCGCGAGCTGTCGCGGACGGGCGCGTACGTGCTGGCGCTCGACTTCCAGGGGGCGGGCGAGAGCGAGGGCGTGACGAGCTTCCAGGGCCGGATCGACGACTACGTGGCCGCGATGGACTTCCTCCAGGCCGCCCTGGGCGTGACCCGGCACACCGCGCGAAGTCAGCTCAAGGCGATCTTCGCCAAGACGGGCGCGCGGAGTCGACCGGCCCTCCTCGCCCGCATTCACGGGCGCTGAACCTACGTGCAGGCCTCCGCAAACCCCAGGAACCTGGGATATTCCGGTGCTGCTTCGTTTCGTACCGTGACGGCATGCCCACCCTGCACATCGACCATGCCATCAGCGATCTCGCCGTCTGGCGAGCCGCGTTCGAGCCCCTCCGAGAGGTGCGTCGCCACGCCGGCGTCGTACGCGAACTGGTACGCCAACCGCTCGACGATCCTCATCGCATCGTCGTGGATCTCGACTTCGACACCATCGAGGAGGCCGCGGCGTTCCTCGGGTTCCTCGAGACCGAGATCTGGGCAACTCCGGCCAACTCCCCCGCGCTCGTCGGATCGCCCGATGCGGTCATCCTCGACACAGTGATCAGTGCCGACCTTCGGACGTGACGACCCACTGATTCCCGTGGTGCGGAGTTGAGGATGGTGCTGTCGCGGTGCTTCGAGGGCGCGCTGGAGCACCATCCTCCTGGTTGGATCCGCCCGCGTCGGGTCGCTTCGCTCAGCCCACGGGTTCGACGCGGGTCGTCTCGATCTCGGGGTGGGCGAGACCGGCGTCGTGGCCATCGGGAGTCTCGGTGTCGTCGAACAAGTGGAACGGCACCGACACGACCACCGTGTTGCGGCGTGCGAGGAGGCGGAGCTTGAGCGCGAGCGCCGACTGGTTGTGCAGGACGCCCTGCCACCAGTGGGGCGTGACGAACTCGGGGATCACGACGGTGACGTAGTCGTGGCCCCAGTTGCGATCGAGCTCGTCGAGGTGGTTGATCACAATCGTGGTCAGGTCGCGGTAGGGCGACTCGAGAATCTCGAGCGGGACGGTGATACCGAAGCGGTCCCAGTCGGCACGAATCCGTTCGGCGTGGTCCTCGTCGATGGCGACCGACAGCGCAACCGTGTTGGTGGCATCGACCGAACGGGCGTAGCGCAACGCTGCAAGCGACGACTTCTGCAGCCCCCCGACCAGCACGACGACGCTGTGCTCAAGGACTGGCTCCTCGGGGTGGGGCACCGTCCGAAGCTGAGCCCCGACGGACTTGTAGTGACGGTTCACCGCCTTGAACGCCAGGACGATGAGGGGGACGATGACGACGACAATCCAGGCTCCGATGAGGAACTTGGACACGATGACGACGACCATGACGACGCCCGTCGCGATCGCGCCAACCACGCTGAACGCCATCGACAGCCTCCACCCCTTCTGCTTCTCCTTGAGGTGGTGGCGCACCATGCCGCTCTGACTGAGGGTGAAGCTGGTGAAGACGCCGACGGCGTAGAGCGGGATCAGCTTCGACACATCGCCTTGAAAGACGACAAGCAGTATCGAAGCGAGTCCGGCCAGGATCAGCACGCCGTTGGAGAACACCAAACGGTCGCCACGGGCGGCGAACTGGCGCGGCAGGTAGCCGTCCTTGCCGAGAATCGCAGCGAGTCTGGGAAAGTCCGCGTAGGCGGTGTTCGCGGCGAGGATCAGGATTGCCATCGTCGCGAACTGCAGGAAGTAGTAGGGAGCACCGCGTCCCATGAGCTGCTCACCCATGATCGAGATCAGCGACTCGTGCTCCGAGGGTGTCGGCTTCATCCAGGACGCGACCATGGATATCCCGAGGAACCCCGAGCCGAGGATCAATGACATCCACACCAAAGTGATTGCGGCGTTCCTCGACGTCGGCTTGCGGAAGGCCGGGATGCCGTTGGAGATCGCCTCCACACCCGACAGCGCGACAGCGCCGGAGGAGAACGCCCGGGCGAAGATGTAGGCGCTGACGGGCACGAACCCGTCGCTGACCTTGAAGTGCTCCCGAACCTCCTGCAACCCCTCGATGTCGACGGGTATGGCATGGAGGTCGCCCTTCGCCTTCGAGATGACGCCCCAGGTGATGAACATGGCCATCGCCACCATGTATGCGTAGGTCGGGAGAGCGAAGTACTTGCCGGACTCCTTCACTCCACGAAGGTTGGCGACGGTGAGGAGGAACACGAAACCGAGACAGATCTCGACGCGGTAGTCCTTCAGTGACGGGAATGCCGAGTACATCGCGAGCACGCCCGCTGCGATCGACACCGACACCGTGAGCACGTAGTCGATCAGGAGCGATCCGCCGGCAACCAGTGACGGGATCTCTCCGAGGTTCTCGCGACTAACGATGTACGCGCCCCCACCGTCTGGGTACGCGTGGATCGTCTGCCGGTAGCTGTTGGCCACGATGGCCAACAGCACGACGACGAGACCGGCGATCCACGGCAACAGGTCCGGCGTGTCCTCCACTCCGAGGGCCGAGCCCCGGTTGGCGTAGAGACCAGCGGCACCGACGAGGACCAGCATGACTTCGCCGGTCGCGTACGCCGTCGAACTGATCGCGTCTGACGAGAAGACCGCCAGACCGATCGTCTTGCTGATGCGCTGGTGGTCGGCTTCGTCGGTGGCCAACGGCCGGCCGATCAGGATGCGTTTGAGGGTTGATGACATCGTTCCCGCTTTCCGCCGACGCTCCGCCTGGCGGCGCGTCGGATTCAGACGGTTCCGTGTTCTACAAGGCGTGCCGCGATTCCGATATCAAGAACGCGTCAATATTCAGGCGGGCTGTCACTCGACCCAACACTTCGACGCTCGTTCTGTCCTGCGAGAGCACCACCCGGGTGGTGCTCTCGCAGGACAGAACGAGTTATCAAACCAGCCGCACTAGTCTTCGACGTCTCCGACTGGGCGAGAGGCCCAGCGCAGAACCTTGCCGACCTTCGCGGGTCCGTCGCGCTGATCGAGACCCTCCAGATGCTGTGGCCCGGGCGTGTGAGCCACGGACTCCCCCAGGCCCAGCGGACACACCGGGCGTTCCCCGTCGGCGTGGTCGCGACCCACGTTGGTCGCGCCGACTCCGGCCACCTCGCCGATCTCCCCAAATCCGACGCCGGCGAAGCCACGCTCGCGAAACAACGGCAGCGCGGCCCCCAGGATGCGCTAGCGCGGCGACTGCTCCGGTGCCCAACCAGACGACAGCGTTGCGGGCCGAACCGGCGCGCTCACCCCCGGCGCTGCCAGTAGAGCCAACACGCCCCCGGCGACGAACTCGTCTGCTGCTGGACGAGGGATCCGTACGCCGCGCTCGGCGCAGCCCCCCAGCGCGCCGATCATTCTCCGACCCACCCCGAGAGCGACCGCCGCCGTAGTGCTGACAACGGTCCCGACGATCGCGGCCACCAGGTACACCCGCGAGGTGACCCCGATGCCGACGAGGATCACGATCCCCGACAGCCAGTTGCCTTGAAACACGACCTGTCCGACTCCACGAAGGATCCAATCGAGCGAGCGCAAGACCGTGTTTCGTTCCGCTCCCGGGATGGGATCTCGGGACGTGTCGAGTCGGGCATCCAGCGGTCGGGTGGGGGACCACATCGCGACACCTCCGACAAAAGCGGCTGACCCTCAGGTTCGTGACGGAGCCAGGACCGACCGAGCTGACGATACAGGTTCACCAGCTCGCAGGAATCCTCTGCAACGGGAAGGTAGATAGCGTTTGGCGGTGCCCTACGACTTCTCTGCCACGCTCTGGCTACATGTGGGCGAAGCCGCGTGGTACTTCGTGACCCTTCCCGAGCACCTCGCCGACGAGATCGAATACCTGACCGCGGGCAACCGTCGCGGGTTTGGATCCGTGCGGGTCGAGGTGACGATCGGCGCCACGACCTGGCGCACCTCGATCTTTCCGGACACCAACGCGAAGTCGTATCTCCTACCCGTGAAGAAGGCGGTCCGTACGAGCGAGAACATCTCCGACGGAGACGTGGTCTCGGTCACCTTGGCCGTGCTCGACACCTGAGTTGCAGAGCGCCGATCATCCGCCCATACTGAACTCAATGGTTCAGTATGAAGTCAGTCTCGATGCGGCGTTCGCAGCGCTGGCCGACAGCACCCGTCGCGGCGTGGTGGAACGGTTGGGGCGTTCGGAGGCCTCGATCTCCGATCTCGCCGAGCAGTTCGACATGACGCTCACGGGGATGAGGAAACACGTCCGTGTCCTCGAGGACGCAGGGCTCGTGACCACCGAGAAGATCGGACGTGTCCGCCGCTGCCGTTTCGCTGAGCGTCGACTCGACGAGATCGAAGCGTGGCTCGACAGGTACCACCGGCTCTGGGACGAACGGTTCCGGGAGCTCGACGACGTCCTCGACGAGGAGAAACGGAAGGAGAAGGAAGATGCCCACGAACAGTCAGAGTGAGAAAGCCCCGACGCGACGGACGACCGTGGAACGGAGGTCGGATGTCGAGGTGGTGGTCACACGCACCTTCGAGGCGTCGGTACGGCTCGTGTTCGAAGCCTGGTCGAAGCCTCAGCTGTTCCAGAAGTGGTGGGTGCCCAAGTCGATGGGCATGGAGTTGCACGCCTGCGAAATGGATGTGCGTACCGGCGGTACCTACCGACTCGACTTCGGCGACGGCATGACGTTCTTCGGTCGTTACATCGAGGTCACACCGCCATCACTGATCGTGTGGACGAACGAGGAGGCAGGAGCGGACAGTTCGATCACCACCGTCACGTTCGAGGAGCTCGA
>JAIBBP010000245.1 GCA_019694615.1 Microthrixaceae bacterium | reverse complement strand
GCCCGAACACCCGGTCCCGGGCGATTGCCCGCTGGTTTCGATCGATCATCACGTCGATGCGGGAGTCCAGCGTGTCGTCGCTCCGATGTGCGGAGATGCGCGTGTCGGTCATCGCCGACGGCACATCGACGTCGAAGCCATCCAACACCGTCGGCGCAATGTCGGTCAGGGTCACGTAGCCGTCACGTCGGGTGGTGCTCGATGTCGCCCAGCCGGTTCGGATTCCGGGGCCTGCGATCGAGAACACCGTCAGCTGGTTCTCCTCGAGGGGAGGCGTGGGGGCGACGACGATCACCGTGTCTACTGCCCAGTCCACCGATTCGAGCATGTCGCCGACAAGGACGTCGCTCGATGCCAAGGCCCGACGGTACTGCCGGTCGCCCTGCTCCTCGGTGGCGTCACGGCGAGCCGCCTCGGCCCGCTCGAGGTCGCTCAGCTCGGCGATGACCACGTCGCTGGTGGACCACACCCGGTCGAAGACCTGGCCGAACACGACCGGGTCGATCGACAGCCCGAACGCCGCTGCGTCCTCCGCTCGGAGCAGCACGCTCGACACGAGGCCGTCGGAGACCTGTCCCCTGCCATCCATCGCCGCCAGTCCCACATGGCGAAAGCCCGGCATCCCGAACTTCCGGTCGGCGTTGCCGATCACGGCGACGCTGCGATCGACGGATCGCAGCGCGCCGGCGAGCGAGCCCGCCTCCGCTCCGAAGAAGTACTCGTCCTCGTTGAAGGCGTCGAGCTGCGGTTTGCCGATAGCGAGGATCGGACCGGCAGGCGTGTACCCGGTGGTGCGCTCGAAGACCGCTGTCGGGTCGCCCTCGACGATCGGCTCGGTGCGTTCGACCACCGTGCCGTCGACGTCACCGGTCGTTGCCATCCGGTTGCCCGCGCCGATGGTCAGGTAGGCGTCTCCGGGGCGCGTCGTGCTGCCAGCGGTGCGGATGCTGGCTGAGGCAACCGCCGACATGTCGAGCAGGCGCATCAAGTTCGGGGGCCGGCTCTCGGCCACTTCGCTCCACGTCAGGCGGGGTGCAGCGATGATGAGTACCCGACCATCCGCCCGCTCCCCCGCTTCGGAAACATCCTGTGCCGAGGCGGCCGCGCCCGGGAGGATCGCCGCAGCCGCGAGCGCCACGAGCACAACGACCCAGGCGGCCGAGCGGATCGGGCGGTTCACGTGCCGAGCACCTCCTCGTAGATGCCGGCGACCTGCTCGACCAGCGCGGTTGCACCGTAGATCACCGTCCCCCGCTCGCGGCTGACCTCCCCTGCGGCGGACCTCAGCGCCGCGTCGCCGACGAACCGGCTGAGCGCCTCGGCGAACGCGTCCTCATCGCCGACGTCGACGATCGCGCCGCCACTTCCCCGCCCGTCGCCGTCGCTGCCGTCGCCGGCGCCCAGCAGATCCTCGACGACCCCGACCCGAGTCGTGACGACGGGGCGCCCGAGCTGGACCGCCTCGGCGACGACGAGCGGCACCCCTTCCCAAGTCGAGGTGACCGCCACAACGTCGGCGGCCGCGAGTTCGTCGACCGCGTAGTCGCTGGCGCCGACGAGTCGCAGCGTGGCGCCGACACCGGTGCGTTCGATCAGTTCGGCGAGCTCGTCGTGCAGCGGGCCTCCCCCGACGATCGCAGCGCGAGCGTGGGGGTGAACGGCAGCGATGCGCGCCCACGCACGCACGAACAACGGCAGGTCCTTTTGGGGGTGCAGCCGCGCGACCACCACGACGAGCACGTCATCGGCGCCCGCACCGAGTTCGGCCCGCACGACGTTGCGATCGCGGCGCGGGGCCGCCGGTGGCGATGCCGGAATGATGAACGTCGCGCGGTCCGCTGGAACGAAACCGGACAGGCCGGCAACGATCTGCGGCGACACCCCGATCACGTGACGGACCCGGCGGGCGAGCATCCGTTCCAACCGCCGCTCTACCTGCGCTCGGCGGCCCGCGACCTCGTCGAGCACCACGTTGTGCATCGTCAGAACGACCGGCGTGCGAGGTCGTGCCAGGACGGCGACCCACCCGGCACGGAGGCCGTGAGCGTGGATCAGGTCCGGAACCGGGAGCCGCCGCAACTGACGCACCGCATCGAGCATCGCCCGCGGCGACATCGACCGCGGCACCACGACGTCGGAGTGGTGCACCCGCGAATCCACCGGCAACCCGTCGAGCACCCCGGCCGGACCGGCCACCGTGACGGCCCAACCCATGTCGACCAGGATCGAGCTGAGTGCGGCGACGTGCTGGCGGATGCCTCCCTCCGACGGCGGCAGCACCTCTACGACCGACCGAGTCATCGCTCAACCCCCGCTCCCAGGGTCGACAAAGCGAGGCGTGGAGACGGCCCCCCGATCGCCCAGTTCGCCGACACGAACACAACCAGGGCAACGACGGCGCCGACCGCCAAGGACGCGACCGCGACCGGCTTGGACTCGTACCCGACGAATCCGCTGGACACGAGCCCGGCCGTCGCCGCCACGGCAGCAGCGGCGATGCAGCGGGCCACCGCGCCCGTGGCCGCCAACGACCCACCGCCAAGCGCCGTCACCCTCCGCTGCACCACGGCGCCGAGCCCGATCGCCCCGACGAGATTGCCGAAAGCGACGGCCGCGGCGAGGCCGGTCACGAGATGTCGGCCGTCGAGCCGCGGTGCAGCGATGAGCATCGCAACCGACGTGACCACGACCACCACCAGGTTCACGATGGCCGGCGAACGAGCATCGGACGTCGCGTACATCGCCCGCGTGAACATGAGGAGCAGGCCGAAGCCGACGATGCCGGGGGCGAACGCGATGGTCGCTTCGGCGATTTCGGGCGCGAACCGTGAGGCGTTTCCGAACGTCAGGAGTCTCGCCCCCGGCTCGGCGACCGCGATTGAAACTGCGGTCGCCGCCAGCGCCATATAACTGATCGAACGCGTGGCGAGTCCCACGGTTCGGCGGTATCCAGCCCAGTCCAACTCGTGAGCGGCTCGGGACATCTCCGGGAACCGGGTCGTCATGATCGGAACCGAGAACAACGCGTGCGGAAGGGTGAAGAGGATGAACGCGAACTGGTAGATGGTTGCGGCGCCCGGCTCGCGGTTCGCGAGCTTGATCACGACGACTTGGACCACTTGGGTCAGGGCGAGGAAAACCCCCGCCCAGGCGCCCTCACGGAGCAGTGAGGCGATTGCGGGATGACGCCAGTCGAACCGCGGCACGAGCCGGAAGCCGTCACGCCACACGGCTGCGACCGGGAGCGCACAGAACACCACCACGCCGAGCGTCGTTCCACCCGCGACGATCCACGTCTCACCCGACGTCAGGTCCAGGGTCAGCGGACCGTCGTGGACCGCGTCGAACCACAGGTAGGCCGCGATGACCACGACATTGTTCAATGTCGGAGCGAACACGGGGATCGCGAACCGGTTCCGGGCATTCAGCACGGCCGTCGCCACCACGTTTGCACCGTAGAAGACCAGCTGCGGCATGAAGAACCAGAGGAACAACGCCCCGAGCTCGACCTCGGCTGCGCGGACCTCCGCGTCGGCAACGTCTCCGGTCAGCATCCGCATCAGCGTCGGACCGAGCGCGACGGCGACGACGGCGAGAAGTGACAGCAGCCCGCACAACAGGCCGAGCACGGTTCCGGCGACGTGCTCCGCCTCGCGAAGCCGGTCTCGTCCACCCGAATCCGGGCCCGAAGACTCCCCTGCGGAGGGCATCAGCCGGACCATCGTCGGAACAAGCACCGCCTGGAGAGCACCGGCGGCAAACAGCTCGAACAGGATGTTCGGAACCGTGTTGGACGAGATGTACGTGTTCGCCAGATACGACTTCTGGAAAACCGCGGCGAAGACCACGACCCGAGCGAACCCGGTCAACCGCGACACGACGGTGAGCGCCCCCATCAGCCGCGCTGAACGGTTGAGATCGACCATCAGTCAGCTGTCGGGTGAGGGGAAGGGGCGCTCGGCTGTCGGGGCGATGCCGTAGTCGCCGGCGCCGACCTCAGGAAGCTGGGCGAGCGCCAGAACCAACGCCAGCCGCCCGAACGGCGAGTCGACGTCGTCAACGGTCACGAGGCGACCGTCGAGGTCCTCCGATGTCCGGAACCGATCCACGAATGCACCCCGCACGGGGACGTCCTCGCTCTCGACTGACTCGACCTCGGTGCGGGGGCGACGAACCTCGCCCACCACGACGCCTGCGAGTCGATCCGCCAGAGCGCTCACGAGCGGAACAATCAGCTGGTCGGGATCGAGTTCGCTGCCCTCCCCTGACAGCACGACGATGTCGAGCCCGCCGTTCGGCAGGGTTCGCGAACCCGGTTCCCCCTCGTTGGGCGACTCCCAGTCGACGAGGTCGGCGTCCACCAGCGCGCTCAGAACCGTCAGAGCCTGCTCATCCGCCTGAGCGCTTGGTGACGATGCCTCCGCAGCGGGCTCGGTCGCAGGAGGCGTAGCACCGGGGATGGAGGGGGCGAACGGAACCGTCGTCGTGGTCGTGGTCGTCGTGGTCGTCGTGGCGGGACCCCCAGCCACGACGAGACCGCCGGTGATCTCGGCGACGACCGCGTCACGCAGGTCACCGCCGTCACCGTCGCTCTCGATGTCCAACGCCTCGGCCACCTTGGCGACCGCACCAGCGTCGT
Source organism: Microthrixaceae bacterium (assembly GCA_019694615.1). GTDB lineage: Bacteria > Actinomycetota > Acidimicrobiia > Acidimicrobiales > Microtrichaceae > SSF14. The sequence goes on along the minus strand of JAIBBP010000245.1, from coordinate 535 downwards.
CGAGGTCGACACGTGAGTCGAACCAGACGATGCCGAGCGGTGCGCCACCGGCGTCGCGGATCGCCGACTGCACCGCACGGACGCTCTCCTCGTCGATTCCCCGCGTCGCCAGTAGAAGAACTGGGCCGTCGTCGAGCGTCCCGGGAAGCAGGCCGGGAAGCACCTCGCTGCCGAACGCTGCGTCGGCGGGCTCGCGTGCATCGAGTGCGGCGCGGAGCTCGTCGTTCTCGACGCGGAGCTCGGCGTTGCGGGCGTCGAGACTCCGCTGACGCCCCTTGAGCACGTCGACGGTGGCGCGGTCCAGCAGTGTCGAGCCGGCCAGCATGCCGATCGCGAGCGCCAGGAAGATCGCGACGATGCTCACGATGTGAAAGCGGAGATTGATCATGAGAGGCGGGCCTCCATCAGCCCGTGAGGTCGGACCAGCCCGATCGAGCGACGAAGGAGCTCGATCCATCAGGACAGTGTCGTTGTATCGGCGAAGCCGAAGGGTCGGTAGGACGACAAAGCACAGCGAGTTCCTCCGTCATCCCGT
>JAIBBP010000235.1 GCA_019694615.1 Microthrixaceae bacterium | reverse complement strand
CCGGCGACGTCGACGAGTGGCCCGCTCCCGATCCGGGATGGCTTGATGGGGCAACCCGACTGCATCTCAGCGCCTACGCGTTGTGCAACGAACGGTCGGCGGACGCGTGCGAAGCGCTGGCGAGTCTTGCAGTCGAGCGGGGCGTCGCGCGGTCGATCGACGTGTGCTCGGCGTCGGTCGTTCGGGCATGGGGCGTCGATCGCTTCGCGGAGATGCTGCAACGAGTCCGGCCCGACGTGGTCAAAGCGAACGCGGACGAGTACGACCTGCTTGGCCACGACGCGATTCCCTGGGCGTGGTATGTCGTCACCAACGGCGCCGAACCGACCCGGGTCTTCGATCCCGACCGGCGCGGGCCGCTCGTCGTGCCCGTACCGGCCAGCGAGGTTGTCGACTCCACCGGCGCCGGCGATGCGTTCGTGGCAGGGTTCCTCCACGCCTGGGATTGCCACGACGATCCCGCGGCAGCGACTGCGGCGGGCCACGCGGCATCGGAGCAGGTCATTGCCGGCCCGGGCGCCGATTACTGGAAGGCCGACTTGAGGGCCGAATCGTGAACCGAAGGGACACACATGGCGTTGACGAGTGAGTTTCGAGTCGGCGACGAAGTCGCGGAGGCGCTGGCCCTCGGCCGTCCGGTCGTCGCGCTCGAGTCGACCATCCTGTCGAACCTGGGGCTACCCACACCGCACAACCGCGAGTGCTTCGACCGGTGCGATGCTGTGATCCGCAGCGCTGGTGCGGTCCCAGCGGTCACCGCGATCCTGGACGGATGCGCGACCGTCGGTCTGACGATCGACGAGGTCGAACGGGTGCTCAGCGCCGACAACAAGGTGTCGGCACGAGATGTCGCCGTCGCGGTGGGGCTGGGGTGGGAGGTCGGTGTCACCACGGTCGCGGCGTCGTGCATGCTGGCCGCTCGCGCCGGCGTCGCGGTGTTCGCGACCGGAGGGATCGGTGGGGTTCACCGGGGTGCCGAGCTATCGGGCGACGTCTCCGCCGACCTCGGAGCGATCGCCCGCTACCCAGTGGTGACGGTGACCGCTGGGGCCAAAGCGTTCCTCGACCTTCCCCGCACCGTCGAGTGGTTCGACACGTTGGGTGTGCCGGTCCTCGGGTTCGGCACCGACAATTTCCCGGCGTTCTACAGCCGATCGTCGGGCGTCAGCGTCCCTCATCGGGTCGAGTCGGCGGCGGACGTGGCCGCGATCGTCGGAGCGATGCGCCGGGCGGGAGAGCGGGGCGGGGTCGTTGTCGCCAACCCGATCCCTGCGGTGGCGGAGATCCCCGCGGCCGAGATCGACCCGGTCATCGTGGACGCGTTGGACGCGGCCTCCGCCGCAGGCGTCACCGGAGCCGGAGTCACCCCCTACGTGCTAGAAGCGATCGGTGCCGCCACCGAGGGTCGGTCGATTCCCGCGAACCTCGCGCTCGCCGAGCACAACGCCGCAGTAGGCGCCGAAATCGCGCGAGCGCTCGCCGTGAGCTGAGCGAACCTCTACCATCTCGCTCATCAGGGGGAGGATCGGACTCGGGGCCGCGGCCGGGCTGGTGGTGTTGCTGGTCTCGTCGTGCGCGGGCGTGGGCCCGGCGGTCGTCCTGCCCCCGGGCGAACCGATGTCGGTCGCGGTGCGCGGCACGGCCCCACGGCGCTGTGCGCCGCCCCCAGCTGGAAGCGATTTCGAGCGAGTTGCTCCGGAGGAGGTTGGGGTCGACTCCGCTGCGGTTCGTCGCACGATCGACGAGCTGTCGACTCCCATGACGGCGTCGTTTCGCATCTACCGCCACGGTTGTCTCATCGGCGAGACGGCGCGGGATGCGACGACGTCGGTCGAACCTCATCAGCTGTTCTCGATGACCAAGAGCGTGGTCGGCCTTGCCGTCGGCCGGGCAGTGACGCTCGGCCTGATCTCCGTCGACGATCCGATCGGTCGGTATCTCCCCGGCCTCGATGACGCTCATGCAGCGATCACAGTGCGACAGCTCCTGACGCAGACCTCGGGGCTCCGGTTCGGATGGGTCAATGACCTCGCCGGTTCGACGGAGAACTCGGTGGGGGAGGCAATGTCGATGCCGTTCGTTCATCCGGGCGGAACGTTCTTCGAGTACGCCCAGACGACGGTCACGACGCTGACCGCAGTCGTGGGAGCGGCTGCGGGGGAGGACTTCCAGGCGTTCGTTTCCCGAGAGCTCTTCGAACCGGTGGGCATCGAACCGGGAACGTGGACGTGGTGGCGCGACGGCGCCGGCAACACGCAGGGCTACGCCTGGTTGCAGCTGCGTCCCCGTGACATGGCCCGGCTCGGAACGCTTACCCTCGCCGGTGGACTCTGGGCCGACCGGCGCCTGATCGACGCCGGGTTCGTGGCGGAGATGGATGATGGCACCGAAGCCAACGCCGGATACGGCTTCCTCTCCCAGACCAACCGGGGAAAATGGCACATCAGTACCTTCGGAGGCGTTCGCCGGGAACGTCGAGTGATCGCCTCCGCCCCGCCGGACACCCTGATCTTCTCCGGATTCCTCGAACAGGCGGCGTATGTCGTGCCGAGCCTCGACCTGCTCATCGTTCGCTTCGGCCTCCCGCCGGAGCCGCAGTGGAAGGACCACCTCTTCAGGGCTCTGCTGCCAGGGATTCCCGAGGCGCCGCCGTTCGAAGGTCCGGTGCCGCCTGCGGATCCCATCGACTGGGACTGGAACGACATGATCGACATCGGTGAGGCTGTTCGCCGGGCCAACGAGCTGAGCGGTTGGCGGTGAGCTCCTGACCTCCGGGGGTTGTGGAGCCGACCGCACTGCTCTATCATCGTCGCCGCTCCGGGTGAGCCCCGGACCGATCCTTGGCAATCGAAGTGCATGCCGCTGCACCGTGTGGGTGCGACGGCAGCGTGTGAGACCACAGAAGAAGTGTGAGAGAGCAATGGCTGACCAGAAGATCCGCATCCGGCTGAAGGCCTACGACCACGAGATCATCGATCAGTCGACCCGCAAGATCGTCGAGACGGTCGTGCGGACCCAGGCCAAGATCAAGGGCCCGATCCCGCTCCCGAGTGAGAAGCATCGGGTCACGGTCATCCGCTCGCCTCACAAGTACAAGGACTCACGCGAGCACTTCGAGATGCGCATTCACAAGCGGCTCATCGACATCCTTGAGCCCACACCGAAGACCATCGACTCGCTGCAACGCCTCGACCTCCCCGCAGGCGTCGACATCGAGATCAAGATCCAGAACGCGTAAGCGCTCATCCCAAGCGTCCGCCCAGCGGGCGCTGCCAGCCGAGGTACCGGAGCGATAGTAGGGAGCGAAGCGACCGAACCTAGCGAAGGTGGCCTCGGCCAGAAGTGACGGGCGAGGTACCGGAGCGATAGTAGGGAGCGAAGCGACCGAACCTAGCGAAGGTGGCCTCGGCCAGAAATTGCAGCCCCGGAAAGTTGGCTATGGCCGAAGGTCGCGGCTAACTTTCTCCAGTCGTGTGACAGGGCAGACCTTCGAGTCGGCTGGTCACATCAGCGAATCGACGTTCGGTCAGGCCCACGCTTGCGCGGGAACCGGCTGGCAAAACCGAGAGATCGCTCCGCTTGGCCATGCCCTGCGGAGCGTTCGCGTGAAGGGCTCCGCTGCCGCCACGAACGTGGTGAGTACGAGCCAGGAGCGAAAGAGATCGTCATGGCGACGAAGACAATTGTTGGTGAAAAAGTAGGAATGACCCAGGTGTGGGATGACAACAACAACGTCATCCCCGTCACGGTCGTCCGGGTCACGCCCTGCCGCGTCGTGCAGGTGAAGACGCCGGAGACCGACGGCTACAGCGCCTTGCAGGTCACCTACGGCACCAAGGACGCCCGAAAGCTGACCAAGCCGGTCGCTGGGCATTACGACAACGCCGGCGTCGAGCCCGGTGTGCGGCTCGTCGAGCTGCGCATCGACGACGTGTCGGGCTACTCGGTGGGCCAGGAAATCTCCGTGGACCTGCTCGAGGCCGGTGAACGCGTCGACGTCACGGCCATCAGCAAGGGCAAGGGCTTTGCGGGCACGATGAAGCGCCACAACTTCGGTGGCATCGGCGCATCGCACGGTGCGCATCGTGCTCACCGCAAGCCCGGCTCCATCGGCCAGTGCGCCACACCGGCCCGCGTGTTCAAGGGCATGCGCATGGCCGGCCAGATGGGCAACGAGAAGGTCACGATCCTCAACCTGAAGGTCGTGCAGGCGGACGCCGAGCAGAACATCGTGCTCGTCAAGGGGGCCGTTCCCGGCCCCAACGGTGGCGTCGTCCTCATCCGTGACGCCGTCAAGGGCGCCAAGAGCTCCGAGAAGGGCGGCAACTGATGAGCAGCATCACGCTCAAGAAGCAGTCCGGCGCCGACGCCGGCAGCGTCGAGCTCGACGACGCGGTCTTCGGTCTCGAGCCGAACGTTCCGGTCATGCACCAGGTCGTCGTGGCCCAGCTCGCTGCGGCCCGCGCCGGGACGCAGTCCACCAAGACACGCGCCGAAGTCTCCGGCGGCGGTGCCAAGCCCTTCAAGCAGAAGGGCACCGGTCGCGCCCGCCAGGGCTCCACCCGCGCTCCGCAGTGGCGTGGTGGCGGTGTCGCTCTCGGCCCGAAGCCGCGCAAGTACGACCAGCGCACCCCCAAGAAGATGAAGAAGCTCGCGCTCCGCAGTGCCCTGAGCGATCGGGCGGCCGACAACAAGGTCGTCGTCGTCGATGCGTGGGACTTCGAGACGCCCAAGACCAGCGAAGCGACCAAGGCACTGAGCAAGCTCGGGGTCGAGGGTCGTGCGCTGGTGGTGCTGGAGTCCACCGATACCACGGCGTGGAAGAGCTTCCGCAACATCGACTCGGTCCACGTCATCACGCTGGGCGAGCTGAACACCTACGACGTTCTCGTGTCCGACTACGTCGTCTTCACCCAGGCGAGCTTGCCGACGAGCGCTCCCGTGACGTCCGGAGATCAGCAGTGAAGGATCCGCACGACATCATCATTCGCCCGGTCGTGAGCGAGAAGTCCTACGGACTGATCGACGCCAAGGTGTACACGTTCGTGGTCGCCTCCGACGCCTCGAAGATCGAGATCCGCCAGGCCGTCGAAGCGATCTGGCCCGGCAAGAAGGTGTCGAAGGTCAACACCCTCAACCGTAAGGGCAAGTCCAAGCGCGGTCGCCGCACGGCCCGTCGCACAAAGCTCCCCGATCGCAAGCACGCCATCGTCACCCTCACCCAGGACAGCGATGAGATCGACATCTTCGAGGCCGGCTGAGAGGCAGGATCATGGCACTTCGTAAACGCAAGCCCACCAGCCCAGGCCGCCGCTTCCAGACGGTGTCGGACTTCGCCGAGATCACCTCGACGACGCCCGAGAAGTCACTCCTGGCGCCGAAGCACCGCACCGGCGGTCGCAACAACTACGGCCGCAAGACCGCCCGTCACCGCGGTGGCGGCCACAAGCAGCAGTACCGCATCATCGACTTCAAGCGGAACAAGGACGGCGTGCCCGCCAAGGTCGCGACCATCGAGTACGACCCCAACCGCACGTGCCGCATCGCGCTGCTCCACTACCTCGACGGCGAGAAGCGCTACATCCTCGCTCCGAAGGACCTGAAGGTCGGGGACACGGTTCAGTCGGGTCAGGGTTCCGACATCCGTCCCGGCAACGCGCTGCCGCTCCGCTACATCCCCGTCGGTACGGTCGTCCACAACGTCGAGTTCAAGCCAGGCGGTGGCGGCAAGATGGCCCGCTCGGCCGGTGCCAGCGTCCAGCTCGTTGCGAAGGAAGGCGACTTCGCCACTATTCGCCTGCCGTCGACCGAGATGCGCCGGGTGCCGATCGACTGCCGCGGCACCGTCGGCGAGGTCGGCAACTCCGAGCACGAGCTCATCAAGATCGGTAAGGCCGGTCGCAACCGCTGGAAGGGTGTCAAACCGCAGACACGCGGTGTCGCCATGAACCCCGTCGACCACCCCCACGGTGGTGGCGAGGGCAAGACCTCCGGTGGTCGCCACCCGGTATCACCCTGGGGCGTGCCGGAGGGCCGCACCCGCGACAAGACCAAGCCGTCCCAGAAGCTCATCGTGCGCCGCCGTCGTACCCGCGGCTCGCGCCGATAAGGGAGTACTGCAATGCCTCGTAGCCTCAAGAAGGGCCCCTTCGTCGACGACCATCTCCTCAAGAAGGTCGACGCGCTCAACGAAGCCGGCAACAAGACGGTCATCAAGACCTGGTCCCGCCGCTCCACGATCATCCCCGACATGGTCGGCCACACGATCGCCGTTCACGACGGCCGCAAGCACGTCCCGGTGTACATCACCGAGTCGATGGTCGGTCACAAGCTCGGCGAGTTCGCCCCCACCCGGACGTTCAAGTTCCACGCCGGTCAAGAGAAGTCGGGGCGTCGCTGATGGCTTTCGGAGTCAAGACCAACGAGCGGCCCGGCACCCGCGCCGAGCTCAAGTTCGCTCGATTCTCGGCGTACAAGGCACGCGAGGTCCTGAACCTCATCCGTGGCAAGTCCGTCGCTGAGGCGCAGGCGATCCTCCAGCTCACTGAGCGCGGTGCCGCCACGCCGATCCTCAAGGTGCTCAACTCGGCAATCGCCAACGCTGAGCACAACGACGGCATCGCCGCCGATGAGCTCTACGTTTCAGCGTGCTTCGCCGATGAGGGCCCGACGCTCAAGCGCTTCCGGCCCCGTGCCCGTGGCCGCGCCGGTCGCATCAACAAGCGCACGTGCCACGTCACCGTGATCGTGAGCCGCTACTCGGCCGAGGAACTCGACGCCGCCCGCGCCAAGCAGGCCCGTCGCGGTGCCGCCCCCGGTGCCGCCGCCGCCCGTCAGCGTCGCGTCGCCGGTAGCCGCAAGTCGGGTGAAGGGGCTGCTCCTGCTGCTCCTGCTGCCCCGGCCGACGAGGTGATCGAGGACGTGACTGACGAGGTCATCACCGACGAGTCCGTCACCGACGAGGTCGTCGAGGCGCCGACCGATGAGGTCGTCACCGACGAAGTCACCGACTCGCCCGATGAGGCGACCGACGCAGCAGACGACGCCTCCGAACAGGGAGAGAAGTAATGGGCCAGAAGGTCAACCCGTACGGCTTCCGCCTCGGGGTCACCACCGAATGGAAGTCCCGCTGGTTCGCCAGCCGCCAGGAGTACGTCGACAACGTCATCGAGGACTGGAAGATCCGTGACTTCCTCATGACGCAGCTTCCGCACGCGGCCATCAGCCGCGTCGAGGTGGAGCGCACCCGCGACCGCCTCCGCGTCGATGTGCACACCGCCCGCCCCGGCATCGTCATCGGGCGCCGAGGTTCGGAGGCCGACCGCCTCCGCGCCGGGCTCACCAAGATCTCGGGCAACCCGAAGGTGCAGCTCAACATCCAGGAAATCAAGCAGCCCGAGCTCGACGCCGCCCTCATCGCGCAGGGCGTCGCCGATCAGCTCGTTGGCCGAGTGGCTTTCCGCCGTGCCATGAAGCGTGCCGTGCAGAACGCACAGAAGGCCGGTGCCAAGGGCATTCGGGTGCAGTGCTCGGGTCGTCTCGGCGGCGCCGAGATGAGCCGGACCGAGTGGTACCGCGAAGGCCGCGTGCCGCTGCACACCCTTCGCGCCGACATCGACTACGGCTTCCGCGAGGCCCACACCACCTACGGCCGAATCGGCGTGAAGGTGTGGATCTACAAGGGCAACATCCTGCCGTACAAGCCGCAGACCGATGACAAGGCGCTGCGCGAGGCGGCGATGGCCGTCGGCGAGACGGCCGGAGGCGACGCCAAGACACCGCGCCGCGTGGTGTCGTCCGCAGCGAAGAAGCGTGCTGAGGCCACCGCTCCAGTCGAGGAGATCGAGGAGTCGACGCCGTTGGTGAAGGAGGCCGACCCCGATCTGGAGCGCCTCCTCGAAGAAGAAGAGCAGATCGAGCGTGCGACTCGTCAACACCACGAAACGCCGCACTTCCGTCCCGGGGATGGTGACTGAACATGCTGATGCCGAGAAAGGTCAAGCACCGCAAGCAGCACCGCGGGCGGATGACCGGAGCAACCAAGGGCGCGCCGTCGGTGTCGTACGGTCAGTACGGCATCCAGGCCCTCGAGCCGGGGTGGATCACGGCTCGCCAGATCGAGGCTGCCCGTATCGCCATGACCCGTCACATCCGCCGTGGCGGCAAGGTGTGGATCAACATCTTCCCCGACAAGCCGATCACCCAGAAGCCTGCGGAGACCCGCATGGGTTCTGGCAAGGGCAACCCCGAGAAGTGGGTGGCAGTCGTGCGTCCGGGTCGTGTGATGTTCGAGCTGTCCTATCCCGACGAGGAGATCGCCCGCGGCGCACTCAACCGTGCGATCCAGAAGCTCCCCGTCAAGGCTCGCATCATCAAGCGTGAGGAGGACTTCTGATGGCGAAGACCGTCGTCCGCGACCTCGGTGACAACGAGCTCGTCGAAGAGCTCGCGAACCGTCGCAAGGTGCTCTTCGACCTCCGCTTCAAGCTCGCCACCGGCAGCCTCGAGACCACCTCGAAGCTGAAGGCCGAGCGCCAGCAGATCGCCCGCATCCTCACCGAGCTCCGCGAGCGTGAGATCGCCGCCGCCGAAGCGGCTGCCGAGAAGGACCAGTGATGGCTGAGACCACCGAAACCGCAGCACCCGAGCGCAACGCCCGTAAGGTCCGCGAGGGCCTGGTCACCTCCAACGCCATGGACAAGACCGCGATCGTGACGGTCACCGAGCGTGTGCGGCACAAGAAGTACAGCAAGACCCTGCAGCGCAACACCAAGCTCTACGTTCACGACGAGACCAACGATCTCAACGTGGGCGACCGGGTGCGAGTCGCCGAGACGCGGCCGTTGTCCAAGCTGAAGCGCTGGCGGGTCGTCGAGGTCCTGGAGCGTGCACGATGATCCAGCAGGAAACCCGCCTCCGCGTCGCCGACAACTCCGGCGCCAAGGAAGTGCTGTGCATCAAAGTGCTCGGTGGCTCGCGCCGTCGGTACGCCTCGATCGGCGACATCTTCGTCGCCACCGTCAAGGACGCGCTGCCCGGCGCGTCGGTCAAGAAGGGCGACGTCGTGAAGTGCGTCGTCGTGCGGGTGAAGAAGGAGAAGCGTCGTCCGGACGGCTCCTACATCCGTTTCGACGAGAACGCAGCGGTCCTGATCAACGATGCTCGTCAGCCTCGCGGAACTCGCATCTTCGGCCCGGTGGGTCGTGAGCTCCGCGACAAGAAGTTCATGCGCATCGTGTCGCTCGCGCCGGAGGTGCTGTGACATGTCACCGGAGGTGAAGCAGTGAAGATCCGCAAGGGCGACCGCGTGGTCGTGCTCGCCGGCAAGGACAAGGGCAAGGAGGGCGTCGTCGTGCGCTCGATCCCCAAGTCCGACAAAGTCGTCGTCGAGGGCGTCAACGTGGCGCAGCGTCACAAGAAGCCGAGCCGGGCCATGGAGCAAGGCGGCATCATCCAGATCGAGATGCCGATCCACGTGTCCAACGTGGCGATCCTCGACCCCGACGGCAAGCCGACCCGCATCGGCTTCCGCGTCGAGGCCGACGGCACCAAGACCCGCATCAGCCGCCGCACCGGAGCCGAGCTGTCATGACGACCGACACGACCATCGTCCCGCGACTCAAGGTCCTCTACAACGACGAGATCCGCGCCAGGCTCCAGCAGGAGCTCGGCTTGGCCAACGTCATGGAGGTGCCGCGCTTCGAGAAGATCGTCATCAACGTCGGCTGTGGCGGTGCCGTTGAGCACAAGCAACTGATCGACAAGGTCGTCGACGAGCTCACGATCATCGCTGGCCAAAAGCCGGTGGTGACCCGGGCGAAGAAGTCGATCGCCGGCTTCAAGGTGCGCGAGGGCAACCCCATCGGCGTGAAGGTCACCCTCCGCGGCAACCAGATGTGGGAGTTCTTCGACCGCCTGCTCACCCTGGCGATTCCTCGCATCCGTGACTTCCGGGGTCTCAACCCCCGTTCGTTCGACGGTCGTGGCAACTACACCTTCGGCGTGACGGAGCAGCTGATCTTCCCCGAGATCGACTACGACAACGTCGACGCCTCACGCGGTATGGACATCACGATCGTGACCACCGCTCGCAACAACGCCGAGGGCAAAGCGCTCCTCGATGCATACAAGTTCCCGTTCCGACGCGAAGGGCAGCAGTAAGCCATGGCAACCAAGGCGCTCATCAACAAGCAGCAGAAGAAGCCCAAGTACAAGGTTCGTGGTTACACACGTTGCCAGCGTTGCGGGCGGCCCCGCGCGGTCTTCCGCAAGTTCGGTCTCTGCCGCATCTGCCTGCGTGAACTCGCTCACGCCGGCGAGATCCCCGGCGTGACCAAGGCGAGCTGGTGAAGGAGGCGATGCGACATGACGATGACTGACCCCATCGCCGACATGCTGACGCGTCTGCGCAACGCCAACACGGCGATGCACGACGACGTGAAGATGCCGTCGTCCAAGCAGAAGGAAGCCCTCGCTGCGCTCCTTCACAAGGAGGGCTACATCGGGCCCTTCTCGGTGGAGGACAAGCCCGGTGCCCCCGAGCGCATCCTGAGCATAAAGCTCAAGTACTCGCCCGAGCGCGAGCGGGTGATCTCCGGAATTCAGCGGGTCTCCAAGCCCGGTCTTCGGGTGTACAGCAAGTACTCAGAGGTTCCCCGCGTCCTCGGTGGACTCGGAATCTCAGTTCTTTCGACATCGCAGGGTCTCATGACCGACCGTGAGGCGCGCAAGCGCAAGGTCGGCGGCGAGATCCTCTGCCGGGTCTGGTAGGAGCACGAATGTCTCGCATTGGAAAAGCCCCGATCGCCGTGCCCGCCGGCGTGACCGTGACCATCGCCGATGGTCAGGTGACGGTGAAGGGCCCCAAGGGTGAGCTCGCTCGCCCCATCCCCGGCGCGATCACGATTCGTCAGGACGGCGACACTCTCCTCGTGGAACGCCCCGACGACCAGCGCCAGAACCGTGCGTTGCACGGCATGTTCCGGTCGCTGGTCAACAACATGGTCGTCGGCGTCACCGAGGGATTCCGCAAGGACCTCGAGATCGTCGGTGTCGGCTACCGCGCCGCTGCCAAGGGCAGCTCGACGATCGACCTCCAGCTCGGATTCTCCCATCCGGTCAGTGTCGAGGCGCCTGCGGGCATCGAGTTCGTCGTTCCGGTGCAGACGAAGATCGAGGTCCATGGCATCGACAAGGAGGTCGTCGGCCAGGTCGCCGCGAACATCCGGTCGATCCGCAAGCCCGAGCCCTACAAGGGCAAGGGTGTCCGCTACGCCGGCGAGCACGTTCGCCGGAAGGCCGGAAAGGCTGGAAAATAGTGACAGACATGGCGAAGTACACACGCGACGCTCGCATCCGTCGCCACACCCGAGTTCGCAAGGGCGTCGTCGGCACCGCTGCTCGTCCCCGCCTCGCGGTCTTCCGCTCCAACCGCCACATCGTGGCCCAGGTCATCGACGACGCGAGCGGCACGACGCTCGCAGCGGCCTCGACCCACGAGTCGACCCTGCGCTCGACGGGCGGCAACAAGGAAGGCGCCGCGAAGGTCGGTGCCCTCGTCGCCGAGCGGGCCAAGGCCGCCGGTGTGAGCGCGGTGGTGTTCGACCGCGGCGGCTTCGACTACCACGGGCGGGTCGCCGCCGTCGCGGACGCCGCCCGCGAAGCCGGATTGGAGTTCTGATGGCACTGGCAAACGAGTCCGACCTGCAGTTGCGCGATTCGCGGGTCATCAACATCAACCGCGTCGCGAAGGTCGTCAAAGGTGGTCGTCGTTTCTCCTTCACCGCACTCGTGGTGATCGGCGACGGTGCCGGCCGGGTCGGCCTCGGGTACGGCAAGGCCAAGGAAGTTCCCCTGGCCATCCAAAAGGGCACCGAGGAAGCTCGCAAGAACCTCTTCTCCGTCGCACTCGCCGGTTCGACGATCGTGCATCCCGTGATCGGTGTGCTCGGCGCAGGTCGGGTTCTCCTGCAGCCGGCGGCGCCCGGCACCGGTGTGATCGCCGGTGGCGCCGCCCGCCAGATCCTCGAAGAGGCCGGCATCCACGACGTGCTCTGCAAGTCGCTCGGCTCGTCGAACTACATCAACGTGGCCCGCGCCACCATCAACGGCCTTCAGAGCCTCCGTCGCCCCGACGAGATCGCCCGCCTGCGTGGCCTCGATCCCGAGGAGTTCGTGCCGAAGGGTCTGCTCGCCGCGTACCGCGAGTCCCAGCGAGGCCCCGCCCCTGAACCCTTCGAGGTGAAGTAATGGCCAAGCAGTTGAAGGTCACACAGGTCCGGTCGTCGATCGGCACCAAGCCCAAGCAACGTGGCACCCTCCGTGCGCTCGGACTTCGTGGAATCGGGCAGAGCAACGTGCTCGTCGATACCCCCGACGCCCGAGGCCAGATCGCGAAGGTGCCGCACCTGATCTCCGTCGTTGAAGTGAGCACGGACGAGGTGGAGTCGTGAAAGTCCATGATCTGAAGCCCGCTGAGGGCGCCACCAAGAAGCGCAAGCGCGTCGGTCGTGGCATCGGTGGCAAGGGCGGCAAGACCGCCGGCCGTGGCACCAAGGGTCAGAAGGCCCGCGACACCATCCCGGCGACCTTTGAGGGCGGTCAGCTGCCCCTGAGCATGCGGGTGCCGAAGCTCAAGGGCTTCAACAACCCGTTCCGCGTCGAGTACCAGGCGATCAACCTCGACACGATCGAGGAGTCCGGTCTCGACGAGATCACCCCGGAGACGCTTCTGGCCAACGGCCTGGTGTCGAAGGGCGCACTGGTCAAGGTGCTCGGCCGCGGCGAGCTCACCCGCAAGGTGACCGTCAAGGTGCATGGGTTCTCCAAGTCCGCGGAGGCTGCGATCACCGCGGCCGGCGGTACGACAGAGGTACTGCCCAAGCCGTTCGCTGTGCGGCCCGCCTTCCACGGAAGCGCCCACACCAACCGGTAATCCTTGGCCGAGGCCACCTACGCTCAGGTTCGCTCCCTCGTTCCTCGGGAGCTTCTTACGCTGCGGTACCTCGGCGTTATCCTGGCCGAGGCCACCTACGCTCAGGTTCGCTCCCTCGTTCCTCGGGAGCTTCTTACGCTGCGGTACCTCGGCTGATCACCTACAGTCCAGCGAGCCGTCCGTTCGGCCCGTCGGGTACCTTCCGACCGATTCTCTCTTTCTGGAGCATCCTGTGTGGTCTTCGATCCGGAACGTTCTGAAGGTGCCGGACCTTCGCAACAAGATCCTGTTCACCATCTTCATGTTGGTGATCTACCGGCTCGGGTCGTACCTCCCGACGCCGGGCATCGACCAAAACGCGGTCAATGCCATCAAGGAGCAGGCCGAGCAGGGTGGCGTGTTGGCGTTCCTGACGCTGTTCAGCGGTCAGGCGCTCACGCAGTTCGCGTTGTTCGCGCTCGGCATCATGCCGTACATCACCTCGTCGATCATCATGCAGATCCTGACGGTGGTCATCCCGAAGTTGCAGCAGTGGCAGGAACAGGGCGCTGTCGGCCAGCGTAAGACCACGCAGTGGACCCGCTATCTCACGATCGCCATCGCCGTCCTGCAATCGACCGGCCTGGTGTTCCTCTTCCACAACGGGGGCGGTGGACTCAGCACCAACAGCAACATCGACCTGGTCCCGAACTTCGGCGTCTTCCGGGTGTTGCTCATCGTCATCACACTGACGGCGGGCACTGCGCTCTTGATGTGGATGGGTGAGGCGATCACCCAGCGGGGCATCGGCAACGGCATGTCGCTCATCATCTTCGCCTCGGTCGTGTCGTCGCTGCCCGGCACCGGCTCACAGGTCAAGGCGGAGGACGGTTGGGGAGGCCTCAGCATCCTGATCCTGATGGCGATCGTCATGCTGGTGTTCGTCGTGTTCATCGAGCAGGGCCAGCGCCGCATTCCGGTGCAGTTCGCCAAGCGGGTCGTCGGTCGACGTATGTACGGCGGGCAGAACAGCTACATCCCGCTCAAGGTCAACCAGGCCGGCATCATCCCGATCATCTTTGCCAACGCGGTGCTGAACCTCCCGGTCCTCCTCAGCCAGGTGCTCCCCAGCAAGGGGTGGGGCGCGGATCTCAGCAAGTTCATCAATGACACGTTCACCGGCGGAACGCACTGGCTTTACCTGACGTTCTTCGGGCTGCTGATCGTGGCGTTTGCGTACTTCTACACGGCGATCGCGTTCGACCCGGTTCAGCAGGCCGACAACCTGCGCAAGCAGGGTGGCTTCATCCCGGGCATCCGTCCCGGACCTCAGACCGAGCGGTACCTCGCCAAGACCCTCAGCAGGATCACCCTTCCCGGAGCGATCTTCATCGCGGTCCTTGCGATCGCCCCGGCGATCCTGATCGGCGCGATGCTGTCGGGCGACACCGCCAGCATCGGTCAGAACTTCGGTGGGACGTCGCTCCTTATCGCTGTGGGCGTTGCGCTTGAGACGATGAAGCAGATCGACGGACAGTTGATGATGCGCAACTACGAGGGATTCCTCGGCAGCAAGTAGCCGACCGCGAGCCGATCACGAGATTTGCGCTCCCGACCAGAAGCTGGTGAAGTCCCGACATGCAACCCGCACTTCGCTTGATCATCTTCGGCCGCCAGGGTGCGGGCAAGGGCACGCAGTGCACCCGGTTGGCCGCCCACTTCGGCATTCCCCACATCTCCACCGGTGACATGCTGCGCGCCTCCGCTGCGACAGGGTCCGAGTTCGGACGAAGCGTGAAGGCGATCATGGACGGTGGCGGCCTCGTCTCCGACGAGATCATGGAGGGCGTGGTCCGCGAGCGGTTGTCGATGCCCGACGCCGTCGATGGGTTCCTTCTCGACGGGTATCCCCGCACCCAACCCCAGGCGGAGTTCCTCAACTCGGTGCTCGCTCCGCGTGGGATCGATCTTGCGATCAACCTCGACGTTCCCGAGGATGTCGTGTTCGAGCGCATCACCCGGCGTCGGGTGTGTGAGTCATGCGGCACCATCTACTCGCTGGGCGAGGAGTCAGCCGACTCGGGCTCGTGTGCGAAGTGCGGCGGTGGCGTGGTGCAGCGCGACGATGACCGGCCCGACTCGGTCGCGAAGCGCCTGGCGACCTACGTCGAGCAGACCGAACCACTGCTGAGCTGGTTCGCCGACCAGAACAAGCTGGTGACAGTGCTCGGGGTCGGCGACCCTGACGACATCGCCACGTCGCTGGTGGAAGCAATCGTCGCCGGTCCGTGACCCTCGACGCCACCGGCCTGAGCGAGCGAACGTTGATTTGAAGGCCCTGGCGGGCCTGAGTACACTGTCCGGCTGGCCAACCGCGCGCTTCTGTGCGCTGCGTGAACGTGCCGCGATGTAGTACATCCGTAGGAGGATGCTGCCCTGCCCAAGCCCAAAGAAGATGCGATCGTCCTCGAGGGGACGGTAACGGAGCCGCTGCCGAACGCCATGTTCCGAGTTGAGCTCGAAAACGGCCATCAGGTGCTGGCCCACATCTCCGGCAAGATGCGGATGCATTACATCCGCATCCTTCCGGGTGACAAGGTGCAGGTGGAGCTGACCCCCTACGACCTGACACGCGGTCGGATCACCTACCGCTACAAGTAGTTCCCCGACGGCCGGCGGCGTCCAACGTCGTCGACCGACCCAAGCTGAGCGGCGCGGGCTGCTCGATGAGAGAGTGAAACAGAGCAACCATGAAGGTTCGACCGAGCGTCAAGAAGATCTGTGAGAAGTGCAAGGTGATCCGCCGCCACGGGCGCGTGCAGGTCATCTGCGAGAACCCACGTCACAAGCAGCGGCAGGGCTGAGGAAGGTCACGATGGCTCGAATTTCCGGCGTCGACATCCCCCGCGAGAAGCGGTTGGTGATCTCGCTCACCTACATCTACGGCATCGGTCTCTCCACGGCAGAGGACATCTGCGCTGCGACCGGCATCGACGCGAGCACCCGAGTTCGGGATCTGACCGACGACGAGGTCAACCAGCTCCGCAGCTACATCGAGACGACCTACAAGGTCGAGGGCGACCTTCGCCGCGATGTCAGCCAGAACATCAAGCGCAAGATGGAGATCGGCTGCTACCAGGGCCTGCGCCATCGCCGTGGGTTGCCCGTTCGCGGTCAGCGGACCCACACCAACGCCCGTACTCGCAAGGGTCCCAAGAAGACCGTCGCCGGCAAGAAGAAGGTGCGCAAGTAATGGCCAAGCCTCCCGCCGGAGGGCGTCGCCCCCGCAAGAAGGAACGCAAGAACATCACCTACGGGGTGGTGCACATCAAGAGCTCGTTCAACAACACCATCGTCTCGATCACCGACCAGGACGGCAACGTCATCTCCTGGGCATCGGCTGGCAACGTCGGGTTCAAGGGTTCCCGCAAGTCCACCCCGTTCGCGGCGCAGCTCGCAGCGGAGCAGGCCGCCCGCCGGGCGATGGAGCACGGCGTCCGCAAGGTCGACGTCGTCGTGAAGGGCCCGGGCTCAGGTCGTGAGACCGCCATTCGTTCGATTCAGAATGTCGGCATCGAAGTGACGGGCATCAAGGACGTCACGCCGGTGCCCCACAATGGTTGCCGCCCTCCGAAGCGGCGGAGGAACTAGTCATGGCCCGCTACACCGGACCCAAAGCACGCGTGTCGCGCCGTCTCGGCACCAACATCTGGGGCACCAAGGGCGAGAACATCGCCATGGAGAAGCGCCCGTACCCGCCCGGCGAGCACGGCCGTACCCGCCGTCGTGGCAACGTCAGCGAGTACCTGCTCCAGCTCCAGGAGAAGCAGAAGGCCCGCTTCACCTACGGCATCGGCGAGCGTCAGTTCCGCACCCTCTACGCCGAGGCGTCTCGTCGCCAGGGCGTGACCGGCGAGAACCTGCTTCGCTACTGCGAGCTTCGTCTCGACAACGTCGTCTACCGAGCCGGCTGGGCGGCCACACGCCCCCAGGCTCGGCAGCTCGTCGGTCATGGCCATATCGACGTCAACGGCCGCAAGGTCAACATCCCGAGCTACCGGCTGCGCAAGGGCGACGTCGTTCGCCTTCGCGACAAGGCCCGCAACCTGATCGTGATCCAGTTCAACATGGACACCCTCGGCCGGACGCCCCCGGCGTGGCTCGAGGCCACCGACGGCGGTCAGGAAGTGGCGATTCGCGAACTTCCGCTGCGCGAGCAGATCGACACGCCCGTCCGCGAGCAGCTCATCGTCGAGCTCTACTCCAAGTAGCCCGACCGGGTTTCCGGTCCACCGTCCCGTCTCCCCGACACGCATAGCAACCCCGAGGTAGCGACACCATGCTGGTCATTCAGCGCCCGTCCGTCGAAGCGATCGACGATGAAGAGGGGAACCGTCAGCGGTTCTCCATCAGCCCCCTTGAGCCCGGGTTCGGGCACACGATCGGCAACTCGCTGCGGCGGACGTTGCTCTCGTCGATTCCCGGGGCGGCCATCACCCAGGTGCGCTTCGACGATGCTCTGCACGAGTTCGACACGATCAGCGGGGTCACCGAGGACGTCACCGACGTCATCTTGAACCTCAAGGACATCGTCGTCGTCAGCCAGAGCGACGAGCCGGTGACCCTTCGCCTCGACGTTCGGGGCCCGGCAGAGATCACCGCCGGCGACATCCAGACGACCGCCGACATCGAGATCCTCAACCCCGACGCGCACCTCGCGACCGTCAACGCCAAGGGTCGGCTCGCCGCCGACCTCACCATCGAGCGCGGGCGCGGCTACCTCCAGGCGGACGCGACCCGTGGTTCGGGCACCATCGGGGTCATCCCGGTCGACTCGATCTTCTCGCCGGTCCGCCGTGTGGCGTTCACCGTCGAGCCCACCCGTGTCGAGCAGTCGACCAACTACGACCGTCTCGTGCTCGACATCGAGACCGACGGCTCGATCACCCCTCGTGAGGCCCTCGCGTCCTCGGGTGCAACGTTGCGGGCACTCGTGCAGCTCGTCGAGGAGATGAGCGACGAGCCGCAGGGCCTCGAGATCGGCGAGGTCATCGTGCCCGCCGTTTCCTCCCCCGACCTCGACCTCGCGATCGAGGACCTCGACCTGTCCGAACGCCCCCGGAACTGCCTCAAGCGCGCCCAGGTCAACACCGTCGGCGAGCTGCTTCAGAAGAGCGAGGACGACCTTCTCGCCATCACCAACTTCGGTCAGAAGTCGCTCGACGAGGTGCTGGTCAAGCTCGACGAGCGCGGGCTGTCGCTCCGCGGCCGCAACTGACCGGGAAAGAACGAGAACATGCCTGCAACCCCACGCAAGAGCCGCCGGTTCGGCGGTAACGCCGGCCACCAGCGGCTCCTCATGGCCAACCTCGTGAGCTCGCTCATCGCCGCCGAGGCGATCGTGACCACCGAGGCCAAGGCCAAGGCGCTTCGCCCGATCGCCGAGAAGGTCATCACCAAGGCCCGCAAGGGCGGACTCCACAATCACCGGCAGATCCTCTCCTACCTCGGGGACCAGGAGATCGCCGCGAAGCTGATGGACGAGATCGGCCCGCGCTACGCCGAGCGCCCCGGCGGCTACACCCGCATCCTGAAGCTCGGCCCTCGCCACGGCGACAACGCGCCGATGGCCCGTATCGAACTGGTGTAGGCCGTCTGCTCCAAACAACGAAATGTGCTGCGACGTTTGCGGTTTGGCGATTGCCTCGCAACACATTTCGGCAGTTCAATAGATCGGCCATCAGAGGGTCAGCCGAGGTACCGGAGCGATAGCAGGGAGCGGAGCGACCGTGCCTAGCGAAGGTGGCCGAGGCCATCAGAAGGTCAGGCTCCTCGTCGCGTATGACGGGGCGGCGTTCTCGGGGTTTGCCCGCAACGTCGGGGTGACCACAGTCGCGGGAACGCTCGAAGCGCACCTCGAGCGGGTGCTGGGGCATCCGGTCTCGATCACCGG
>JAIBBP010000264.1 GCA_019694615.1 Microthrixaceae bacterium | reverse complement strand
TGAGCCACGGCTCCCCGGCGTGGTTCGTCCGCGACAAGAAGACGGTGGCGATGTTCGTCGACGATCATCATGGTGACGGCCGTCTCGGCATCTGGTGTGCGGCGCCCGCGGGCGTGCAGGAAGTACTGGTCGAGACGGAACCCGACCGGTTCTACCGACCGCCGTACGTCGGCCACCGCGGGTGGATCGGCGTCGATCTCGCCCGCGACCCGGACTGGGACGAGGTGCGCGAGATTCTTCGCGACGCGTATCGGTGCGTGGCACCCAAGGCCCTGGTGACGCAGCTCGAGGCCTGAGTCGCATCGCGCGCCGGGCGCCGGTACTGGCCCGGAGTCCGGGTACCCGGACTTCGGGTCACCAGTAACCGAGGGCGATCGCATCGCGGACGAGGTCGTCGCGGAACTCCGGCGCCGCGATGGCGATAAGCGCGTGCGTGCGCTCGCGGATGCTGCGGCCACGCAGTTCGGCGACCCCGTGTTCGGTCACGACCTTGTCGACGGTGTTCTTCATCGTCGTCACCGCCGACCCGGGCGTCAGCTGTCCGACGATTCGTGACACAGTGCCGCCCCGCGCGGTCGACGGAAGCACCACGAAGCCCTGGCCTCCTTCGGAGTACATGGCGCCCCGGGCAAAGTCAGCTTGGCCGCCTGAGCCCGACCAGTAGCGGCCGGCGACGGTCTCAGATGCGCACTGCCCGAGAAAGTCGACCTCGGTGGTCGCGTTGATCGACACCATGCGCGGCTGTTGGGCGATCACCCTGGGGTCGTTGACCCAGTCGACCGGCAGCAGCTCCACGGCGAGGTGCTCGTCCAGGAAGTCGTAGAGCCGGCGTGTCCCGAGCGCGAAGGTCGCGACTGCCTTGGACGCCACACGCACCTTGTGAACGCCAGTGACCACCCCTGACTCGATGAGATCGATCATCGGGTCGGACATGACCTCAGTGTGGATGCCGAGATCGGTGTGGCCGCCGAGGAACTCGAGCACAGCCGTAGGCACAGCGCCGATCCCGGCCTGGATCGTCGACCGGTTGTCGATGCGTTCGGCGACGAGTTCTCCGATGTGCCGCTCGACATCGGTGGGATCGGGAACCGGCACTTCGACCAGCGGGTAGTCGGCCTCGCACCATCCGGCCACCTGACTCACGTGGATCTGATTCCGACCGTTGGTACGGGGCATTCGTGCGTTGACCTCGACGAAGAACGGCACCGTGCCGATCAGGCTCGCGGCGTAGTCGGCGTTGGTGCCGAGGGTGAAGTAGCCGTGATGGTCAGGCGGCGAGACGCTTGCGGTCACGACCAGCGGACCCTCGAGTTGTCGGAGGAGGAGCGGCATCTCGCTGAAATGGGTGGGCACGAGGTCGACGGTTCCGCGACGGAACGGCTCGCGGGTGGTGTCGGAGAGGAAGTAGGAGACGTGATCGAGCCGGCCCCGGTCGGTGTGGTGGAGGTACGGATGGTCGTGGAGCGCGTGCATCTGGTGGACACGGATTCCGACGAGGCGGTCAGCAGCAGAGTCGATGGCGTTGAGGACGGACACGGGCTCGCCGTTGGCGAGCGGCACCACGACGTTGGTGCCCGGGGAGAGGAGGTCGAGCACCGCCTCGGCGTCGGACGGTGTAGGCATCGTCATGGCGATCGAGGCTACTGAGCGATACTGACTGGAAGGGCTTGTGGGGCCCGCGATATGGTGGCCTCTCCGCCGCGGGGTGGAGCAGTTCGGTAGCTCGTCGGGCTCATAACCCGAAGGTCGCAGGTTCAAATCCTGCCCCCGCCACCAACGAAAACCCTGGTGGACGGCCCTTTCCGAGAGATTCGGAGAGGGCCGTTCCCACGTTTTCGGCGATTCTTCTACCGGGTTTTCTACCGAGTCGTCTGGGACAGCCGACGCCGGGTCGCCACAGAGCCGGTCGAGCGGGCACGAGGCGCTTCGGTGGGCATGGTCTGAGGTGACCTTCGGGTTCGTGGTCCCGAAGGCTCTTGAGGCTCATGGCAAGGACACCCGGAATGAGTTGGACGGCGTGACCGCTCGCGCGGAGCCCAACGCATGAAGTCGTTCGGCGGTGGATCCCACTGCTCGCTACGGTGGCGGGGCTGTCGGTCCCCGTTCTGCCCGGGTGGGTGGCCTCGGGACGAAGGGGTGTTGGGTGGGGTACGAGCCGTTGCCGATCGTTGAGGTCGACGTCGATGATCTTCGGTTGGACCTCGACAACTACCGGATCCCGACTCGCCGCGACGATGAGGAGGCGGCGCTGAAGTACCTGTTCGCGTCCGAGGATGTGCTCGGCGCGGCGCGCATGATCGTTCGAGACGGATACTTCGACAACGAGGTACCGGTCGTGGTCGCTGATGACCCCGGCGGGTATGTGGTGTTGGAAGGGAACCGGCGGGTCAGCGCCCTGAAGGCGCTACTGGACCCCACAGTGATCCCTGGGCACGACGCCGACATGCGGGGCCTGCTGAAGCGATTCGCAGTGGAGGCCGAACAGTTGCCGGCTCGCATCCGGGTGATGGTCGCCGAGAGCCGCAGCCAGGTGGCACCTCGAATCGCCCGACTGCACACCGGTCGTTCGAAGAAGGCATGGTCGCTCGACCAGCAGGCGACCTTCTACTACTCGTTACTCGATGCGTCCACGACGCCTGAGGATGTTCGGGCGCACTACCCGGACGTGAACGTGACGCGTCTGCTGAAGATGGCGGCCGTGCGCCGGTTCGTGGCGAATGCCAAGTTCACCGACCGCAGCTTGCGGTCGTGGGTGAGCGGTCAGGGCGGCGGGGTCGACGGCGAGCTCAAGATGTCAGCGTTCGAGTACGCCTACAAGGTGAAGGAGATCGCTGCAGCGATCGGCCTGTCGTTCGATCGTGACGGGCTGATCGAACCGCGGACAAAGACTCCGGAGCGGATCGGCAAGGCGCTCGGAGGTGACCAGCTAGTCGCGCTCGAGCACCTTGTGAGCGAGTTCCGTGCGGAGCGCTTGAACACCCGCTCGCCTGAGTTCAAGCGTGGTGCATCCGAACAGGCTTCGCTGATCGCTCGGCTGGAAGGGCGATCCTCAGACCCCGATCCGAAAGACGGCGATGGCGACGGGAGCGCCGGCACTAGTGGGTCGGCCGGCGCCCAGGGTGGCTCCGGTGGCGGTGACAGCGGGGCCGGGTCATCCGGCCGTGGAAACGGTGATGGCTCCGAGGGTGGGAGCGGATCCGGTGGGACCGGGTCTGGCGAACGTGGCCCGAACCACCCCGACACGAAGCCCACGCTCGACCTCTCGGGACTTTCGTACGGCGACACACACGTGAACCTCAACCGTCGATATCAGGAGCTGCGGAAGCTGGAGGTGCGAGTGGTCCCGATCGCAGCAGCCATGGTGATGCGGTCAGTGTTGGAGTCGACTATCAAGTGGCACTACGAGGCATCAGGAACCCGCGCCCATGGGGAGCTGAAGCAGGTGTTTGCTCGTGTGAAGGCCGACTACTCCGGGGACAAGGCACTCAAGTCGGCGATCGGCAAGGTTGATTCAGGTGGTGCAAGTCAGCCGGGTTCGATCACCTGGTTCAACGGGATCGTGCACGATGGCGACGCTGCCCCATCAGAGTCCGAGGTGCGGGCGGCGTGGGACCTGATCAACCCGTTGCTGCGGCACCTGCTGCGGCAGGCCCCTGCTTCCGGCGCTTCATCTGTTCCTTGATCGCGGTGGCGACGGCGGGAGACCCGATGAGGAGTTCCTCCGCCTTGCCGGGATGACGAGCCGAGTAGCTGATGGCGAGCTTGCACTGGAACTGGCCTTTGTAGGTTCGTTCGATGAGCGGTGCGGTGTCGTAGGTCACGAGCCAGTGCGCTTTGGATACAGCGGTCACGACGGCGGCGAGGGCTTGATGGTCGCGTCCGTCGAAGGCGTTGAGGTAAAGCTGAGAGCCAGCGTGTACGTAGGGCGGGTCGATGTACATGAACGTCGAGGGATCGTCTGCGTAGGTTTGGATGACGCTGCGACCGTCTAGGTCAGAGACGGTGATCTGGTCGGCGAGGTCGCCGAGGGCAGTTAGGCGTTCGGTGAGCGTCGCCCGATTGAACCGTGCGTCGATGAGGTACTTGCCCTTCTGCGCCTGGCCGCCGATGACCCCGGCGTTCAGGATGCCGGATCGGTTGGTCCGGTTCAGGTAGAAGAACGCAAGCCCAAGCCGGAGCAGGTCGCTTGTGTCGCCGGCTTGGTAGATCGCTCGCTGACGTCGCCACTCCTCGATCGTGAGCGGTGTCTTGTCGACGAGGCGGATGAAGCGTCGGTTGTCGTGCACGGCAGAGGTCCAGAACGCGTAGACAGCTGGATCGATGTCATTGATCACGAGGTGGTCGACGAGTCCCTGTCGCAGGAGGGCGATACCGGCGCCAGCTCCTCCTGCGTAGGGTTCGACGTAGCGGGCACCGCGTATGCCGATGTGCTCGATGATGTCGGCGAAGAACCCAGCCAGCGAGGCCTTCCCTCCGGGGTAGCGCAGCGGGGATAGGGTGCCGTAGCGGCGCGAGGCGACGACCGTCATCTCCTTGGTCATCGGGTCCCTCCTCTCACCTCGACGCCCGGCACCTTGACGGGCGAGTTCCTGTACGCGCCTGCGCTCGTCGGGTTGATCTTCGCACCTCTGGCGGTGCGTGGGGGAACCAGACGCTTCGAGCGCAGGTTGGCGCGGAGCGCGAACGTGCTTCCGAAGCCTTCAGCTCGTACACGCTCTCCGCCGCGTCTACGGCGGCCAGTCAGAGGTGCCTCACGCTGGTGGTGGTGTCGCGCCGGATCTCAGTGGTCTTAGGTGGATGGGGCGATCGACCTTCGGGATTCGGTGGGGTTAGAGTGGTCGTCGCAGCGCCGGTCCTCCCGTTGACGCCCCGGGTCCGGCCTTCGTGGCTGCGTCGGCGTCCCTTCTGAACCTGTGATTCGAAGGGACCCGCATCATGCGCGGCTACGTGACCAAGAAGGGCAAGAAGTACTACGTCGTCATCTACGACGGCATCGACCCGGCGACGGGCAAGGAGAAGCGGCGCTGGGTCGCCGCTGGCAACCGGCGCGACGACGCCGACAAGCTCGTGACCGAGCTGACCAAGCGGAGCCACCGTGGCGAGACGGTGGTGAGCGAGAAGCTGACGCTGGGCCAGTACCTGACGACGCGGTGGCTGCCCGTCCAGGAGAGCCGGCTGCGGGCGAGCACGTACGACTCCTACAGGCGCAACATCGACCTGCACGTCATCCCGGCCCTGGGGGAGCGACTCCTCGACCGACTGACGGCGGAGGACATCGACCTGTTCTACGCGTCGCTGCTGAAGGAGGGACGCAAGAAGAAGAGCCCTGGCGAGAAGGTCGACGCCAAGGGCCTGGCACCCAAGACCGTGCACAACATCCACGTGATGCTGAACAAGGCACTCAGCGACGCCGCCCGCAAGGGCACTGTCGTCCGCAACGTCGTCGCGTTGGCTGATCCCCCGTCGTTGCAGGCCCGCAAGCGCAACGAGATCAAGGCGTGGGACATCGATCAGCTCGTCACGTTCCTCGGCGCGATCGCCCCGCACCGGCTGTCGCCGGCGTTCTTCCTTGCTGCTCACACCGGGATGCGCCGGGGCGAAGTGCTCGGGTTGCGGTGGCGTGATCTCGACCTGGATGCCAACCGTGTCGCGGTCCGACAGGCGTTGGTGTCGGTCGCGTACGAGGTGTCGATCTCGGACGTGAAGACGGGGACGAGCCGTCGCACGATCGACATCGACGCCGATGTCGTCGGGGTGCTGCGGGACTGGTTCAAGACTCGCACCGAGGAACGCGAGGGCACCGAACCGGCGGCGGATGATCTGGTGTTCACCAAGGACGACGGGTCGTGGTTGCACCCGGACACGTTCAGCCAGCTCTTCGACCGCACGGTCGCCAGGATCAAGGTCCCGGTGATCTCGCTGCACGATCTCCGCCACACCCATGCCACCCTGTTGCTGAAGGCTGGTGTGCACGTGAAGGTGGTCAGCGAGCGGCTCGGGCACGCCAACGTCGCTTTCACGATGAACGTGTACCAGCACGTCCTGCCCGGCATGCAGGCCGCAGCCGCGGACACCTTCTCCCTCCTGATCCGCAATGCCCGCTCGGAGGCGACCTCGGACTCCGACGAGACCGACGAGAGCGACTCGCCCGAGGAGGACCAGTGACCGCCGCCCTGTGCGGGGAGGATGGGCGGGGTCCGGACCTCGCTGCGGAGCACGCCGCCGACGCGGTTCGGACGCTCAACCACCTCACGCTCAGCCGACCGTCTCCGGGAACGCCGGGCTGGGAGGACGTGGCTGACCTCTATGGGGTGCTCACCGAACTCCGTCTCCTGGCCGAGCGCCTCCCCCAGGCTCTCGGCCAACTGGCGCAGCACCTCGAACACCCAGAAGGCGACGGCTACCGCTGCGACGCCGCCACCGAGACGGCCCCAGACGAATTGGTTGCCCTTGCAGCCGGGTCGCTTCGCGAGGCCCAGGCCACGGTAGAGCGGGCGGGTGACCGTCTGGCCTGTGCGCAGGGGGCCGTCTCCCGCTTGGCCCCGAGGTGACCTGACGACCGGTGATCCGCTGGCGGCCTCCGGGCGTCGCGGTGGTCTGAGTGACACGATGTGGCCGAGGAGGTTGTGATGCCCGACGTGGGCGTGAACTCGGTCTCGGTGCTCGGCCGTGAACTGTTGCTGGTCGATGTCGGTGGCGGCGCGGAGACGCACCTCGCCGCCACCGACGACCAGCCGACCGCGCGGGCTGCCCTCGCCGAAGGTCGCACCGACTCGGCGAGCAGAGCTGTTGCCGCCGGGTACGACCAAGGAGCACTGCTCGCTCGGCGGTGGGCGCCGTCGACGTTGTGCGGCCGGGCCTGGTGGGAGATGACTGCCGGTGAGGGCGGGACGTTCCGGCGCTGGCAAGAGGTCGCCTTGGCACCGACCTGCCGATCGTGCCTACGACTTGTCGATGCCTGGTTCCCCACGACCGAAGCGCCTCGCGGTGTCGAGCTGCTGGCCTCGGTCGTTGCCGACACCGTCGAGACGTTCGGCTCCGCCCACATCACCGGCGTCCCAGGCGAGCACCTCGAGTCGGTGCGGCGGTCCACCCGCAAGCACCTGCGCCGCCGCGGGTTCCGATCCCAGACCTACGTCGTGAACGCCGTCGTGCACGTCATGTCCGACGACGCCTACCAGGCCATCGACCCGGCGCTGAGCAAAGGATGGATCGACGAAGCGCTGGCCCGGATCGACGCAGGCGACCCCACTCTCGCGGAGCGTCCCGTAGTTACCGGCCACGGGGTCGACTGGCACACGTGGGTCGTGGACGGTTGAGGTGAGTCGCGGTTCGAGGGGCTGTCGGTGGTGTTGGGTGCCGTCACAAACGCCAAACGGTGGTACCATCAGTGTCTGTGCCGTCCCAATCGCCAAACGCCTCGCTCGAGGAGCTGGCTGACGCCCTGACAGAGTCAGGCATCCCTACGACGGTCCTTGGTCCGCGGCGTCTCGTGGTGGACGGGGAATCCATCGATGTGAGGTTGGTGAACCGAGCGCACCCGACCCCCGCAGAGCTGGCAGCACTCGATCCAGTCGACAAAGGGGAGATAGCGGTCGTCGTTTCTGATCGCCTCAGCGACGCGGCACGCGCTGCGCTCCGTTCGCTCGGGATCGGTTGGCTGGATCGGCGCGGAAGCGTACGGATCTGGACCGAGCGACTGAGACTGGATGTCTCGTTCAATCCGGGCTACGGCTTGCCCGACAGGCGCGCGCCACGCTCGTTCACTCCTGCCGTGCGCGACGTGGTACTCGGCCTCCTCTTGAGGCCAGATGAGTCGGGTTCGCCTCGCGCTCTGGCCCGAAGCGTCGACCGCTCAGCAGGGTATGTCTCCACGATTCTCGCTGGTCTCGAGGAGGATGGACTGCTTCGGGCCGATGGGAAGCCTCTCCTTCCCGAGCTGTTCTGGGCTCTCGCGGATGCGTGGCCTGGCGAGTGGATGCAGGTCGATGACGCGCTGGAGGATCTGAGACTCGACGGCGTTGCCGTGGCAACGGGCAATGGCGCTGCTGAGGCACTGGGTGCGCCGGTCCTCCTTGGTGCGGGTGGACCGATCAACCTGATTGTCGGGTCCGAGGCCTTGCTCCGGCGGCTTTCCAAATCCCGCAAGGCGGGCGCTCTCGACCCCGATAGCAGTCAAGTCGCCGTCCGTGTTGAGTCGAACTTCGAGAGCGTCGTGATCACCAACCCTGTGTCGGGTGTGCGGTTCGCTCACCCGGTCGTCGTGGCGCTCGATCTCGCCGAGGATCAACGTGGCCGTGAAACGGTCGAAGTCTGGCGCCCTGCGAGCACGGAGCTGGGAACGCTCGCGGTACTGGAGGTCTATCGACGTGCGGGTTGGGTTCAGGCGAACTGGCTCGAGGACATTCTTACCGATGCAACGCCAGAGCCGTTGTGGCGCGCTGCAGCGGCGGCCTGCTGGGACTCGCATGCCGAGGGCCTTGCCGTGCTCTATCAGCACCCAGGCTGCCCGGATGACCTACGCGTCACAGTGCGACGGCGACTCCTCGACGTCATCGGCGCCATGGAGTCTCGGGGACGGTGGGGACTCCGTCGTCTTGTCGACTACGCCCCAAGTCTCCTCCTGGAGGAACCGGTCCGGTCTCGCGACATTGACCCGCCAGACTCCGGTCTGCGTAGCGCTGTCGAGGAAGCGGTTCGTTCGGGGGCACCTCGATCGGTCCTTCGGGACATCGCGCAGGAATGGCTGGAGACAGACGAGCCCGAGCGGGACGCTTGGGCGACAGCTGGAGAGGCGCACTACCTGCTCAGGCTCGATCCGATCGCCGTGTACGAGGGACCCGTCAGGGCGCATCTCGAAGAGGTCGTTCGCCGGCCGAAGCCGGTCTGGCACCATGAGGGCACGCGTCGGTGGTCGGAGTGGTCTTCCGGCGACGACCCGTGGTGGTACGAATTCTGCTCCCGGGCACGATCGAGCGTTGACAACTCGCCGGCGGATCGCCGAAGGCTCCTGAACGAATTGCTGACCGCCGACATCGACGGCCGAGCCATGCCGATAGCCGAGCTCCTCCCCGTCTTGGATGGCGACGCGCTCGAACGAGCGCTGGCCGGCATCGAGCAATCCGCGCCTGCTGTCGCCGACCTTCACGTGAGGGCCAAGGTTCTAGCGGTCGCGAGCCGCTACGGCGATGCACGCAGACGCGAAGTCCTGCTCGACCAGGCCTTGGTAGCCGCCCGAGCTGCCGTCGAACAACCGGGGCCCAGCCTGCTGGGCGGGCCTGAGCCCGGCGGCATCCGCGGCCTGCTCGAGGTCGCTGACGAGGCAGACGGTGAGTTCCGGCGAACCGCGCTGAAGGAGGCAACCAGCGCATGGCTGAGATGGGTCGGCGCCGAAGACGACGCTGGCGACAGGAAACAACGTCGGCGTGACCGGCGAATGATGTTCCACTCTGGTGGTGACAGCACTCTTCCGCTCGTCCGGATGCTCGCGAGCAGTGACATGGCCGCTGAACTCCGTCGTGTCTTCCAGGGGCTTCGACGGGTAGCCGGAGACGAGGGCAATGCGCTTGAGGGCTATCTGGCCATGGGAGCGTGGCCGGCACTCCGCGACGGGAGCCTCGAACTTGCCGCGTTGTTCGTAAGTGAAGCGAGAACCGAGACAGCATGGCGACAACGACAGGGCGCCGACGCCAAGGCCCATGAACCCGAATCGGAGCCTCCGGAATACCCAGAATTTCCGGCCCAACTCGTCGGATACCGCGATGTCTGGCGTTGACAGGGCGGCGGTCGTCTTCGTCGCCACCACACCGGACGCCTTCGCCGTCAAGGCCCTCTCAGCTCTAGGAGCGCTTCCAGCCAGATTGCCCACATGGGCACTCGTCGGTGGTGTGTCTGTAGCCGTGAACCTCAACGGGTTCCACCGGCCAACTGGCGATCTCGACACAGTGTCGATTGACGCTGACAGTGCGCTGGAGCTCCTTGTCGAGCAAGGTGCGCAGCAGTCGAGGAATGGAGTCACGATCGCATCGGGCTCGACGTTCGTCGACGTGGACATCATTGACGTGTCCGGTGGGGACCCGCACAGCGGTGCGTACCTCGCTCACTCGTTCGCGCTCGAGACGGCTGTCAACCGTCTGCTGCGCGTCGTGAGCTCGAGTTCTCGAGAGACGCTGGTTGAGGTGACAGTCCCAGTCGCAACTCCGACTGCCATCGTCGCAATGAAGCTTCATTCGGTCGAGGGCCGCCGTGACTCGCGACCAGACAAGCGCAGCGGCGACATCTACGACGTGGTCCGCATTGTCGGGGCATTCGGTGCCGCCTCCATTGCTGCCGAACTGAGAAGGACCGCTCCACGGATCCTCGTCTCGAGCACCGCGACGATGTGCAAACGGTACTTCGTTGATGAAGTCGATCGCTCGTTTCGGTGGCTTCGTATGGACAGCCGATCGGCGGTGTCGGATGTCGAGCGATCCGACTTGCTCGCGGTAGGCGAGCTAGTGGTTCAGCTCAACTGACAGGACCGGGGACCGAGCGGGCCGTGGAGACGGTCGACGTCGAGGCAACGATGGTCACGCCGGGCGGCCAAGGAGCCGTTCGAACTCGGCGCGGGGGACTCGGAGGGTGCGGCCGATCTCGATGCAGGGGATACCCACCTTTCCGCCGGTGGCTCGCCACTCGCGGGCCGCGGCGTAGGCGGCGTTGCGGCTGATGCGCAGGATGGCTGCGGCTTCGTCGATGGTGAGGACTTCTGCCGGGGCGTCGGTCTCGGTGGTGGACATCGGGTCCTCCTCGGTCGGTGGGTGGGGTCTGCCTATGTAGGCCCTTTGACGGGCCAGGACTTCGCGGGGATTCTCAGATTCCGACGGCTTGGTCTGCCACGGACTGCGCTTGGTCGGCGGGGTGGGCAAGTTCCCAGGCGGTGAGTTCGCCGGTGGAGCGTTGGAGGCGTTCGGCGACGGCGAGGTCTGCGGGTGCGGCTGGGACGCGTGGGAGGGCTTCGCCGTCGAGGGGGTCGACCGAGGCGGTGAGGTAGAGGTGGTTGGCGTGGCGTCCGCGGGTGATGTCGACGTAGGTCTCCGAGCGGGTGGCGGTCGCGTCGACGCGGCTGGTGGACACGTCGCGGGTCGAACCCTGCACCGCGTAGGAGGTGAGGGCGTAGGCGTGGTCGATACCGACCTCGGGTCGACCAGCGGGGGTGCGGTGATGATCGAAGAACGACCTCGGGATGTCGATCGTGCCGATGCCGTCGAAGTCGACGGTCAGCGTGTCGTCGGCTGGGTCACGTCGGTCGGGGCGCACGGCGACGATCGTGCCGAGCGCACCATTGCGGACATACGCGTGCCGGTCGCCGTCGACGTGGAGGTCGCGGTTGGGGGCGCGGGCGGTGATCCGGTCGCCGACGGCGAAGTGTCGGTCTCCGCTGGCGGTGATCTCGTCGCCGTCGAGTTCGCCGTTCACGCGTCGGAGGAGGTGGGCGAGACGGTTGAGCTGGCGGCGGGTGCTGTTGCGCCGGTCGACCATCGGATGCTCGAGCCCGTCGCGGTGGGCGTCCCACCAGCGGCCGAGCACCTCGCGGTACATGGCGAGGTCGTCGGCGACGATGTGGAGGTGACCGGCCGCAGCGAGCTGGTCGAACGCTTCGTCGATCCGACCCTCGCGCAGTGCCTGGGCCGCCGCACGGTCGTGGGGGTCTTGGAGCCGGTGGGTGGTCACCAACTCGGGGGTGTCGCGTTCGTGGCGCTCGCAAAGGACGCGGAACATGCCCCCCGCAGCGATGGCACCGTGCTGGGCTGGGTCGCCGATCAGCCGGAGGCTCGCCCCGGTGGTCGCGGCCATCTCCATCAAGGTGTCGAGGTCACGGTCCGACAGCGTGGAGGCTTCGTCGACGACGAGGATCGTCCGCGAGTCCAGCGGCAACGACTGGGGATCGGTGTGGACGAGATACCAAGCGACGGTCTCGCAGTCGATCCCGGTCGCCGCGGCCAGGGTCCGCGTCGCTTCGCCCTTCACGGCTGCACCGAGGACCCGGTAGCCGGCGGCAGTCCACGCATCCGCGCACGCGGCGACGGTTGTGGTCTTGCCAGCCCCGGCGCGTCCGATGGCGGCTTGGAAGCGATGCCCGCGTTGGCACCACTCCGTGACAAGCCGCCGCTGTTCGCCGGTGAGGTGCGCGTGCCGTTCGAGCGCGGCCTCGACGTGGCCATCGGGGACGAGGTGCGCGCCCCGATGAAGTCCCTTGGTGAAGCGGGCCGCGATGCGGTCCTGCACGCCGAGCATCTCCACGGTCGTGTAGAGCGGTTCGTCGGCGTCGGTGAGCGCGACCACCTGCTCCGACGCGAGGAACTGATCGGTCAGCTCGATCAATCGAGACGCGCCACACAGCAGCGGCTGCGCCTGTTCGCCATCGGCGCCAGGCACGGGATGGTTCGCCATGGCGACGAGTGCCTCGGACCGCGAGAAGACCGATCCACCCGAGCAGATTCCCTCTGCCCCGGCGAGCGACTCGAACAACGCCGCCTCATCAACCGCCTGGGCCTGGGTGTCGTGCCCGGAGAGGTCGGCGAGCGTGTCGGGGGTGAGGCCGTGGCGGGCGGCGCGGTCACGCCACGAAGCGATCAAGTCATCCGCGGGCGTGTGGTTCTTGGCCGGGCGCGTTCGCAGCACGATGTGCTCGACCTCGCCAGGATGCGCGCCTCGACCGATCTCTTCTTCGAGCTCCCGTAGGGCGTCGTCGATCTCGTTGCGGCGCTTGGAGAATTCGCCGACCACTTGGTTGGTGATGCCCTCGATCTCCCAACCGGACTTGCGGCCCGGACGCCACCTCACGCCGAGGTCGTTGGTGAGCTGGTGGCGCATCTCGGCGGTCGCGAGCGCGGAGGCGGCCTGAGCGTGGCGATACAGGGCACGGGCGTCGAGCGCCCGGTTGGTGCCGTCGGAGAGGCGGACGGTGTTGGCGATCACGTTGTGATGGTGCGGGAACGGGTCGAGCGCGCGGGAGGTGAGGTGCCGGAAGGACGCCACCATCCACCCCTCACCGGTCACTGGCTTGCCGTCGACCCGGCCGACCGCGGCGTGATCTTCGAGCCAGCCGAGCGCCCAGTCGTTCCCGGCCTGGATCGACCCCAGCACCGCGGAACGGGTCGTCGCGTCGCCGAGGAGCGCGAGCACGCCGAGGGACTTCTCTGTGGTCAAGGTCAGGTCGTAGCCGACTCGCACCGCCGGAGGGCGGCGCCGTTCCACGAACTCGGCCAGGTGTTCACGGGTGACCAACCACCGGCCCTTGGTGCCACGGTGAGCGACCAGGAACGCCCGGCGCGGGTGCCGCCCGGCCGCGAGGGATCGCTCGATCTCCACCTGGTAGTTCTCGTGGTAGCGGGCGAGGCCGCGCAGGTACTGCTTGGTGAGGCCGACCAGCCGGGCGGCTTCGGCCAGGCTCAGCTGGTCGTCGGGTGCTCCCAGCGATCGGATGTCCCCGGGGTCGATTCCCGCGTCGCGGGCATGGGCGCAACGGGCCAGCTCGCCGGCCCGCACCCACCGCGACCCGTCACCTTCGACCAAGGGCACGAGGTAGGAACCTCCCGGCTGCCAGAACTGCCTGGTCACAGCGCCAACGGGAGACCAAACGGGAGGTCGCGCGGGAGGTGGAACGGGAGGTCCCACCGATTCGGGAGACGCGTCGGGAGGTCGCGCGGGAGGTCCTGCCTCGTCTCCCGGCGTGGCTTGGACACCCACGGCCTGTGTAAAGGTGCCGAGAGCGACCGCCGTGCCGACGTCGAGCATCCGCTCGACCTCCCGGTGCGACAACCCGAGGGCCGCAGCAGCGTCGGCCACGTCATAGAGCTGCTCCCCATCGGCTCCGACCTTGGTGTGGGCGCCCGAACCCAACGTCGGTCGCCGCCCCGCAGAGCCCTGGGCAGTGATGAGCCGTTCGTCGGTGTAAGGGTCCCGACCAGCCAGAACCGATGCGAAGTCCGGCCGCAGCACCGCCCCCGTGAGCCCGGCACCGTGAGCAGCGCGACCGAGCCACCGCCCCGGCTCCTCCCCGCGATCCGCGTAGTACCGCTCGGGACCACCAGCGTCCGGCGCTGGAGTGCTGCTCGACGGGGCGGCCTTCGGAGGCGGCTGGAGGTAGCGCACGATCGCGTCCACCACACGCGCAGCGTCCCCCCGGCCTCCGCCCAGCGGAGTGACCGTGAACTTCACCGGAGACCGCCAACGGGAGACGCAGCAGGTTTCCCGGAGGGAAACCTGCAAATGTGTGCGCGCCGGATCTGCTGTTCGGCACCGATGAACGGGACCGGGCCGACGGGTGTTCCGGGAGAGCCGTTCCGGCGAGTGAAGCTCATCGCCCGAGCGCCTTGCCCTGAGGCGCGAGCCCGTTGGTTGGTCGGCCGGAACTGTTCTGGATGCGGTCGAGACGAGCCGTGATCGACGCGACGCTCGCCTGGTGCTGGGCCAGGTCGTCGATCTGCTCGAGGTGGGTGCCGAAGAGCCGTTCGTGGGTGTCGCGGGTCAACTGCGGCACCCGGTCGAGCTGATGGGGGGTGAGTGGTGAGACCTGGCGGAAGACCTCCAGCCCGGCGCCGTCCGGAGCTGGCCGGGCAAGCCGGTACTGGACGAGCCGATTCATGGTGCTCATGAGGCGGCTGCGCTCGCCCACACCGCGACCGAGGCCGAGCGAACGAGACAGCTCAGTGGCCTGGATCTCGCGGGGCGAGTTGACGGCCCACAGGTCCGGCATCCGACGGAGCAGCAAGGTCGAGCTCGGCCCGACGACAGCCGACCAGCACTGCTCGACGTAGGGGTCGGTCAGATCGAAGCCGACACGTTGCACCCGGTCGTCGGGGTGGTCGACGGGGGTGAACCTCAGTATCCGATCACGTTCCATGCCCCCGTAGGCCCCTCGGCGGGGTCGATAGCGCGCGTTGGCAGCAGCGAAATCCCGTGGACGGGAGGTCGAACGGGAGGCCGGACCCCTCGGACGGGAGGCAACCGACCAGAAATCTTCGAAACGGGAGGTCGAACGGGAGGTCGCACGGGAGGTGCCACGCGGACCCTGCTGGTGCTCAACGACACCAGGAGGCTTCCGATGGCAGAGATCCTGCGATCCCTCAACAGGGAGTGGTCGGCGATCGCCGGCTCTCCATCCGCAAGGCGAGCGCTGATGCGCTGGTCGGCTACCCACCCAGTGCTCACGTCAGCCGCAGACCTCGACGACGTGATCGACCTCGGCTTCAACCCCGACGATGGGCCAGCGGTCCGACGGGCACTCGCAGCCTTGGCGCCCGCTGATCATCTCGCGGCCCGAACTCTGCTCCAAGGACTGCTCGGCGGTCTGTGCAACCTTGCCCACCGTGTCGGGCGCGACGACGACGCGATCGACGACATCGTCAGGCTCGCATGGGAACGCATCCGCACCTACCCCGCGAGCCGACCCGGATCGGTGTCGGCCAACGTCCTGCTCGACGTCCGCAAGCGCTACCGCCGCGAGCAGGACAAGGCTAGGCGCCAGATCGGATCGTGTGTGGCGACAGAGGCGCCCTCCGCAGAGGAGCAGTTCGTCAGCCACGCCTTCCTCGAAGAGCTCGCCACCGCAAGCTCCTCGTCGGGGATATCCGACGAGGTCCTCGCGACGATCCTGCGCAGCCGGGTTGGTGGAGAGTCCATGGCCGAGCTCGCCGCCGAGCAGCAGGTGTCGCTCAAAGTGCTGTGGCATCGCCGGTGGCGCGCCGAGGCTCGCCTCCGTGAACTCCCCCTAGCGAGCTGAACCGACCCGCCATGCGGCCGCTGTCACTCCCGCGCGTTGCCCGTGCTCGTCGAGCAAGATCGACACAGGCTCGCTACCGTTGTGTGCGACATCGACTCGTCGATGCCCGGTCTCGTCTGCCCGACCGTTACGGGGCTGACCTCCTCCACCTGACTCGCAGTGCGATCGTCGCGCCGACGTGGAACTGCGGGATTCGCTGGGTGCCCAACTCAGCGATGCCGGAAGGGGGTCGTCCCGAACGAGGAGGCGTGACCATGGTCAGGTCCGATCGGATCGATCGAGCAGCAGCACACCGGCGGCATGTCAGCGGCTGGACGATCGCGCTCGCCATCCTCATCGGTCTCGGCGTGGTCGGATGCTCCGACGACGCAGCGACAACCTCGACCAGTACGACCGAGCCGAGGGGATCGTCGACCACCACCGACACGACGAGCTCGACATCGACCCCCGAGTCGACCGCTTCCACCACCTCGGCGTCGACGCCGAACGGCCAGACCGCCGAAGAAGAGATCGTCGCCCGCTATATCGGCTACTGGGACGCTCGCTTCGCCGCCAACAGTGGCACCCCAAACCCGGATGACCCAGCGCTCCGGGACTTCGCCACTGGTGCCCAATTGGACGCGGTGATCGCGGAGACACGCAGCAACCTCGAGAACGGTCTCGCGTTCCGGCCTGCGGCGAACCCGAGCGACATCCAGCGCGTCGACGTCATCGATCTGGAAGGCGATCACGCCGTGGTGCAGGAGTGCGTTGTCACGGACGGGGTGATCTACCGCCGGAACACAGGCGAGGTCGTTGACGGCGAGGTCTACACACAGAACATCAGAGGAGAGCTGCAGCACGTCGACGGTGCCTGGCGAGTGTCCTCTGCCCGCCTCATTCAACAGTGGGAAGGAGTCGCGGGATGCGCACACGCCTCGTAGTCGCGCTACTCACAGCGCTCTCAATCGTGGTCGTCTCGGCGGGTCAGGCCGGAGCCGGCGAACGACCGGACGGCGACGGTGGCGCGTTTGTCGACCCTGACGGAGATCCGACCGCAGTCGCCGAGGAAGGCGGGTCTGGTGGTGGCGGAGGGTCGGGCGGTGGCGGATCGGGCTCAGAGGACCCCTGCGAGTGGCACGTGGTGATCGAAGATGACTTCGAGTTCGGCATCTACGACGTCGACACACTTGAGACCCAACACTCGGCGACCGGCCGATGGTTGGAACGGTGGTGCCCCGGAGTCGGAGCCGTAGCGGTCGACGGCTTCTTCCTCATCCCCGAAGGTGGGTTGGTCGATCCCCACCAGCTCGCGCTCGACGCGCTCGCCTCGGTTCAGATCGCGCCACCGGCGATCCGCACGAGCCCGTCGGAGAACGGGCGCCTGTACGTCCAGGTGCCGACCTGGCTGTGGCTGGACTCGACGTGGTGGCAGACCTACGAAGCGACAGCCAACACCGGTCGTGTTTGGTCCACGGTGCGAGCGACACCGGTCGCTACGACTTGGGAACTCGGCGACGGCGGGTCGGTGTCGTGTCGCGGTCCGGGCACCCCGTGGCGACCTGGCTCGTCGGAGGGCGCGTCGTCTTGCACCCACACCTACCGCAGCTCGTCAGCGACGCGGCCGGGTGGCACCTTCAACCTGGAGGCGACGGTGACGCTCGAGGTGTCGTGGACGTCGAACGCCGCCGGTGGCGGCGCGCTCCCGGCGATCACGCGCTCGTCGACGCTCGATGTCGAGGTCGGTGAGATCCAAGCGATCGGGACGCGGGGAGGCCGGTAGCAGTGGCCGCTCCTCGAACCGCGACTCGGCCCGATGCGCCGTCGTCCAACGGCCAAGGTGCTCGGCGCAGCGTTGACGTTCGCCCGCCCGGTAGGCGAGTGCGAGTGCCTGAGCTTGTCGTCGGCGTGTTGGTCATGGCCGTGTTCGCGCTGGGCGCGGTGCTCTGGCACTTGAGCGCTGTCGAGAAGGTTCCTGCATTGGTCTTGGTGTCGAGCGTTGAGCGGGGCGAGGTGATCGACGCGAACGACGTGAAGGTGGCGTACGTGTCGAGCGACGATGCGTTGGCTCGGCTCGACGGCTCCCAGCTCGACCGAGTGGTGGGTCGCGTGGCGCTGGTCGACCTGGCCGAGGGCACGCTCCTCACGACCTCGGTGATCGCCGATGCTGCAACGGTCCAGGACGGCGACGGCGTGGTCGGCCTCTCGCTCGACCCTGGTGCGTACCCGGCACGTGGCCTGGCCCCGGGCGATCGGGTCAACGTCGTTCGCTCGGCCGACGTCGCCGAGCTCGAGGCGGATCCTGCGGTCATCGCCCGAGATGCGACCGTGTTCGCCGTCGATGAGCTGGCCAGTGACCGGCTCTTGGTGTCGGTACTCGCAACCGAGGCTGACGCTGAGGCGGTCGCGGCCGCGGCGAGTGCTGGTGGGCTGAGGTTGGTGCTGGTCTCGCCATGAAGGTCATCAGCTTGGCTTCGGTCCGGGGCGCACCCGGTGTGACGACCACCGCGATCCTGCTCGCGTCGACCTTCACCGATGCCCTGGTGGTCGAGGCTGACCTCGACGGCGGGGTTCTCGCGGTGCGATACGGGCTCGGCCGTGAACCTGGCCTGACGACGTTCGCGGCCGACGGGCCCGACGCTGACGGCGGTTGGCGAGCACACGCGCAGGATGCCGGTGGCGTCCCCGTGCTGGTGGGTCCCGATGCCCCCGCTGCGAGCACGTCGGTGTGGCGGACCGCGGGAGAGCGGATCACTCACAAGCTCGTTGCGGCTGACGGAGTCGCGATCGTAGACGCTGGACGTCTCCGCTCACCGGTACCGATCGTCGCCGCCTCCGATCTCCTGGCGGTGTTCGTGAACCCGGTCGCCGATCAGCTCGTCGCGTTGACCCATCTCGTGCCGACACTGCGCCAGGCGGTCCGGGGTCGGGTGGCCGTCGTGCTCGTCGGCGACGGCCCCTACGGGGTGGAAGATGTCGAGCGGGCCGTTGGGGTTTCGGTGATCGGTCAGCTGCCCAACGACCCCGATGCCGCCGAGGTGCTGCGGGTGGGCGGCTCTCGCTCCCATCTGGCCCGTTCACAGCTCGCTCGTGCGGTGGGTGCCCTCGGAGTTGCGCTGAGTTCGGTGCTGCTTGAGCCGACGACAGCGGTGGCGGCGTCATGACCACGGCACTGAACGGCTCGGGGGCGTGGCAGCGCGACGGGATCGATCCTGCGCTGGTTGCCGACCTGCACCACCGCGTTGGCGAGGCACTGACCACGGCCCATGTGGCGCACGAGGAGGCTGGGCGGGGGCGGTTCTCTCCAGCCGATGAACGTGCGCTGGCTCGCAAGTTGGTGACCGACGAACTTCGCAAGTTGGCAGCGTCCGCGTACTCGGACGGGCGCGTGCCTCTCGACGAGGCCACCGAAGCGAAGGTCACCGCGGCTGTCCTGGACCGCATCCACGGGCTCGCCCGCCTCCAACCACTGCTCGACGACCCAGACATCCGGGACATCCACATCTCGGGCGCGCTGCGGGTCTGGCTCAACCTGCGCGACGGCACGAAGGTCCGCGGGCCCGCCGTGGCGGACTCCGACGAGGATCTCGTCGAGCTGATCTCCACCGCGGCGCGGCGCATCGGTCGCAGCGAGCGTCGCTGGGATCACGCGCACCCGGAGCTGAACCTGCAGCTCCCGAACGGTGATCGCCTTCATGCCCTCATGGCGGTGTCGGGTCGCCCGACGGTGACGATCCGCCGCCACGACTTCGACATCCACCGCGTGTCCCAACTCGTCGAGCTCGGCGTGTGCGACGACCTGACGGCCAGCTTCCTGTCTGCTGCGGTGCGGGCTCGGGCCAACATCATCGTGGCCGGCGGAACCGGCACCGGGAAGACCACGACCTTGCGGTGCCTGATCAACGAGATCCCAGCCGACGAGCGCCTCATCACAGTCGAGGACTCCTTGGAGATCGGACTCGAGCGCTTCGAGGACCTCCACCCCGACCACGAGACGCTCGAAGCCCGTGAAGCCAACACCGAAGGCGTCGGGTCCTTCAGCCTCGCCGAGCTCGTCCGCTCGGCGCTGCGCATGGACCCGCAACGGGTCATCGTCGGCGAGGTTCGCGGCGCCGAGGTCCTCCCGATGCTCCTCGCCATGAGCCAGGGCAACGACGGATCGATGTGTTCGATCCACGCTGACTCATCCAAGGGCGTGTTCGGACGCCTCGCCATGTATGCGGCCATGACCCCCGAGCGACTGGTCCCCGATGTCACCAACCTGCTGGTAGCGAACGCCGTCGATCTGATCGTGCACCTCGGTTGGGTCAACGGCGAGCGCCGCGTGACCAGCGTGCGTCAGGTCGTCGGCGCCGTCGAGGGTGGCCAGGTCGTCTCCAACGAACTGTGGCGACCAGACGCATCCGGATCGGGTGTCCCGGCCGCGCCGCCCACACCGGAGTTCGCCGCGCAGCTCGAGGTGCACGGCTTCGACGCGACCGCCCACGCCGCCGCGCAGGGGTGGTGGCGATGAGCACACTCGTCTTCGCAGCCCTCGCCGCAGGCGTAGCCCTGGGGCTGCTCTTGGTCCTCGCTGGCCTCACCGGTCGCCGACTCTTCGACGCACCGTCGAGCTATGTCCAGCGCGTGCGCTCCAGCTCGCTTCTGCCGAAGGTCACGGTTGCGGCCGTGGCGGCGCTTCTGGCGATGGCCGCGACCGGGTGGCTCGTCGGCGGGATCCTGGCCGCCGTAGCCGTCCTCGTCCTGCCTGGAATCCTCGGCGGCAAGGCCGCTCGACAGCAGGCCATCGACCGCACCGAGGCCATCGCCTCGTGGACCGAGATGATCCGCGACTCGATCGTCGCCGCGTCCGGCCTCGAAGAGGCGATCGTCGCCACCGCCCCTGTCGCGCCACCACCGATCTCCAGCGAGGTACGCACGATGGTGAGACGCCTCGACCACGAACGACTCCCCGAGGCACTCGTCGCCTTCGGCGAGGATCTCGACCACCCCTCCGGCGACCTTGTCGTCGCGGCCCTCGTGATCGCATCCCGCATGGAAGCCGCTGATCTCTCCGGGCTTCTGTCCCGCCTCGCCGAGGCCACCCGAGGAGACGCACGGATGCGCATCCGAGTGGAGGTCGGTCGGACTCGCGTCCGCACCGCGACGAAGGTGATCGTCGGCGTCGTCATCGCCGCCGTGGTGTTCCTCGCCATCGCCAACCGCGACTACCTCACCGTCTACGACAGCGCTGGCGGCCAAGTCATGCTGGCGATCGTCGGTGGCATCTTCGCTGCCGGCGGCTGGCTCCTCACCCGCATGGCCGACATCGAGCTGCCCGAACGGTTCACCGCACGGGCCGGAGGGCCCACCAGCATCGGAGCAGAGACATGACGGCCGTGGTCATGGTCCTGCTCGGCGCCGGTGTCGGGCTCGGCGTGTTGCTCACGTGGCGAGCGCTCGCCCCCCGGCCTCCGAGCATCGACGCGGTCCTCGCCGGACTCGCTCGGCCTGGCATCGCCATCGACACGGCGGCACCGACAACGCGCGACGAGTTCGACCGGATCGGCAGCACGGCACGACGCCTGGTCGAATCGCTCGGCTACGACACCGAACGCCACCACCAAGAACTCGAGCTGGTCGGGCGCACACCGGAACGGCACGCGTTCGACAAGCTCCTCGGAGCCGTCGCCGGACTCCTCGTCCCCAACCTCGCCGCCGCTGCCCTGGTGGTCATGGGGATCCCTGCTCCCCTCGGACTCATCGCCATCTTCTCCCTGGTCACCGCCGTCGCCGGGTTCCTCCTGCCTGACATGTTGCTGCGTGACGAAGCCGACAAGCGCAGGCGAGCCTTCCGCCACACCCTGTCCTCCTACCTGGACCTCGTGAACGTGCTGCTCGCCGGAGGAGCGGGCATCGAGACAGCGCTGCACGCCGCCGCGGACGCCGGGGATGGTTGGGGCTACCAGACCATCCGCGCGGAGCTGCGACGCGCCCGGCTCACCGGCCAGTCTCCATGGGACACGTTCGCCCAGCTCGACGCGCGCCTCGGCATCAACGAACTCGCCGAACTCGCCGCCAGCGTGTCGCTCGCCGGATCCCACGGCGCACGCATTCGGGCCTCCCTCGCCGCGAAGGCCGACACCCTCCGAGGTCACCAAGTGGCCGAAACCGAAGCAGCCGCGGAAGCGGCCACCGAGCGCATGACGGTCCCGGTGGCCGTCTTGCTGTTCGGGTTCCTCGTGTTCATCGCCTACCCGGCAGTCGTCCAGATCACCTCGGTCAGCGGACCCCAGCCCTGAACGGAGCCAACACAAGGAGGCCACCATGCCCGTACCCGACCCCAGAATCCTCTTCGCCTACTGCTGCGCGAGGCTCGGCATCGACCCGCACGACGAACGAGGGATGACGACCACCGAGGTCGCCGTCATCACCTTCCTCCTCGTCGGCGCGGCCATCGTCGTGCTCGGCATCATCTACAACGCCGCGAAGGGCAACGCCGACAACATCCCGACACCCGAGCAGCCCGGCGGCTGAGCCCCCATGGGCCACAGGGCGCGTGACGAACGAGGGATGACGACTATCCAGGTCGCCATCTTGTTCCCGGTCGTCCTGTTCTGGATCATGCTCATCGTCCAGTACGGGCTGTGGTGGCATGCCAAGCAGGTCGCCAACGCCGCCGCGGCCGAGGCCGTCGACGCCGCCCAGGTCTCGTCGGGCACCGCCCGCGACGGCGAGGACGCCGCGTCGTCGTACCTCGCGCAGTCAGGCAACCTCGACAACGTCACCATCACCGTGTCCCGCGAGCCAACCGCGGTCACCGTCGAAGTCCACGGTGACGCACCCCAGCTCGTCCCTGGCTTTGAGTGGGCGGTCACCGCCCGCAGCACCGCCCCGGTCGAACGCTTCATCCCCGAGCCAGAACGATGACCCTGCGAGGACGACTCCGCGACGAACGAGGATCGATCGCTGTCGAGGTCGCAGTCATCGCACCCGCTCTGCTGTTCCTCGTGCTCCTCGTGGTCTACGCGGGCAAGGTCTCCGAGGCCGACGGCAACGTCGAACGCGCCGCGTCCGACGCCGCCCGCGCCGCATCCCTCCGCCAACACCCCGCCGACGCCACCGACGACGCACAAGCGTCCGCTACCGCCAACCTCGCCGCCGCCGGCGTGCCCTGCCTCACCCTCACCACCACCGTCGACACCACGGACTTCGCCCCAGGCGGCACCGTCACCGTCACCGTCGCCTGCGAAGCCTCAATGGCCGACGTCACGCTGCTCGGCGTTCCCGGACGACGCACCTTCACCGCCACGGCCACCGAGGTCATCGACACCTACCGGAGCGGATCGTGAACCCCCGCGACGAGCGAGGAAGCATCACCGCCTTCGTCGCGGTCGTCGCCACTGCACTCGTCCTGGTCGCAGGTATGGCCTACGACGGCGGCCAGGTCATCGCTGCACACAACGCCGCTCGCAACGACGCCGAGCGAGCTGCGCGAGCTGGTGCCCAGCAGATCGACCTCGACCACCTCCGCTCCGCGAACGAACCACGACTTGATCCCGTCGCCGCCGAAGCCGCTGCGGTCGCCTACCTCCAGCGCGTCGGCGCCACCGGAACCGCAACCGTCACCGACGCGTCGATCACCGTGACGGTCACCCGCGTCCAACCCATGCGGATCATCCCCGGCGCAGACCGGACCATCGTCGTTCGCGAGACCGCCACCGCCGTCGACGAGGCCCAACCATGACCGGCCGACGATCCGCTCGGCTCCTACGAGGCATCACCTCGCTGGCCGCAACCCTCTTCCTGCTCGTCGGCGTGCCCGTCCTGCTGGCAACCCTCGTGGGCTGGCCGCTCCCCGCCAGCCTCCCGAGCGTCGACTCCTTGGAAAGCGCTGCCCGCACCGGCGTGAGCGACCAGGTCGTCGTCAACACCCTCGCCGTCATCGCATGGCTCGCCTGGGCGCAGCTCGCCCTCGCGCTCGCGGTCGAGGTACTCGCCGTGGCCCGAGGACGCCAGGCGATCCGCCTGCCAGTCGTTCCCGGCTTCCAGATCACCGCTGCCCGACTCGTTGCCGGTGTGCTGATGATCGCTTCCACCGTGCAGCCAGTCCGCGCCCACGCCTCTGCACCCCAACCGATACCGGTCGTCGCCGAAGCGATGGTCGACGCCGCCGTCCACACGCAGTCCCCGTTCCTGAACAGCGTCGACGGACACCAGATCCAGCTCATCGGACACGTAGTCGACACGCCAGCGCCCACACCGGGTACCGGACATCCGACCGTCACCGTGCAGCGCCACGACAGCTACTGGGCCATCGCTGAACGCACGCTCGGCGACGGGTTCCGATGGCAGGAGATCCTCGACCTCAACGCTGGACGCGTCCTTCCCGACGGGAGTGTCATCACCGCCGGAGACGACACCCTCCACACCGGCTGGGTCCTCCTGTTGCCCGCCGACGCGACCGGCGAACCCGCGTCACCGGACCCGGTGGCAGATCCTGGCCAGCCAACATCGGCGGCCACGGAACGCTCGAGCATCGTGGTGGAGCGAGGCGACAACCTCTGGGACATCTCCGAGGACCGACTCGAGGACGACCTCGGCCGAGACGCGACCGACGCAGAAGTAGCCCCCTACTGGCAAGAGGTCATCGACACCAACCAGGACCGCTACGTCCAACCCGGCAACCCCAGCCTGATCCTTCCCGGCCAGGTCATCGACCTTCCGCCCACGGGCCACGAACCACTCGCCCCACCTGAAGCCGAGGAGACCCCGGTCCCCGTCGAACTGCCCATAGAAGCGGAACCCGAAGCGCAGGCACCAGAGCCGCCCACCTCATCCACGACGACCCCGACACCGACCACCGCTGCGCCGACGTCGACTCCGACAGTGTCGCCGACCACGGCGACACCGGCCGCGGCCGCGGCCGACGACACGGACGATCGGGAGTCGTCTGACACCCTGCCGATCGCGGTAGCGCTCGGAGGGCTCACGAGCATCGCGCTCGCCGTCGGGCTCAAACGCCTCATCGACCGCCGCCGCCGCCACTACATCGAGAACCACGAAGGCCAACTCCCCGGCCGCACACAGCTCGATCGACGCGAGCTGCA
This sequence comes from Microthrixaceae bacterium, assembly GCA_019694615.1. Taxonomy (GTDB): domain Bacteria; phylum Actinomycetota; class Acidimicrobiia; order Acidimicrobiales; family Microtrichaceae; genus SSF14. The sequence goes on along the minus strand of JAIBBP010000264.1, from coordinate 40,926 downwards.
CCAGGCGATCGTCGCCCAGGCCGACGAGGAGCGCATCGACGATCTACAAGGAGCGCTCGGTCGGCTCGCCGCCGCTCTCGCCACAGCTGCCTCCGACAGACGGCCCCGCATGGTCCGCCACGCCGCCGACAGCCTCGAAGTCCTCATCGACCAGCCCGACACCAACGCACCCTCCGGCTGGGTCAGCTCCGACGATGGCACCGTCTGGAGCCTCGCCGAGCCTCCAGACCCAGACGACCAGTATGAGGGGCCGCTGACCCCCGCGCCGCTCCTGGTGACCGTCGGCCAACCCGAAGATGACGCGCAGATGTACCTCGACCTCGAAGCTGACGGACTCACCGCCTTGACCGGCGACCGGGCGACCGCTGAGGACCTCGCGCGCTCCATCCTCACGGAGCTGACGCTCAGTCCCCTCGCTGAGACCCTGCGGGTCATCGGCATCGGCGAAGTCGTGAACGAGGACGCGAAGGTCCTGGAGCACCTCACCGTGGTCGACTCCTGGGACGGCATCGCCGAGGACGTCCGGGCATGGGCCAGACAATCGCATGACGCGTTGGCGGACTCCGACTGGGCGAACGCCTTCGTCGGCCGCGGACATGACCCGGACCACGACGCACTCGTCCCTATCGCCATCGTGGCCGACCGGCCACCTCCCCCGGAACTGGCCGACGAGCTGCGCTCGTGCCAGCCCTCAGCGGTTGCTGTGGTGGTCGTCGGCGACTTCGACGCGGCCGTGGCGAACCTGCGGTGCGAGCCAGACACGCTCAACTTCGACTCCGTCGACCTCGCCTGCACACCCCAAGTCCTCGACGGCGACGAGCTCGCCGACCTCAGCCGGATCGTCGTCGCTGCTGACAGCCCCGAAGAACAACTCGTGATGGAGGAGTTGCTCGGCGAGTACGAAAGCCTCGTGTCGTCGAACGGCTCCACGACATCTGCGCACAAAGCCACCAGCGACGACGCCGATGAGGAGCACGACGACTCACCGCCGGACTTCGACGTGCTCGTTCGACTGCTCGGCGACGTCGCCGTCGATGGCGACCGACCCGTCAAGCCGAAGGCGACAGCGGTCGTGGCCTACATCGCACTGAAGCGATCTGTCAGCACCGAGCGCCTCGAGGAGGCGTGTTGGTTCGGCTCCGACGGGGCCTCCCACATCAAGCGACTCCACGACACCATGACCGAGGCTCGCGCAGCGATCGGGTCCCAGCACCTACCGGCCAACCGCAAGGGCACCTATGTCGCCGGACCGCGCCTACGAACCGACCTCGAGGTCTTCGACTGGCACGTCCACCGTGCCGCCAACCTTGAACCGGCTGAGGCGATCGTTCACTACCGCGCCGCGCTCGACCTGGTCACCGGCAAACCGTTCACCTACTCGAACGCCGCTCGGAACTCCTACGGCTGGGTCGACTTCGAGCACTACGCGACGACCTGGGAGCAACGAGTCGCGGGGGTCGCGCAGGCGTGTGCCGCCATGCACCTCGACCTCGGCGAACCCGCGGAAGCGATCTCCATGCTTCGCCGCATTGTCCATGCGATCCCGCTCAACAGCGGGGTGGTCGAGTCGCTCATGCGGGCGCACTTCGCCGCCGACGACCGCGTCGGAGCCGAGAAGGTCTACAAAGAACACACCGACGCTCTCGTCCAAGCCAAGCTCGGTGATCCGGCCGATGCCATCGAACAGTTGCGGATCGAGCTCAGGGCTTCGATGTGAAGGGTTCCTACGGCCAAGTGGCACCACGACCGTGAGCCGAGCAGAAGGCATCGAGGTGTGGACGATGCCAGGCGGTCGGCAGCACGAAGGCAGGTGTGAGGCCTGACCGCGCCTCAAGCCACCCGCGGAGGGCTGACTTGAACTTCGCCGTCACCCGGAACACGGCGACGTCGGAAGTAACTGCCGGCTGTCCCTGAACTCCCCGCGCCGCCATCAGCTTGTAGATCCACGCGTTGGCGAGGCCCTGACTCGGGTTGTCGATCGTGAGGGGGAGGGTGGTCCGAAACTTGTCCGCCACCTTTGCCAACAAGAAGTGGCCGCGCTGAATCCGCAGTCGCTCGCTCACATCAGGGGCGGTGTAGAGCACGGCGGCATCGTCTGGCAACTGGTTGTAGACCTCGTTGAAGGGCCCGCTGTCGAACGCCATCAACGTCGACTGCGGGCGGCGGATTGCGAATAGCACTCCGTCGTTGTCGTCATCTGCTGGGTTCGGGCTGACGACGGCCATGTACAACGCCACGAGCGGATCGAGTGAAACGTCTAGGAGCGGCGTTGCCGCACCGTGGTGCTGCAGCATCGCCAACAGTGCGAGGTCCGGTAGTCGGGCATCTTCGTGCAGGTCGAGTCGAGCATCTCGCGCCGCACCGATCAGGTCAGTCGTGCACTCAACGACGCACTCGTTCGCGAGGCCGCCTGCAGCTACTCGTGTGTGTATGCCGGCCGTGAGATCGTGCGTGTAGTTCGGCTGTCCCCTCCAAAGCCAGGTGTGCTGGCCGTAGAGCGCGTGCAGATCCCATACTGCGCGCAGCAACTCTCTGATGCGGTAGTCATCCGGGCCATCGGTCTGGTGCCACCAGGGCCATCGCGGTGTTGGCATAGCTGGGAACCTAAACGTCGCAGCGCAGCGATGCGGTGAAGGGCACCTCTGCACACGGAACTCTTACGGATCCCGTCAGTAGGAGCAGCCGCTCGTGGGGAGACCCTGCGGTGCGAGGGGTTGACCGTCGGCGATCGCGACGAAGAACGGCTGCGGGCAACGTTGGGTGCCGTCGATGCGGATGCCGAAGTGGAGGTGGGGTCCGGTGCTTTTGCCCGTGGAGGCGCTGTCGAGGAGGCGCTGCCCGACGTTGACGCGGTCACCGATCGCGACAGCTTGGGTGCCGGGGTTGCCGTGGCAGTAGGTGTACTGGGCTCCGTCGTCGCCGTTGAAGATGACCCCGATCCCGCACTTCCCGCTCGTCGGCGTCCCGACGACGACGCCGTTGGTGACGGCGTAGAGCGGTGTCCCGACGGGCACGGGGATGTCGGCGGCCGGGTAGTCGTGGTGGGGCTTGGTGAACCAGCGGGGGTTCTCGTCGTACCAGCGCCGTTCGACCGGTAGGGCATAGTCGCCGCTGACGGCGAGGTCCCCGCTTCCACACGTCAGTGGACCGAGTGACGCGAAGGGGTCGGCTGGGTCGGGCGTCGAGCCTGCGTGGGTGAGCATCGACTCGTACACCGAGCTGAGCGAGGTCCAATAGGTCGTTGCTGACGCCCACGTCCCGGCGAGGCCACCCCACGTCGTCGCGGATGCCCCAGCCCGCGGCGCGACGTTGGGGTTGGCGAGCGGAGCGTCGTTGCCGAGTGCGTACTTCTTCAGCAGCTGGATCTGCGCGCGCACGCCGATGATCGGATCGGCGAACCCGGACCCGGACGCGGTGCCGTCGTAGTGGGCGATTCCGGCGAAGTTGTTGATGGCGGTGTCGCTGTTGGTGAAGTGGCCCGTCTCCAGCACCGCTTGGGCGAGGGCCACGTCGCCTCGGACTCCTTCGGCGTCGCCTTCGGTGACGTAGAGCGCGATGAGGTCCTCGATGGCGATGCGAAGGCGCGGCGGCTGGCCGCGGCCGGTGCTGTTCCACCAGGCGCGCAGGCCGCTCACCCTCAGGGCTGAGGGGCCGAGGATGCTGGGGGTGCCGTCGTCGGCGACCTCGCCGACCTCCCCACAACCGGGTGGTGACGTGCCGCCGACACCGATGGCGAGGATCGGCAGGGAGGTGAACCCCCCGATGGTCACGAGGCAGGCGAGTGCGGCCGCTGCTGGGAGCTTCATGCCCAGGTAGGCCCCGTGACGCGCGGATTCTTCGCGGACGCGTGGAGAGTTTTCGATCGCCGAGGGGCCTACGGGGGTGACGACAACGTCTCACCGCTTCCGAGGAGGTTCCCTCATGATCCGCATCCCCGGTGTCCTCGCCCAGGTCGAGGTCGACCCGAGCACCGACGGCATGCCCGGCGCCGACCTGATCCAGCAGTTGCTGAACTGGGCCCAGATGCTCGCCCTGTGGGGCAGCCTCGCCGCCCTGTTGATCGGTGCCGCCATGTACGGCCTGGCCCGTGAAGGTGGCAGCTACGGCGGCGCCAGCCGCGGCAAGACCCTCGCCCTCGGCGGTGTCGTCGGCGCGATCCTCGCCGGCGTCGCGCCGACGGCGGTCAACATGCTGTTCGAGGCGGCGAGCTGATGAGCCGCCACGACAGCGCACCTCCATCCCGGCGCACCGCGATCATCGCGACGGTCATCGTCGTCGCCCTCGTCGCCGGTGTGCTCCTCGTCCGCCTCGGCCAAGGCAGCCGACCCAGCGATGACGGCAACGAAACCCCGTCGGCCGCGGAGGCACCCCGGCCGACCGTGCCCGCTGGCGTGGCCGGACCGGCTGGCGACGCCGCTGGTGTTCCGGTCGGCTTCTCGGCCGACGAACCCGGCGCGGTCGCAGCGGCGGTCGCCTACGCGACGGCTTCGCAGCGGTGGCTCTACTTCACCGACGAGGAGATCGAAGCTGCGATCGCCGAGATCGCGACCCCAGTTGCCGCGTCACGGCTGGCCGAGGACGTGGTCGCTGATGTGTCGATGGCCCGCGAGCAGCTCGCCCAATCCTCCGGGCGGATCTGGTGGCTCGTCCGCCCACTCGCCTGGCGCGTCGACGACTACCGCGACACCGAGGCCCGAGTGTCCGTGTGGACCGTCACGATCCTGTCCGCTGCGAGCGTGGCGGCACCGCAGTCGGAGTTCCTCACGGTTACCTTGGACCTCTCGTGGGTCGACGGTGACTGGCGAGTCGACGGCGTACGCGACACACCGGGGCCGACGCCGATCACCGGCCCCAAGGACCAGCCGTGGGACGCGGAGCCGTTCGACAGCGCGCTCGACGGGTTCACCCGCATGGATGGGGAGCCGGTCTCGTGATCCTCGGCATCAGCTTTCCCAACCCGGTCGGCTGGGCTATCGACAAGGTCACCGGCTTCGTCGGCGATGTCGCCACAGCGGGCTTCGAAGTGATCATCGGCGGCCTTGTCGCCTGGGTCGTCGACGCGGTGATCTGGGTCGTCGGTGGCGTCTTCAACTTCTTCATCGACTCGACCGACCCGAACGTCCAAGCCGACTGGTTCATCACCGGCACCGGCCCCTACGCCACCACCGTCAGCATCGGCGCCACACTCCTGCTGCTGTTCGTCCTCGCAGGGATCGTCCAAGGAACCTTGAGCGGCGACGTCGGCGGGATGCTCCGCCGGATGGCCCTCGAGCTGCCGGTGTCGGTGCTCGGCATGGTCGGGCTCGTGACCATCATCCAAGTGCTGATCCGGCTCACCGACGCGCTGTCCGGCGAGATCATCGGCAACTTCCAAGACGACATCTCCGACTTCACAGCGGTGATCCTCACGCTCAGCCACCTCTCCGGTGGCACGTCGACGGCGTTCGTCGTGTTCGTCCTCGGACTCGTCGCCGTGCTCGCTGGGCTCGTGCTCGTCGCCGTGCTCGTCGTGCGGTCCGCGCTGATCTACATCGTCGTGGCGCTCGCCCCGATCGTCTTCGCCACTCGTCTGTGGCCAGCCACCAAGGGAGCAAGCCGCAAGCTCCTCGACCTACTCGTCGCCCTCATCGTCTCCAAGCTCGTCATCGCCGTCGCCCTCTCGGTCGCAGCGGCGGCCGCGGTCGGCACGGGCTCGGGCGGCGAGGTGACCTCGCTTCCCGAGCCTGAGGTGTTCGCCGAAGATCCCGGCGGGTCGGTCACCCAGGCCGTCGGCATCCTGCTGACCGCCGCGGCTGCGTTTGGCGTCGCCGCGTTCTCCCCGCTGCTCGTCGCCCGCCTGCTGCCCCTCACCGAGGCGGCGCTCGTCGCCCAGGGCATCCCCGGCTCCCCAGTCCGTGCCGGGCACCAGGGCCTGATGATGGCCAACACCCTGCAGATGGTCACCGGCCGCCGATACAGCCAGCTCGCCAGCGGCCGTGCCGGCGGCGGCGAAGCAGGAGGAGCGGGTGCCGGACCACAAGGAGGCGCTCCACCAGGGGGAGCTGGCGCACCCACCGCCGGCGGGTCTGGCAGCGCTGGAGCCGGGGCGGCAGGTGCGGGCGCGGCAGCAACAGGGGTGGGCGCCGCAGTGGTAGCCGCCGCCAAGGTCGTCGAGACGACCAAGAAGGGTATCGACACCGGAGCGCGCGTCGCGGCGGAGACCGCCAGCGAAGCGACCGACACCGCCGAGTCCACCCGGGGCGCGAGACCACCGGCCAGAAGCACACCCCGCTCGGACCACCCCGCGGGCGGTCGCCCGACACCGGATCCATCTCCGCCGCCGGAGCGGCCGTCCGGTTCCTCGCGCCCATCTGGCGGCTCCGACTCGGCACCACCAAAGGGGCCTGGCAATGTCTCCTGAGCGCGTCGACCGGTCCTACCGGCTCGAACCACTCGACAGCTCAGGGATCTTCCTCGGTCTCGGCTTGGTCCAGTGCATCCTCCTCGGCGGTGGCATCGGCCTGGCGGTCGTCACCCTCAGCGGAGGAGCCCCGCTACCGGTTGCAGCGGTCCCCGTATTCGTCGGTGCCGCGGTGAGCTTCACCCGCATCGGCGGCCACGCCACCTGGGAGTGGGTACCCCTGCTGGCAGGCTGGTCCTGGACGCGCCTGCGACGCGGTCGACGCTGGAACGCCCCGCTCCCGCTGTGGTCCACCGCCGAGGGCCCAGCGCCGATGCCGCCGTGCCTCGACGGGCTCGACATCGTCGGCCTCGACTGGCGCGGCGGTGTGGCCCTCGGAGCGATTCGTGACCGGCACCGTCACACCCTCACCGCAGTCGTTCCCGCGTCGGGGCCGCAGTTCGTGGTCGAACCCCGCGGCGAGCAGGAGCGCCTCCTCACTGGATGGGGCGACCTGCTCGGCCAGTACGCCGTCGAACGGGGCGTCGTCTCCCACCTGTCGTGGTCAGACCTCGCCCAACCGTCCGGGATGGCCGACCACATCGCCTGGCTGAACTCCGAATCAAGGGGCATCCCCAACGAACCGGCAGCGACGTCCTACCGCGACCTCCTCGAAGTCGGCACCGCGTCAGCCATCAACCACGAAGCGGTCGTCACGATCACCGTTGCCCGCGAGCGCCTCTCGCGCCGCCGGACCGGAATGGGAGGCGTCGACGAGCAACTCCGCCGAGCGCTCGTCACCTCGGTCGAGGCGCTCCTTCGCGGCCTGCGCTCAGCGGACCTCGCCGCATCCAACCCGCTCGACCCCACCGGGCTGCAACGTCTCGTCCGCTCACGCATCGACCCTGTCGGTGAGAAGCCCCGTCCCCGCCGAGGACGTCTCGTCGAACGCCTCGCGCTCGTCCGAGCCGGAACCGCCGGGCCGCTCGCGTTGGAGACCGACTGGCGGCACCTACGCGTCGACGGAGCGTTCCACCGCACCTGGTGGGTCGGCACCTGGCCCCGCCTCGCCGTGCCACCGGCATGGCTGGAACCGTTCCTCTCCGGCGGCGGCGTCACCAGATCGATGACCGTCTACTTCCAGCCCGTCTCCACCCACCAGTCCCGGCGACGCATCGAACGTGACCTCGTGAAGCTCGAATCCGATGCCGTCACGAAGGAGGAGAAGGGACGGCGCATCGACGCCCGTCACCGCCGCGCCACCCAAGCGCTGCTCGACCGCGAGGAGGAGCTCGTCGCCGGCTACCCCGAGATGGGCTACGCCGGACTCGTCACCGTCTCGGCCCGCAGCCTCGACGACCTCGACGAACACTCCGAGATCATCGAGCAACTCGCACGGGAGAGCGGCATGGACCTGCGCGTCCTCGACGCCCGCCAAGACCTCGGCTGGGCCGCCGCGCTCCCGCTCGGCCTCGCCCCCTCGACCCTCCTGGCGTCATGACCCGGCCATCACTGCGGCTCCGCTACCACCAAGGCACCACCGCCCACGTCTCCAGCATCTACCCCTTCTCGGTCCAAGGCTCCTTCGGACACCGAGGCACCTACGTCGGTCTCGATCTCCTCGCCGGTGGCAGTGAGTTCTGCTGGGACCCCTTCGAGGCCTACGCCGCCGGGCTCGTCACGAACCCGAACGGATGGGTGCTCGGCGAGCCCGGCAACGGCAAGTCGGCGCTCGTCAAGTGCCTCCTGTGGCGACAAGCCGCGATCTACGGCACCGGCTCGAGCGGGAGGTGGGTCGGAATCGCGGATCCGAAGGGGGAGTACGCGACCCTCGCCGAGCACCTCGGTTTCACCACGGTGAAGCTCAGCCCCGGCGGCACGGCCACCATCAACCCTCTTGCCCCGGGTCCCGCGGCGGAACACGAGCCCGAAGATCGCCAGATCCTCCGCCGAGCTGAGATGTGCATCGCGCTCGTCGGCACGGTGCTCGAGCGGCCACTTACCCAGCTCGAGGACGCAGCGGTGTTCGCGGCGATCGAACAGGTCACCGCCGCTCCGCTCGACGAGCCCACGCTCGCGGATGTCGCCCGTCTCGTCGCCAACCCGACCGACGCGATGACCGAACGGCTTCGCGGCACGGATCACGATCTCGCCGCTGAGATGAGCACGATCGCGTACGCCCTCGACAAGCTGCTCTCCCGATCGTTGCGCGGCATGTTCGACGGACGGTCCACCGTCCCGCTGCGCTGGGACGGCCCAGGTGTCGTGATGGACCTCTCCGCTGTGCCGACCGACTCCGACGCGCTCCCGTTGGTCATGGTCGCTGCCGCAGGCTGGTTCCAACAGCTCATGGCCTGCCCCGGCCCCCAGCGCGTGCAGGTCCTCGACGAAGCCTGGGCGCTCCTCGCGAACCGCCACACCGCCGCCTACCTCCAGAGCTGCTTCAAGCTTGGCCGCACCTACGGCGTCGCGAACCTCTGCATCACCCACCGCGCCTCGGACCTCGTGGCCCAGGCCGACGACGGCACCGCCACGAGCAAGATCGCCGCCGGTCTCCTCGCGGACTCGGCCACGAAGATCATCCTTCGCCAAGCCCCCGACCAGCTCGACGCCGCCGTCGCCCACTTCGGACTCACCGGGCCCGAAGCGTCCATCGTCGGCCAGCTCACCCGCGGTCGCGCGCTGTGGAAGCTCGGTGGCCGAACCGCCGTCGTCCACCACATCCTCGGCCCTGGCGAGCAGCCCATCGTCGACACCGACGCCCGCATGAACGGCCCGACCGATCGGACCGAGGCGGCGTGAGCCATGTTCGACCGCGACGCACTCCTGGCCGCCGTCGACCTTCGAGCCCTCGCCGACGACCTCCTTGGTCCTCCGTCTGGCGGCGGAAGATCCCCGATGTGGCCCTGCCCCAGCGCACAGCATGCCCAGACCGGCCGCACCCCTCCCGTCAGCATCTTCACCAGCCGTCGCGGCGAGCAGCGTTGGCGCTGCCACGGTTGCGGTGATGGCGGAACGGCCATCGACCTCGTCCTCGCCGTCCGGGGCGGTACACCACGCGACGCCATGACCTACCTCGCCGATCGTTCCGGCCACCGTGAGCAACCAGACGACTGGCATCCCCCACGTCGAGCCGCGCCACCTCGGACGTTGCCCCCGGCAGGTTGTCGTGACCCCGAAGGACTCGCCCGCTACATCGACGATTGCGCGACACGACTCTGGACACCGGGCGGACAAGCGATGCAACGGTGGCTCACCAACAGCCGTGGACTCCCACACGACGTCCTCGTGGAGAACCGCATCGGCGCCGACGTCGGTCCACACGCACAACCGCGCCCCGATGGCATGCCCCGTGCCGCAGGCATCGTCCTCCCCGCCATCGAGAACGGCCACGCCGTCTACGCACAGCTCCGGGTACCGCATCCCCGGGCCGACCGGCCCCGGTACCTCAACCCCACCGCGGACCTCGCCACCAACCCACGCCTCGCCCGAGCACGACCAGTAGAGACACGCCATCCGGAAGTCGTCGTCACCGAAGGAGCCATCGACGCGCTTTCAGCCGCCGCGGCTGGCTATCGAGCCGTCGCCGTGCTGAGCGCCACCTACGGCGACGAAGCCGTCGCCACCGCCCTCGCCAAGCTCCCACACCCCTTGGTCATCGCGTTCGACGCCGACGACGCCGGACACGCTGGTTCCCATCGACTCGCATCGCTCCTCGAAGCTCGCCAACACCCACCGGTCGTGCTCGATCTGGGCAGCGGCGACCTGAACGACGCCATGCGCCGCTCCGACGACTGGACCCACGATATGGGACGCTCGGTCAACCTCGCCGTGAGGTACACGGCAGCAGGGTTCAGCGTCAGCCGATGATCAGGCACCGTGCGGGACAGCGAGAGCATCCTCGACCGCACGGACACCTCGGATACCAGCGAGCAGCGTGGTCACGATCACCGTCAGGTACGGCACCCACGGCCCAGCAAGGCAGTACGGCGGATCGTCCTCGAAGGTCATGTCGAGACGACCCACCGCCAGGTCCGGTCGGATCTCACGGATCACGCTGAACCAAACCGACGCCCAGGCGCCCTTGTGCCACACGAGCAAACGTCGGTCGGTCACGAGGATGCGCAACGCACCCAACGGTCGCCACTGCGGTGCGGCCAACGCCTCGGCCTCGTGGCGCGCCCGGCGACGAGCGACGGCGCTGCCCGCCGCGGTGAGCCCGAACATGAGCGGACCGCCGATCGCGACGACGTGAGGCGCGACATACGTGACGTCCGCGCCGTGGAACCGCCAACCCTGAGCAGGAAGGTCAGCATGGAGCACCTCGCCCGCATCCATCAGCACTGGGCTCGGGATGCTCGGCAACTCCCCACCGGCGGCAATGTGCCCTGCCAGGTCGGTTGCGGCGGTCCACTCGCTGCCGCCGTCGCCGCGACTCCACGTCGCATCCATAGCTTGATGCTACGCCCGGCTCACTGAACCGTGAAGAGCCAAGGCGTTGCTGCCTCGTATGGTCTTGGCATGACGGGTGGGACCTGGCTCGCGGCAGTGCAGAACCTCGATCGCGCCATCGGCACCGCAACACCCGAGCAGCAGAAGCTTGCGGCGATTGCTGGCGTGTCGTTGAGGGGTCTCCCCTTCGTGGTGGCAGCGGCGCGCCTGCGAGACGCGCTCGGAGAGTCTCTGCAGACGCAGCCTCGCCCGATCAAGGGGGATGGCGCACTTGAATGGCTCGAAGATCTCGCCAGTGCCTCCGGCCGGAAGACCCCATCCCCGCGATCGGCCGAGGAACTGCATGCGTGGGTGTCGTACTTCCTGATGCGCCGCCGATCAGCGAACCTGAAGCGGCTGAAGCCTGAACCAGGCGACCTTGTCCGACGACCTGACCGAGGCGACGACTGGCTGGAGATGGTCAGCTCGGTCGACCGACACGGACGCGTGTGGTTTCACGGGCGAGGGCGATGGGCCTACCCCGACCTCATCGAGATGGCCTTACGAGCCTCAAGGCAGGGCGTGAACGCGGAGGCGAAGAGGCAGGCGGCCCTCAATCGTTCGATCGGCCGGCCGGGACGAACGTGGTCCCTGGCGAAGCACAGAGACCTCGCGCCTTTCCACACCCCTGTGGGAGCAACGATCGACCAAGTCGATGAACTTGAACTCACCATTGAAACCGCGAAGGACGAGAAGCCGATCCAGGCGTTCTTGGAGGGCCATCCAGAACTGCTGGCGTCGCTCGTCCGAGGACCCGATCGGTATGTCGTTGGCCAGCCCCGGCTCGGCGACGAGTACGTACCCGACTTCGTCGTTGCTGACGCCGATTCCAACGGCGTCCGCTGGGTGCTTGTCGAGATTGAAACGCCTCGATCTTCGACAACGGTCAAGTCGCAGAACCTTCTGGAGAAACACGCACGGATCGGGCTCGCTCAGATCCAGGACTGGCGTACGTGGCTCGAACGCAACCTGCACAAGGCCCAATCCCCGCGGTCGGCCGGCGGACTTGGTCTGTACGACATCAGTCCTCGTGCTGACGGTTACCTCATCGTCGGACGCGAGCACCTCCTGAACGAGAACGCCAGTGCGGTTAGGCAGACCATCGCAGTGGAGAGTCGTGTGGAGGTCATGACCTACGACCGTTTCCTCAACAGGCTCCGTGCTGCCATCACGTTCCAAGGGGTTCCAGCGGCCAACGCGGCGCTGTTCCAACGCGACGCTCGCTTGCAGCCCGACCTCGAGTTCCTCGCCGACTGAGTCGGCGCGCGGCCACGGGAAGAAATCAGGGGTGACGACGCCCGATCGAGGGGCTGGGTAGGCCCGGCTGCGGGCCTACCCCGAACCGGCGACTGGCGCGGCTCCAGCGTCGTGGCACGACGCCGGAACCGGGACCGCTGAGCGCCTCGTGCGCACCTAGCCTCAAGTCGGATGAGGGACGAGCCTGTCTGCTTCGAGGCGATCCGAGAGAATGCGGTCTCGGAGCTCGACCGTTGGTCGAGAACCCGCGTCGGTCAGTGGCGTCCGTGTGTCTGGCAGCAATACCGCGAGGCGTCACATGTCGCCCCGTACTGCAACGTGCTCTCCCACCTGCAGGCCCTTGATGACCTCCTCCGGTTCGGCACCTGGTGCGATCACGTGGAACTCACGGCTTGGACCGACGACAGCGACGAAGCAGAGATGGTCTTCCGCTACTACGGCATCGTGTTCCTGCTCTGGGAGGAGCTCGTCGCCGACCTCCGCATCATCGGAGGCGCCGCGAAGACTGGGAAGCCGACCAAGCGCAAGCTCTCAACAACTGAGCCGCTGATGGCGTTCATCAACCACACCTGGAAGCACCGCAGCTCTTCACTACGCGCCGGGCGCCCGTTTCACGTCAGCCATCACCACGGTCCGTACGTGTTCGCCGACGTACCCGGTTACCTCGACGCTCTCCCCTCCGACGGGGCATACGCCGCGCTAGACCATCGCCCGCCGCTGGGAACGATGGGCCCGCTGATGTTGGTGGTGCCAAGCATCACCTTGGCCATGAAGGACTTGGGACGGGCGCTGCTCGAAACGAGCTCACTCCTGAGGGACGCCAGCTCACGCCAGAAGGTGATCGACGTCTACGGGGCTCGGCGCCTCTGATAGTCCCGGCGCCGGACAAGCCCCTCCGCACGGGCCGACAGCGGTAGGCGCCGCGCGATTCGTCCTCATGACACTCATCCACAACGGCTGATCTCGCCCGCGAAGTTTCGCCTCGCCGAGGGGCCTACGTGGGTATGGAACGCGAAGGTGTCGGCGGCTTCGAGCTGCTCGTGATCATCGTCGCCGGCATCGCGCTGGCGCTGGTTGGTGCGGTGTGGGCGGGCGCGTGGCTGGCGCTCGCCGTCTCGGGCGGTGGGCACCTGCCGTTCGCCGCCGCTGCTGATGCTGCACCGCGCCTTCCGGCGAACTTGAGCGCGCCTGCTGAAGCCTGGGCCGAGCCCTACGCCGAGGCCCTGCCGGGTGCGCCGCTCTACTGGCTCTGCACCGTCTTGGCGGCCATCGCCATCGGGGGCGCGGTGGCGCTCGTCGTCCGGTGGCTGACCCGTTCGAAGGTGGGGACCGCCAAGCGTCGCCCCCTCGGCGTCGATGGAAGGACGAAGTTCGCGAAGCGCCGAGACCTTGACCCGCTGCTTGTGTCGGGTCCAACGCCAGGTCGGCTGATCCTTGCTCGCTTCGGCCGACGCCTGGTCGCCACCGAGTCGCCGCCGCCTCGAACTCAGGGCCGAGCTGGTAGGTCGGCGCGTCGCTCCCGTCGGGGAGATCGCGGTGCAGTGGCGCTGGTCGGACCGTCCAGGTCGGGCAAGACCACTGCTGCTGTCGCGGGCATCCTCGAGTGGGACGGTCCCGCGGTGCTGTCGTCGGTCAAGGCCGACCTGCTGTCCACAACACAGGGGTGGCGCTCAACCCTCGGCGACGTTCGCGTCTACGACCCAACGTCATCGACCACACCGAAAGGCACCTCGGCCCTGTGGTCGCCTCTGCAACAGGCCGGGACCGTCGTGGGCGCGCAGCGGGCAGCGAGGGCGCTATGCGATGCCGCCCCTCGGGGTGGCGTCGAGGGCGGGATGGACTTCTGGTTGGCGCAGGCCGAGATCCTGTTGTCGGGCCTGCTGTTCGTTGCGCACAACGCCCATCGGGACATGGACGCGGTCTGCGAGTGGGTGCTCACCCAGGACCGGCCTGGCGAGCTCGGCCCCGGTGAGGTCCGCGCCGCGCTCGACTCGTTGAACCTCTCGAACAACGCAGCGGTCTCCCGAGGTGCGGTCGAGGTCGCCAAGGGCCTGGTGTCGGTGTGGGAGATGGAGGAGAGGACTCGCTCTTCCATCTACGCCACAGCTCAGACCGTGATCTGGCCCTGGACCGATCCCGGTGTGGCCGCGTCAGCGCGGTCACCGAAGGGCAAGAACGCGAAGAGCGGATTCATCGGGGTCGACCTGCCGTGGCTGCTGTCGGGGTCCAACACGGTGTATCTCTGCTCGCCGATCGAGGACCAACGCCGTCTGGCCCCGGCGTTCGGCGGGCTGCTCAACGACCTCATCAACCAGGCGTACCGACACGTCGCCGCCACCGGGAAGGCCCTCGACCCGCCGCTGCTGGTGGTGATCGACGAGGCCGGGAACACGCCGCTGCGATCGTTGCCGGAGTACGCCTCGACCCTCGCCGGGCTCGGGGTGTTGCTGGTGACGATCTGGCAGTCGCTCGCGCAGATCGAGGTCGCCTACGGCAAGGCGTCGGACACGATCCTCACCAACCACCTGACGAAGGTGTTCTACGCGGGCCTGTCGGACCCGGCGTCGATCCAATACGTCGATCGTGTGCTCGGCGAGGCCGAGGTCGACACCCGATCCCACTCGGCGGCCGAGCGGATCAGCGGCGGCTCGGACCAGTTCTCCACCACTCGTGTGCCCCTCGCCCCCGCGCACGTGCTGCGGCAGATGCGACCCGGTGACGCGCTGCTGGTGCACGGCACCCTGCCGCCAGCGCACGTGCGCACGCGGCCCTTCTATCGCAACCGGCACCTGGCGAAGCGGGCCGCGACGGCCGCCGGCGAAGAGGGGCGGACGGCATGAAGCCGTTCCTCCGGGCCACCGACCGCGCTCGGCTCGCTCCGGTGGGATGGGTCGCGGAGCCAGCGGGAACTTGGGCAGGCCGCCAGGTCGAGGTCGTCTTCGACCCGCGGCAGCACCAGATCGTGATGGTGCTCAACGAGCCGGGTGACACGACCCGCGCAGTCTTGGCGGGGGAGGGGTTCCGTCGCCTGGCAGTCGATGGCCAGCAGGAGATGTGGGTGCGGAACCGCGCCGCCGAGGCCGCTCTGCAGGCACCGGGTCGTGTCGTGTCGATCGACGCGACACCCAAGGCGGTCCAAGCGCAGGGCCGGGGACTGTGATGCGGGCACCGTCGGTGCTCGGTGGCCGCGAGATGGTGGGGGTAGCGTGATGGCACGCGCTCGGAGCGCTCGCAGCAATCCCTCCGAACAACTCTCGCTGTTCGACCTAGCGCTCCCTCCCGAGGATGCCGACGAGGCATCGACCCAGGAGGTGACCCATGAACCGATACGGTCAGATGGCGCTCGACCACAACCGCAAGCACCGGCCGGACGCCTATTCGCAGATCCCGGACCCCGCCGGCTTCTTCGCCGAGACCGGGGAGCAGATCGCGGCGGCGGTGAGCCAGCTGCGCGACGAGATCCTCGGCCCGCCCAAGGCCGGCGAGACGCCGGAGGAGTACCGGCTCCGCAGCTACCAGGCGTTGGCAACGGCCGAGGAGCTGACACTGGCGGACCACCCGCTGCTCCAACCGGACCCCTCCGAGGAGACCGAGGACTGGAGCGACGAGCCGGACCTGGCCCGCCACTACCAGGATCTGGCGGAGATCAACGAGGCGATCAACACCCCGCTGTAGCCAGCGAGCCATCCCCGCCTCCAGCCCGGCTGGAGCCGTTCCGACCGGCTAGCTCTGATGACCTCGCCCCAGCGGGCGCAGGGGCGAAGCTGCGAGCGAATCTCGACGCGCTCACCGTCCTCAATCGGTGCCGAGACGAGGGCGGGCGATGGGCGACCCCCGACGAGCAAGCAGTCCTTGCCCGCTGGTCGGGTTGGGGTGCGATCCCGCAGGTCTTCGATACCGCTGACGATCGCTACGCGGACGAACGCGCCGAGCTGCGGCAACTACTGCGCACTGAGACGGGCTGGGCGCAGGCCCGGCGAACGACGCTCAATGCCCACTACACGTCGGCTCCGGTCGTGAAGGCCATGTGGCACGCCGCCCAGCAACTCGGAGTCGCGGGGGAAGGGGTGCGCGTGTTGGAGCCAGGCTGCGGGTCGGGCAACTTCATCGGCTTCGCACCGGACAGCGCGCGCGTGACCGGTGTCGAGCTCGATCAGACCACCGCCGAGATCGCTCAGCATCTCTACGGAGCCCGGGCCACCATCCACGCCACTGCGTTCGAGGAGTTGCGTGTCGAGGACGGCGCGTTCGACACGGTGATCGGCAACGTGCCCTTCGCCAAGGTCACACCGCACGACCCACGACACAATCGTGGACGCCACGCCCTGCACAACTACTTCCTCATCAAGTCGCTGCACCTGACCCGGCCTGGCGGGCTCGTCGTCGCGCTCACCTCCCGCTACACCCTGGATGCCCGCAACGCCGCAGCTCGCCGAGAGATGGCTTCGATGGCCGATCTCGTCGGCGCGATCCGACTGCCGGAGCGCGCCTTCGCCCGCTCGTCGGGCACCGACGTCGTCGTCGACATGGTGATCCTTCGTCGCCGTCCACCGGGGGCCGAAGCCTCCGGTCCAGCGTGGGAGAGCGTCGGCGCCGCGCCCATCGAGGCCGCCGCCGACGCGGCTCCGTTGGAGGTCAACGAGTACTACCTCGCCCACCCCGAACACGTCCTTGGCGACCTCGCTGCGGCACGGGGCATGTATCGCGACCACGAGCTGACCGTCACCCCGACGGGAGACCTTGACGAGCAACTCCCTGCCGCGCTCGCAGACCTCGCCGCCGGTGCGGCCGAGCGCGGCCTCACCTACGTCGCTGTCAGCCGCGACGCCGAGGCACACCGCCCGGAGCGACGTGCAGCACGAGGCGACTTCTTCCTCGAGCACGCTCAGGACGGCAGCTTCGTCGTCAACCAGCGTGGCGACGTCGCCCAACTCCAGGGCGGCACCCCAGTCACCTACAAGCCACGTGTCGCGAAGGACAAGAGCGAACTGGTACGGCTCGTCGGCCTGCGTGACGCTGCTCGCCGGGTGTTGGCGGTGCAGATCGACGGCGGCAGCGACGAACGACTCGACGCTGCCCAAGGCGTACTCGGTGAGCTGTACCGGACCTATGTGCGCGTCTACGGACCGATCAACCGGTCCAGTGAGGCTCGCACCGGTCGCCGCAACACTGACACGGGCGAGGACATCATGCGCCGGGTTCGACCGCGCATGGGCGGCTTTCGAGAAGATCCCGACTGGCCGCTCGTCGCGGCGCTGGAGGCGTTCGACGAAGAGAGCCAACAAGCTCGACCCGCGGCGATCTTCCATGGGCGGGTCATCGACCCACCCCACGAGCGACACGGTGTCGACAGCTCCGACGAAGCCGTCGCGGTGTGTCTCGACGAGATCGGGACGGTCACCGTCGACCGCGTCGCGGAACTCCTCGGCACCGACCCGGCCCATGCTCGCGAGCAACTCGGCGAACTGGTCTACGACGAGCCCGGCACGAACCGGCTCGTCCCCGCGTCGGAGTACCTGTCGGGCAACGTCCGAACCAAGCTCGACGCCTGCCGCACCACCGAAGATCCCGATGGTCGATACCGGCCCAACATCGCGGCGCTGGAGCGGGTGCTCCCACGTCAGCTCGAACCGACCGAGATCACCGCCCGGCTCGGCGCACCGTGGATACGGAGCCATGACATCGAACAGTTCTGCCGCGAAGTGCTGGACGCCAGCGTCGATGTCGAGCACGTTCCACAGCTCGGCAACTGGTCAGCCCGGCTGCGCGACGGCAGCCGCCGCAGCGTCGCGCTCTCCTCGGAGTGGGGCACCGGCCGAGCCGACGCGATCACGCTCCTCGATGCCGCGCTCAACCAGCGGCTCCACACCGTCACTGACGTCACCGACGACGGCAAGCGGGTCCGCAACGACGCCGAGACCCTGGCTGCCCGTGACAAGCAGGAGGCCCTCACATCGAGGTTCTCGACCTGGGTGTGGGAGGACCCCGAACGCGCGAGCCGTCTCTCTGGCCGCTACAACGAGCTGTTCTCCTCGACCGTCCTCCCGAACCACGACGGCGACCACCTGACCCTGCCCGGCCTCGCCGGCACCTTCACCCCTCGCCACCACCAGCGCGCCGCGGTCGCCCGCATCCTCACCGACGGCCGCGCCCTGCTGGCCCACGCGGTCGGCGCCGGCAAGACCGCCACGATGGTCATGGCCGCGATGGAGCTACGCCGACTCGGCTCAGCGTCCAAGCCCGCGGTGGTGGTCCCGAACCACATGCTCGACCAGTTCTCCCGCGAGTGGCTCCAGCTCTACCCGACCGCTCGCATCCTCGTCGCCGACCGAGATCGGCTCTCCAAAGCCCGACGCAAGGAGTTCGTCGCCAGGGCCGCGACCGGAGACTGGGACGGCATCGTGTTCACCCAGTCCGGGTTTGCGCGGCTTCCTCTCGGCCGCGACCTCATGACCGACTATCTCGGCGAAGAGATCGCCACCGCTCGCACCGCCCTCGACGGCTCGAAGGACGGCAAGGGACTCTCGATCAAGAAGCTTGAGCGGCGCATCGCCCAGATGGAGGAGACCTACAAGCGGCTCCTCTCCGAGCACACCAAGGACGACGGCGTCAGGTTCGAGGAGACCGGCATCGACTATCTCTTCGTCGACGAAGCCCACGCCTACAAGAACCGCCGCGTCGACTCCTCGATCGACGGCGTCGCCAACACAGGCTCCCAGCGCGCCCAGGACCTCGACTCCAAGCTGTGGGCACTCCGTCGGTTGCACGGGCCTCGCGTCGTCACCTTCGCGACCGCCACTCCGGTGGCGAACTCGATGGCAGAGCTGTGGGTCATGCAGAGCTACCTCCACCCCGACCTCCTCGCCAGCGTCGACCTCCGCGCCTTCGACGCCTGGGCGGCGAACTTTGGTCGCACCCACACCGCCTTGGAGCTCGCACCCGACGGCGCCTCCTACCGGATGCAGACGCGGTTCGCCCGGTTCCAGAACGTCCCCGAGTTGCTCACCCTCTACCGGCAAGTCGCGGACGTCCGCACGAACGAGGACCTCGACCTTCCGGTCCCATCGCTCGCCGGCGGCCAGGCCGAGACCGTCGTCGTGGAACCCAGCGACGTCCTCGTCGACTACGTGGCCGACCTTGCCTCGCGTGCCGAACGAATCCGCAATCGGGCAGTCGACCCGAGCGAGGACAACATGCTCAAGGTCACCGGCGACGGCCGGCGGGCCGCGCTTGACCTCCGACTCGTCGGCGAAGACGCGCCGACCGACAGCGGCAAGCTGACTGTGGCCGCACAGCGAATCGCCGCGATCCATCACGCCACCCGCGACCATCGCTACACCGACGAGACCAACCAGCTCACCCTCCGCCCGGGCGCGCTCCAGCTCGTGTTCTGCGACGTCTCCACCCCCGCCGCCGACGGATGGAACGCCTACGACGAGCTCCGCGCCCTGCTCGTCCGCCGCGGTGTCGACCACGGCTCGATTCGCTACATGCAAGACGCCAAGACCGACGTCGCCAAGGCCAAGCTCTTCGCCGCGTGTCGCGACGGCACCGTCTCGGTCCTGATCGGATCAACCGAGACCATGGGTGTCGGAACCAACGTCCAGACGCGCGCCATCGCCATGCACCATCTCGACGCGCCATGGCGACCCGCCGACATCGAACAACGAGACGGCCGAATCCTCCGACAAGGCAACCAGAACCCGGAAGTCCGCGTGCTGCGCTACGTCACCGAGGGCAGCTTCGACACCTACATGTGGCAGACGCTGGAGAGGAAGGCCGCGTTCATCGCCCAGGTCACCCGCGGCGACCTGCCCGACCGCGATGTCGACGACATCGGCGACCAAGCCCTCTCCTTCGCCGAGGTGAAGGCGCTCGCCACCGGCGACCCCCTCGTGTTGGAGAAGGCCGCCGTCGACGCAGACGTCGCCCGTCTCACCCGGCTCGAACGCGCCCACCACGACGACCAGCACCGACTCCGCCGCACCTACGAGACCGCCACACTCCGCGCCGAGAAGGCCGAGCACCGTGCAGGTGACCTTCAGACCGTGGTCGGTCGTGTGACCGACACCCGCGGCGAACGCTTCGCCATGACCATCGACGGGCGCACCCACTCCAAGCGGGTCGATGCCGGCGAACATGTCCAGAGCCTGCTCCGACGCCGCCTGGGCCAGACGGCACCCGAGACCACCGGACCGACAACTGAGATCGGCCGCCTCGGCGGCCTGGCCGTCACCGCCCAAGCCATCACCACGATCGAGGACGAAATCCGCGTCGCCATCCCCGACGCGCACATCGAAGTCAGCTACCTCGCAAAAGACCTCACCCGGCACGACGCTGCCAGCCTGATCACTCGCCTCGAGCGCCATCTGCAACGACTCCCGGATACCATCGCCGACCTGAACCAGGAAGCCAGCTCCGCGAAGGCTGAGGCCGATCGAGCAGCGGCCCGGATCGGTGTGCCGTGGGACCGCACCGAAGAGCTGGTCGACCTGCGCCGCCACCAGCAGGAGGTCGAGGAACAGCTGGCTGCCACGACCGAGCCACCGATCGACCAAGCAACGTCGGCCCCTCGGGCCGGGTCGACCGAGACTCCGCCATCGGCGCCGCCTGGTGGCTCAGCAGCGGACCGGGCAGCGGCAGCGCGGATAGCGGCCCGGCTCGACATCGTCCAGCACCGGGCGAGCACGACCACACCAGGAGTCGAGCTGTGACAAGACCGAGGGAGCTGGGTTCATCGAACTAGCCCGGGGTCGGCATGACTGAGACATACGGCATCCGAGGCACGGCTGCCCCGCAGCTCGGCGCAGTGGATCACCGCGGGGCGGAAATGTCGCTCGGGAGAGCGTCATCTGCCGAGTCCTCGGCGAGATCCGGCAGCGACTCGACAGCGTGGATAGATGTCCGCCAATGTCAGTGGCAGCTGGTGCCAGGACAGGGTCTTCGCGGGTTTCGTGGGTCGTTCAGTCGACCGATACCAACCGTCTGTGAGCATCCCTGACAGTGACCGGAAGCTTGGCGAGAGTCTGAGCACTCACGGGCGGGATTGCCACTCGCACCCCAAGAATCCGGTCTTCGAGTCGGGAGACGATGTGGTCGTGCGCGAGGCGGTCGATGGCGTGGACGAGGTGTGACTTCTTGCCGAGCGGCTTCGCGCTGCTCGCACGGAGGCCGATCTCCTGCGCCAGCTCAATCGGACACACGGTGGTCGGGCCGCCTGCCGCATCGAGGTGGCGTGCCATCGCTCGGGCAAGGAGCACCGCTGTCGGGCCAACGAGAGGCGTGTACACGATCTCGAAGTAGTCGTGCTCGAGCGGGAAGGCCGGCTGGGATGCGGCAGGTAGTGCCCGGAGCCGCAAGACCTCGCTGGGTTCGGACTCGTTCTCGGATGGATCGGCCAGCTCAGACTGCGAGACCATTCGGGTCACTCGCCTGGGCGCGTCACGCGCACGATGTCGACGAGCTGGTCGATCAGATTCGCCCACGCTTCGGAGTCGAGGTTCCGAACCTCGAGTTCAGAGATCAGGATTGAACCCAGGCTGATCATCGTCGCGAGTCGGCTGATCGCCTCGGGCTCCAGCCCTTCTGCGAGAGCTCCGGACTGCTGCGCCTCGCGGATGGACGCGGCGAGCAGGTCTTCGTCGGCGTCGAGCCACGAGGCGACGAGTTGGGCGACCTCGGGGTGGCGCTTCGAGGCGACAATGGCCTCGATCATGAGTGATGAGTCGGTCTGGCGCCGACCGTAGGCGGCACCAGCGGTCGCCAAGAAGCTGGCGACATCCCCGGCCCCTGAGACCAGATCCTGGAATTGGCGTTGGCCATGGGCTTCGAGCACTGCCACGAACAGCTCTGCCTTCGAGCTGTAGTGGGTGTACAGCGCCCCGCTGGTCAGGCTGGCGGCGGTACAGATGTCCGAAATGCTCGCCCCGTCGTACCCCTTCGCCGCAAAGATGTCCGCGGCAGCTGAGAGCAACGTCGACCGGGTCTGCTCGGCGGTCACACCGGCTCTGCGTCCCATCGATTCAGTTCCCGGTGTGGGCGATGACAGAGGACGAGACGTGGCCTGCCAGGACTTGCCTTTTGAGCGGCGAAGTCACGTCGACCGATCGGCCTGCCCACGGCGGCCTCTGCAGCAACCTGGGGTCTGGCTCGGGCAGGTCAGCGGCGTGGGTCGTGATCATGGTCGGGGTCTACCTCCGAGCAACAGCTGCTCATCTTCCGTGTCATGCCAGCCGCAGGGGCATGGGACTTGAAAATAGTGATCGACCGGTTCTTGCGAAAAAAGTGATCGACCGGTATGTTGCCCGACATGAGTCAGTCGAGCAACCCCACGCGGACCGTCCCGACCCGTCGGATGGCCTTCGACGAGCACCTGGCCCAGGTTCCGAAGCACTTCGCGGAGGACGGCGACGTGCTCATGAGCCACTTTTGGGCGATCCTCTCGGCGTCGTTCCCTGAGGGCGAGGACTTCTTCGTCCGGTCGGTCCGCCACTACCGCGATCAGATCACCGACCCCGTGCTCAAGCGGCAGGTCGCCGGCTTCATCGGCCAGGAGGCGATGCACGGTCGGGAACACCGCGTCTTCAACGAATGCCTTCAGGCACTCGGCTATCCGGTCGAGCGGATGGAGAGGCTGCACCGGCGCATGAACGCGCTCCAGGAGCGGCTGTGCAGCCCGGAGACGAACCTCGCCAGCACGGTGGTTGCCGAGCACTTCACCGCGCTCCTCGCCGAGCTCGTGCTGACCGACGAGTCGTTCCGGGCGGTCCTCGGCCACCAGGCCGTCCAGGACATCTACGTCTGGCACGCCCTCGAGGAATCCGAGCACAAGGCCGTCGCCTTCGACGTGTACCGCGCGATGGGTGGCAGCGAGCGCAATCGCATCTGGTCGATGAAGCTGACGCGCTGGGCACTTGTCCTGATAGCCATCCTCATTCCGGTGCAGGTGTTCGTGACCGATCCGGCCGCCCGCCGGCCTGGCGTGCTGCGCCGAGGCGTCCGCCGATTCCGGTCGACGTCGCTGATGCGGAAGGAGATGTGGGAGGCGATCAAGGACTTCGAGCGCGAGGACTTCCATCCCGAGCAACGCGACACCACGGCGCTGCTCGACGAGTGGCGCGAGCGGCTCTTCGGCGACGAGGGCACGCTCAACGACCGGCTCGTGGGCTCCACGGCAGTATGAGCGTCGCGTCCGGCGTGGATCGAGCGGTCGAGCACGTCGACGTCCTCATCGTCGGGGCCGGCCTGTCGGGCATCGGTGCCGCGCACCACATCGCCACGAAGACCCCCTGGCTGACCTTCGCGATCCTCGAAGGCCGCGACGCCATCGGCGGCACCTGGGACCTCTTCCGCTACCCCGGGGTGCGGTCCGACTCCGACATGTTCACCCTCGGCTACGGCTTCCGGCCGTGGAACGGCGAGAACTCGATCGCCGACGGCGCGTCGATCCGTGACTACATCCGGGAGACGGCAGCGGAGGACGGCACCGACCAGCGGATCCGCTTCGGACACAAGGTCCGCACCGCGGCCTGGTCGAGCGACGACGCCCTGTGGCACGTCACCGCCGAGCTGGTGTCGACGGGCGAGTCGGTCGAGCTGACGTGCCGCTTCCTCTACTCGTGCACCGGCTACTACCGCTACGACCGCGGCCACCTCCCCGAGTTCCCGGGCTACGACGACTTCGACGGCACGATCGTGCACCCCCAGTTCTGGCCCGACGACCTCGACTACGCGGGCAAGCGGGTGGTGGTCATCGGGAGCGGCGCCACCGCCGTCACCCTCGTCCCGGCCATGGCCGAGACGGCCGGCCACGTCACGATGCTCCAGCGCTCGCCGACCTACATCGCATCCGCACCGGCGAAGAACCCGCTGAACCGGGGCGGGCCGAACGGTCGATGGGCCCGGTCGGGGCTGCGATGGGCGCTGGCCATCGGCGGGGTCGCCGGATACCAGTTCAGCCGACGCCGGCCAGAGACGGTCCGCAAGCTGCTCCGCAAGGGCGTCGAGAAGCGCCTGCCCGAGGGCTACGACATCGACACCCACTTCACTCCCGCCTACGACCCGTGGGACCAGCGCATGTGCATGGTCCCCGACGGCGACCTGTTCACGGCCATCTCCGAGGGTCGGGCGTCGGTGGTCACCGACCACATCGAGACCTTCACCCCCGCCGGGATCCGGCTCGCGTCGGGCGAGGAGCTCGAGGCCGACGTCATCGTCACTGCCACGGGACTGGAGATGCTCTTCCTCGGTGGCATCGAGCTGACCGTGGACGACGAGGCGGTCGATCCGTCGACGCGCCTCACCTACCGGGGCACCATGATCGAAGGCGTTCCCAACCTCGCGTTCGCGTTCGGCTACACGAACGCCTCGTGGACGCTCAAGTGCGAGCTGTCCTGCGACTACGTCACGCGCGTGCTCACGCGCATGCGGGAGACGGGGCTCCGCCAGTGCACCCCGGTGCACAGTGGCACCGAGGTCGAGCCCCTGCCGTTCGTCGACCTCACCTCGGGCTACGTCCAGCGGTCGGTCCAGAGCTTCCCCAAGCAGGGGGACGCGTTCCCGTGGCAGGTGCACCAGAACTACCTGCGTGACTACCGCGCCATGCGGCTCAAGGGTCTCGAGGACGACGTCCTCCGACTGTCCAACCCGACACCCATCCACACCTCGGCCACTCCGGCCGGGCCCGCCCTCACCGGGAGCAGACCGAGATGAAGCACTTCAACGGCAAGGTCGCCGCGATCACCGGCGCGGGCTCGGGCATCGGCCGTGCCCTCGCCCTCGAGCTCGCACGACGTGGATGCCACCTGGCTCTGAGCGACATCGATGAGGCGTCGCTCGCCGAGACCGTCGTGCTGTGCGAGGGTCACGGCGTCAAGGTGACGTCCTGTCCCGTCGACGTGGCCAACCGCGATGCGGTGTTCGCCTGGGCCGAGGACGTCGCGTCCGAGCACGGCAAGGTCAACCTCGTGGTGAACAACGCCGGCGTCTCGCTCGGCTACGACTTCCAGGCCATGAGCTACGACGACTTCGAATGGCTCATGGGCATCAACTTCTGGGGAGTGGTGCACGGGACCAAGGCGTTCCTCCCCCATCTGCTCGCGGCCGACGAGGGCCACGTCGTCAACCTGTCGAGCGTGTTCGGGCTCATCAGCGTGCCCGGCCAGTCGGCCTACAACGCCGCCAAGTTCGCAGTGCGCGGCATGACCGAGTCGCTGCGCATGGAGCTCAAGGGCGCCCACAGCACCGTGTCCTGCACGACGGTGCATCCCGGCGGCGTCAAGACCAACATCGTCCGCAACGGCCGCCACGACGAGACCCGCATCGCCCCCGGCACCGATCCCGCCGCCGCGTTCGAGAAGATCGCCCGCACCACACCCGACCAGGCCGCCCAGACGATCCTCCGCGCCGTCGAGCGCGACAAGCGACGCGTCGTGATCGGCACCGACGGGAAGATCATCGACCTGCTCAGCCGGCTCCCCGCCGCGATCTACCAAGGGCCGCTCGCCTTCGGAGCACGCCAGGCCGAACGACGCGCCGCCAAGCAGGGATGAGCGGCGTAGCCGGTTCCCGGCTCTATCGCTCCGACTTCGGTGCCGCCACCCACGCGGATCGAGCTGCCTTTGGCGACCGGAGTCCCGCCGACGAGTTCAGGTTTTCGACGCTCGACAGTTCGTCCGCCGCGCTGGTCGTCAGGCCACTGACGGACGGGCTCGTCGTTCGAGTCCGACCTGACGTCGGGAAGGAAGGAGGGGGATGCGGGTGAACACGGGTGGTCGCGTGCTCGCGGTCGCACTCGGCGTGAGCGCCGCTGTCGCGATTCGTCGCCGGAGGATTCGCTGGTCGATCCTCGACGATCCTTGTGGGTCAGAAGGGCTCACCCTCCCCGAGGGTGAGCTGTTCACTCTTCACACCGATGACGGCGCAGATCTGGCCGTGCTGGTCGCAGGCGATGGGCCGGTGGTGGTGCTGCCTCACTGCTGGACCGGCGGGATGAGCATCTGGGCTCCGGTCGCCCGCGGGCTGGTCGCCGGCGGTCACCGAGTAGTGCTGTACGACCAGCGCGGTCACGGCAGCTCGACCCTTGGGACCGGCCCTATCTCCATTGATCGCCTTGGGCTCGACCTCGCCGTCGTGCTTGAGCGGCTCGACGTCAACGATGTTGTACTCGCTGGCCACTCCATGGGGGGCATGACGATCCAGGCACTCGCCAAGGTGAGATCCGATGTGCTCGCCGGTCGAGTCAGTGGTGTGGTGTTGGCCTCCACCGCCGCGCACACCGGCAACCTCCGGGTCCCCCCACTCGCGGCCAAGGCATTTCTCGGAGAAGCGCGGTCTCGCCGACTGGCCAAGCGCCCGGTGTCGTCCGATCGACGTGTCGTCGGTGCCGAGGTACACCGCAGCCACCTCGAGGCCACGCAGGCCGCGATGCTCGCGACCAGTGGCGCGGCTCGCGCCGGATTTCTCGTCGCGATGAGCCGTATGGACTATCGGCCCACCCTCGACAACATCCAAGTGCCGACACGCCTCCTCGTCGGTACAAGAGACGCGCTGACTCCGCCGCGACGGGCCCGTGAGCTCAACGACGGCATCCGAGCAGCGCGACTCGACGTACTTCCCGACTACGGCCACATGCTGCCGCTCGAGGCACCCGAGGTGCTCATCGCGACCATCGAGGACCTCGTGCGGCAGACGGTCACTTCGTTCTGCTGAGGGACGTCATCCAAGTCACGGCTGCCGCCGCGACAGCACCCTGTCAACGGAGACCCACGCCGAAGGGTGTGCCCCAAGATGCTCGGTCGGCCTTTGTTCTGACGGGCTGTCCCTCATGGAGACTTGCGACTAGCGCCGCCTAGCAAGGAGACGGCCATGTCTGCGAAGTCATCCACGAGGGCGTCCGCCTCCTCTCGGCTGAGTTGGATCGCTGTGAGCATCAGGCTGTCGAGCAGCGAGATGATGAGGAAGACGTGACGCACGGTGCTGGAGTAACCGTCTGTGCCGTCCTGACTGATCTGGTCGGCGAAGAGCAGTGCGTTCTGCCGGCTGTCAGCGAGGTCGAGGGCGCTCAGTTCCGCGTCGCCGTGGATGGCAACGCGCAGGCGGAGTCGGAATGGTTCGTCGCGGTGGAGGTGCCAGTAGGCGGTGATCGAGTCGCGGATGAGCTCCTCGATCGGAGCATCGGAGTCGACCAGCGGAGTGACGAAGCTCTGCCGGTTGAACTCAAGCACCTGAAGTGACAGCTCTCGCAGGATCGACTGCTTGTTCGGGAAGTACCGGTAGAGCGCCGTGAGGCCCATGCCCGCGCGTTCAGCGATCTCGGTCATTGATGGGGGCTCGGTGCCGCGCTCGGCGATGAGCTCGGTCGCTGCGGTGAGGATCGCCTGCACTCGCTGGCGGCTACGCGCCTGCTCGGGCCGGCGGCGTCTCGGGCGGTCATTAGCCATGGCTCTTTGACCATACAGAAGACGTGAGGTATCTTCACGTCCCATACGTGAGGAGATCTCACGTATGGAAGGGGTTTGAGTTGGACACTCCAGATACAGCCGATCCGGAACTGCTCGACGTGGTGGTCGTGGGTGCGGGCCCAGCCGGGCTCTGCATGACTCGGCGCCTGGCCGAGACCGACGCCCGGTTCACCGTGCTGGAACGGAACGCGGACGTCGGCGGGATCTGGGACATCGACGCGCCAGGTTCACCCATGTACGAGTCCGCGCACTTCATCTCGTCGAAGACGCTCTCGGGCTTCCCCGATCTGCCGATGCCCGAGGACTACCCGGACTACCCCAACCACCGCCAGATCCTCGCCTACATCCGCTCGTACGCCGACCGGTTCGATCTGCGCAGCCACATCCAGTTCGACACCGGCGTCGTCCACGCGGCGCTCGATCAGGACGGATCTTGGCAACTCGAACTGACCGATGGCCGACGAGTCCGCGCTCGCTACCTGGTGTGCGCCAACGGCGTCACCTGGGAACCCAACGTCATCTCATGGCCTGGCCGTTTCGACGGCGAGATCCGCCACTCCGTCACCTATCGCGATGCGAGTGAGTTCGCCGGCAAACGCGTTCTTGTCGTCGGGGCCGGCAACTCCGGTGTCGACATCGCCTGCGACGCAGCCTTCGCCGCGGACCAGGCGTTCCTCAGCGTGCGGCGCGGGTACCACTTCATCCCGAAGCACATCTTCGGCACTCCGGCGGACGTCTTCGCCCACAACGGCCCAAAACTGCCTCACTGGCTTGAGGTGCGGGCGTTCGGCGTCATGCTCAGGTTGATGAACGGCGACCTCACTCGCCTCGGGCTCCCCAAACCTGACCATCGAGTGTTCGAATCGCATCCGCTTATGAACACACAGATCCTCCACTACCTCGGACACGGCGACTGCATCGCCAAGCCCGACATCGCGTCGTTCGACGGGCCGGAAGTCCTGTTCGTCGACGGCTCCCGTGAACGGATCGATCTGGTCATCACAGCGACGGGATACCACCACGCGAGTCCGTATCTGGACGAAGGAGTGCTCGAGATGCGAAACGGTCGACCCGACCTTTATCTCGGCATGTTCGCACGCAACCATCCGAACCTCGCCGTGCTCGGCTTCATCGAGTTCGCATCCGCTGCGTACGCGAACTACGCGGCAATGGCCGAACTGATCGTCGCGGATGCCACAGCGGCCAACGGGTCAACCGTGCAGCGCCGATTCGCCGACCTCAAGGCGAACCATCACCCCGATCTCAAGGGCAGTCACCACTACGTGAACTCCGAACGCCACGCCAACTACGTCGACGTCGATGCCTACCTGCGCACGATCGCTCAGGTGAAAGCGCAGGTCCAAGATGGGGTTGGGTTGTCCATGGCCGCCGAGCCTCGTCGAGGGGCCGTGGGTTCGATACTGCGACACCGCTCGGTCGCCGGCCGATGACCCCGCGGAGATCTACTGCCGTGGTGACTGGTGCTGCGAGCGGCATCGGGCTCGAGGTCGCCACTCGTCTCCATCGACGGGGTCACGAAGTTATCGCTGTCGACCGCAACGCGGTTCAGCTCCAGGCAGCCACAAGTCGTATTGGTGGCGACACGGTCGCGATCGATTGCGACCTCGCCGATCCGGCTCAGCTGGCACTACTCATTGGTGAGCTCACTACGACGTGGCGAGAATCGCTCGATGTGGTCGTGTGCAACGCAGGCGTGATCGCCCCTGGCGACCTCGTTGACGTCGACCCGGCCACCATCGACCTTCAGCTCGACGTCATGCTGCGAAGTGTCATCCACCTCACGCGTGCGGTACTGCCGCAGTTCCTCGAACGGGATCGCGGCCACCTGCTCGCGACCGTGTCGATGGGTGGCATCATCGCGCTTCCCACCTCTGCGACGTACTCAGCATCTAAGGCCGGACTGCGAGCCTTTCTCGCGGCGGTGAACGCGGAGGTCTACGCGACGAACGTGCACGTGAGCGGCATCTACCCCAGCGCGGTCGACACCCCGATGTTGCTCAAGGAAGCGGAGGGAGGTGGGAGCCCGCTGAACTTCTTCGGTGCTGTTCGCAGCATCGATGAGGTGGCCGACGCGTACGAACGCGCCATCGAGAGCCATCGGCTCGAGAACTACGTGCCCTATTCCGACAGCCTGACCACTCGGCTGCTCAACGCATTCCCTGCGCTCACCCCGAAGCTTCTCCCCATCGTGAATCGAATCGGCGAACGAGGAAGGCAGCGCTACTTGGCGAATCACCGGCATTGATCAGACCTGCAGGGGTTGGCGTTGTGGGTCAGCCAAAAGCGCGTGAGGGCCCCCGCGGTCGTCGAAGTTCGAGTGGGCGCGTCGGTCGCCGTCTACGGTCGGAGAAAATACCGACCTATGGGCCCCGAGCGTATCGTCGCGATCGACGAGGAACGCCTCTGTTCAGCGGCTCACCCGCCCCTTACCGCCCGCTGCGAGGTGCTCGCCGAGGTCTGGGGCAACCGCGCGGCCGTCTACCCGGCCCACGGTTGTGCGGCAACGGCGGTCGATCATTTCCACCACCGATGATCCGAGCGTCGAAGGCCGTCGCTGGGACCCGAAGGTCACCGATGCATCGCTCCCTCCGACCCCAACCGGCTTCTCGACGCGCGCGAGAAGCGACGCCGAAGTTCTACCGGACCTTCTACCGAACCCCGCGTTACAGCCGATGATGGGTGGGCATGCTGGCGGACCTCGCCCCGCCGAACCTCCACGTCAGCGGGACGATCTGGGACGGGCTAGGACGACGCGGGGCGGGTGCGTCAGATAGCTCGTCGGGCTCATAACCCGAAGGTCGCAGGTTCAAATCCTGCCCCCGCCACCAACTGAATGTGCAGGTCAGGCCCCACTTTTCGGAGTGGGGCCTGCTGCTTGTCTGGGGTGACGTCTACCGGGTGATCTACCGGCTCGGCGGGACCTGGCCCGCTGACCTGGGCGTTCGCTGGAGTCGTGCCGGTAGACGTCTACCGGGCGTGGGCGGCGAGGAGCGCCGCGAACTGCTGCGCGGCGGCGGCGCTCATGCCGGGGAGCAGGTGCTGGTAGGTGTGGATGGTGAAGGCGACGTTGGCGTGGCCGAGCCGTTCGCTGACGACCTTGACCGGTACGCCGTCCATGATGAGCAGCGAGGCGTGGGTGTGGCGGAGGTCGTGGAACCGGATGCGGGCCAGGTCGGGCATGGCTCGCTGGAGGCGGTCGAAGAGCTGGCTGAGCGATTCGGGGTTGACGAACCGGCCGCCGGTGTTGACGAACATCCAGTCATCTGCGCCGTGGGGCAGTCCTTCTCGGGCGAGGCGTCGCCGCCAGCGGGCGAGCACGTCGATGGTGGCGTCGTCGAGGTCGATGCAGCGGCGGCTGGTGCGGGTCTTGACGGGGACCTCGACAGGCTGACCGGCGATGCTCTGGAGGGTGCGGCTGATCGAGAGGCGCTGGTTGGCCCGGTCGAGGTCCGACCAGCGGAGCCCGGCGACCTCGCCGCGGCGCATGCCGGTGCAGGCGGTGAGGTGCAGCGCCGGGTAGAGCCGGTGGTGGCCAGCCGAGGCCAGGAACGACGCCAGTTCGGCGGCGGTCCAGGACCGGGGAACCGTGCGGGTCTGGCGCTTGTGGCGGGCGTTGGCAGCATGGGCGACGTTGCTGTCGACGAGCTGGCGGCGCCGGGCGAGGTCGAGGCCGGACCGGACGATCACGTGGACTTCGTGCACGGTCTTGGGAGCGAGGCCGGTGCGGTGACGTCCGCCGGTGGTGGCCAGCTGGTCGTAGAGGCCGTCGAGGTGGTCGGCGCGCAGGCGCCGGAGCGGGACGTGCCCGATGGAAGGGTTGATGTAGTTGTCCACCATCCACGAGTAGCGGTACGAGGTGGATGCCCGGACGTGGCGACGCTTGGTCGGTAGCCACGTGTCGGTGAGGAACTCGCCGAGGTGCACGGGTCCGCCGCGGCGTGGAGCGGTGCCGGCGGCATCGCGTTCGATGCGCGCCGCCATGGCTTCGGCCTCGTGGCGGTCACCGCCGGCGGGGTGCCATCGGCGTCGCTCCTTGCCCGTGAGCGGGTCGAGGCCGTCGTAGGCGACGACGTAGAAGCGGTCCTTGCGTTCGATGATGTAGGCCATCGCCCGAGCTTGGCCACTTCGGGACCAACCCGACGAGCCTGCTGGTGCCGTGACCAGGGACTTCCACCGCTGGGCGTCGAGTGATCACCGGTCGACTCGATCCGGTCTCTCGTCATGGAAGTGCTTCGCGAGCGATGAGGTCGGCGCCGCGGGTGGTGTTCTCGTGCAGGACGAAGTGGCCGCCGGGGACGGTGATGAGGTCGGCACGGGCTCGCTTCGCCTGGGCGGCGAAGATGTCGGGCAGGAAGGTGTGCTCGCCGGCGACGATCGTGGTGGGACAGGTCAGGTCGGGGAGGTGGTCCCAGGCGTGGGCGGCGCCGCCTGCGGCGGCTGAGACCTCGAAGATCGTCGCTTCGATCTCGGGCCGGCACGCGAGGTGCACACCGCTGGCGTCGACGGTGGTTCCCCACCGGATGTAGGCGTCGAGGGCTTCGGGAGCGAGCTGGGACAGCGGTTCCTTGCTGCGGTAGGTGCCGGTCATCTCGGCGCGTGTTGCGAAGGTGGGTCGCCGGCGCCGCGCCGCTGCGGCCATGGGGTTCTCGTGTTGGTGGGGGAAGGCGTCGGTGGGGAATGCCACGGGCTCGGCGAGCAGTAGCCGGGTCCAGCGTTGGGGGTCGAGGCGGTGCACGAGGATGGCAACGGCACCGCCGAGAGATCCGCCGACGCCGGCGACCGTGGGGAGGTCGAGGTGGTCGAGGACCTCGAGGACGTCGATGGCGAGGTTCTCGAATCGGTAGGCGCCGGGGTGGTCGGGCGCGGTGCTGCCGCCGTGGCCGCGCAGGTCGAGGGCGATGGGGCGGGCGGCCGCGGCGATGCAGTGGGCGATGGGCTCGTACAGCCCGCCGCAGAAGCCGTTGGGGTGCAACAGCACGACCGGTGGCCCGTCGCCGCCCCAGTCGAGTGCCCGGATGGTGATGCCGGACTGGCCGGGGAGGTCGATGACCTGGGGTGGTGGTGGCGATGGTCGGTGCGACATGGGGGGCGCCGTTGGGGTCGCGCCGTCAGGGGATGGCCGCGAGCGATTCGGCGATGGGCTTCCAGCGGGAGAGGTGCTGGGGGTCCTCCGTCCAGGCGATGGCGCCGAAGTAGTTGACGACGCGGGTGGCGAGGCCGGCGTAGCGGTCGGCGATGGCGTCAGCGATGGTGGACCAGGTTCCTTCGGTGACGAAGTGGCGGAGGATGTCGTCGGTGATGACGGCGCTCATCCCGGCGATGTCGCCGGCGCGCTGGTGGTCGCGCAGCGCGGCGGTGGTGCCGGGGTGGCCGATGTCATCGAAGATGAACGCGTAGTTGGGGGTCGAGCCGTAGAAGGCGATCTGGGTGCGGGCGAGCTCGCGCCATCTGTCCCGTTCGTCGGTGGTGTCGCCGACGACGAGGAAGGCGGGGACGATGATCTCGAAGTGGTCGAGGTGGCGGCCGGCGAGCTGCGCGCCGGCGGCGAGCTGCGGTGCGACGGTGTCGGTGAGGTAGGTGCGGGTGTTGAGGGGGTGGACGTGGACCCCGTCGGCGACCCGGCCCGCGAGGCGCAGCATCCACGGGTTGACCGCGGCGAGGTCGATGGGCGGGTCCGGCGCGCTGATGGGCCCGGGGGACCAGATGGGTGGCAGGAGGGTGAGCTCGTAGTGGTCGCTGTGGTAGTCGAGCGGGGAGGCGCCGCGAAACGCGTCGAAGCACGCCCGGACGGCGCCGATGTAGTCGCGGATGCGGGGGCCGGGCGGGTCGAAGGTTGCGCTGTAGCGGCGTTCGATGTGGGCGCGGACCTGGGTGCCGAGCCCGAGGCGGAACCGGCCGTCGGTGGCGTCGGCGAGCTCCCAGGCGATCTGGGCGGTGACCATGGGGCTGCGGGGGAACGCGACGGCTATCCCGGTGAGCAGGTCGATGTCGGCGGCGAGGGCGGCGGCCGCGCACGACAGGTAGGCGGTGCGGCCGGCTTCGGTGATGACGAGCCCGGAGTGGCCGCTCTCGGCGGCGTGCCGGGCGAGCTGCTGGATGGTGTTTAGGCGCGTGCCGCCGGTCATGAGGTCGAGCTTCATGGCGCGCTCCTCACGTAGTGAATGCGATCCGCTGGGTGGGTTCCCCCTGCCACCATCGAGGAATGCTGTTGGGGGCCACTTCGACAGGTCGGGTCATCCACGTCCCCGGGTGCTACTTGATCTCGGCGAGCGCGAATGCTTCGTATTCTGCTTCGGTGTCGACCCAGTCCTCGAACTGGATGACCCCCAGCTCTTCGAAGCGGCGGCGGAGCCATGCATTGTTGGCGTCGAGCAGGCCGAGCTTCTTGCAGTTGGGGACGATCTTGGTGAAGAGCATCTTCTGGAACTCGCTGCGGATGGGCGAGGCTTGGGTGAGCGGGATCGCGACCTTCGGGTCGATGCCGAGGCGGTCCCAGACCTCTTGTTGGAGGAACCGGTCGCGCATGCGGACGGCGGCCTCGAACGCGAACTCTTGGCGTTCGGCAAGCTCGTTGTCGGTGAGCTCGGCGTAGTACTCCTTGAGGCTGAGCACGCCGAAGGCGACGTGGCGGGCTTCATCGGCCATGACGTAGCGGAGGAGCTGTTTGAGGAGGGGTTCCTCGGTGAGCATGTGCATGAACCCGAACGCGGCGAGGGCGAGGCCTTCGACCATGATCTGCATGCCGAGGTAGGTCATGTCCCACCGGGCGTCGGCGACGATGTCGTCGAGCAGCATGCCGAGATGAGTGTTGATGGGGTAGTAGCCCTCGAGCTTGGTGTCGAGGTACTTCGCGAACACTTCGACGTGGCGGGCTTCGTCCATGACCTGGGTGGCGGCGTAGTACTTGGCGTCGATCCAGGGGACGGTCTCCACGATCTTCGCGGTGCAGAGCAGAGCGCCCTGTTCGCCGTGCATGAACTGGCTGAGCGCCCATACCTGGGATTCCATGCCGAGCTGCAACCATTCGGCGTCTCCCCAGGTGGCCAGCGGGGTGTTGGCGACGTCCATCTGGTCGGGCCCGAACGATGGCAGCAGCAGCTTGGCCACCTGCTCGAGGTCGACGTCGGTGTCCCACGGAAGGTCGGTCTCACCGTTCCACTGCGCGGTCTTGGCCTTCTCGTAGAGCTTGTTGAGCCCGGGCCGAGCGCCCTTCTCGTAATCCCAGGTGAAGATGGCTTCCGCGTTGTCGGTGATGGCGTGCACCGCCGAGTCGATGTCGGTGTTGGTCATGGCCAGGATGGCGTCGAGGTCGTTGACGCCCTCGCGGCCAATGAGGTCCTGGTTGGAGGTGGTGGTCATGTTGGGGCTCCTTGGGAGGCGTGAACGACGAGGGTGGACTCTGGTCATGCGCTCTCGCGCTGGCGTTGTGCGAGAGGGGCGAGGAACGCGGCAACAGCTTCGGTGAAGGGGTCGTTCGTGTCGCCGGCGACCATGTGGCCGGCACCGTTGATGTCCACGAACTCCGCGTGGGGGACGGCCCGGCGGAACTCCGCTGCGCCGTCTTCGGTGAGCAGGTCGCTGTGGCGGCCCCGCACGAGCAGGCATGGCACGCGCAGTCGTCGCGCTGCGGCGTGCAGGGCTTCGGGGTCTCGGGCGCTGATCAGGCTCGTGGGGCCGTCGATGAGCTTTGGGTCCCAGTGCCAGCGGTAGCGACCGTCGTCGCCGAGGCGAAGGTTGCGCTTCAAACCGTCGAGGTCTTTGGGGGCGGGGCGGTGCGGGTTGTAGGCGGCGACCGCTTCGGCGACTTCTTCGACCGATTGGAAGCCTTCGGGTCGGTCAGCCATGAAGGCGAGTATCCGGTCGGCGCCGGTTTGCTCGATGCGGGGCGCGATGTCGACGAGGACGAGCGCGTTCGTGATCCCGCCAGGGCGCTGGTCGTGCGCGAGCAGCGCGGTGATCCCACCTAGGGACGCGCCAACGACCGCGGCGATCGGGCCGAGCTGGGAGCGGATCAATTCGATGTCGGCGGCGAACGCCCGTCGGCGGTAGTCACCGTCGGGCGCCCAGTCGCTGTCCCCGTGGCCCCGCAAGTCGACGGCGACGGTGCAGAACCCTTCGTTGCTGAGCCGTTCGGTGGTTCGTAGCCACGCGTGGCGGGTCTGCCCGGCACCGTGGAGCAGGACGACGACGGGCTGGTCCGGGTCGCCTCGCCGGTCAGCCGCGAGCCGGACACCGTCGGTCCCTTCGAGGGTCATCCTCGTCGCCGTGTTGCTCATGAGGCGGGCCGTTCGGCGTGGACGCTCTCGAAGAGGAAGCCGATGAGTTCGGGGTCGTCAAGGATGTTCCAGTCGGGGGCCATGAGCTTGGCGTAACGCTCGAAGTAGAGAAGCTGCTTCGCGACGAGGACGAGCTCACGGGGCAGGCGCACCTCGTAGCGTGTACCGATCCGGACGATGTCGATGAGCACCTGGCCGTAGGAGATCTCCGACAGCGGCTTGGCGAGGATCGGTTCCACGATCTCGGCGATGTCGGCCGACGCCTGGTCGAGGTCAACCGGCTTGAGGACGGCGCCGAGGTCATAGATCGACTTGGCGACTTCGACGAAGTCGCCGTCGATGAGCAGAGCGGGGAGCCCATTGCGGATGATGGCCTTGGTGCGGTCGTCGAGCTGGCCGACGATACCGAAGTCCAAGAACACGACGTTGCCGGCGGTGTCGACCATGAGGTTCCCGGCGTGGACGTCGCCGTGGAAGAACCCGTGGTGCAGCGCAGCTTCCATCCAAGCGCGCACGCCCCGCTTCAACAGTTCGGCAAGATCGAACCCGGTGGCCCGGAGCGCCTCGGTGTCGTCGATGCTGTGGCCATGGATCTGCTCCATGGTGAGCACCCGCGGCGTCGTGAACCGCCAATGCACCGCGGGGACACGGACGCCAGAGTTTTCGCCGAAGGTCTTGAGGTTGTCGGCAAAGCGTTCCATTGCCTGGGCTTCGAGCACGAAGTTGAGCTCATGGGCGAGTGTCGCTGAGAAGTCCTCGACGACCGCGACGGGGTTTGCCATCCTTGCCCGGGCCGACCGCCGCTCCAACAGGTGGGCAGCGCCGGCAAGGATCGACAGGTCGGCGGCGAGTCGGGCTCGGATGCCGCGACGTTGCACCTTGACCACGACGTCGGTGCCGTCGTGCAGCGTCGCCGCATGCACCTGTGCGATCGACGCCGAGGCCAACGGAACCGGATCGAACCGCCCGAAGACGTCACCGGGGGCGCCGCCGAGCTCGCGGCGGATGACGTGATCCACATCGACCGGCGCGAGCGGCGGCACACGGTCGAGCAACGTCCGCAACTCGTCGGACAGCACCTCGGGGAACAGCCCGGGGCTCGACGCGATGAGCTGCGCCAACTTCACATAGGTGGGCCCCAACTCGGTGAAGGCACGACGGGCTTCACGCGCCGCGGTCGGACTCCAGTCCGGCCGCGAGAGCAACCCTCGGTGCACAATCGGGCCAACCGCCGCTCGAGCCGCATGGCGACCGGCGATCAACACGGTGGTCGCGGCGCGGGCGGCGGTTGCGGTGCGCCCGACACGTGCAGAAGTGATCTCGCTGACGGGACTGGACATGCCCTCTCCGTGCAACAACTCGACGAATCTGTCGCAGTGTGGCACACTGGCCGGGATGGAGTCCAGCTCCGCGACGACGTTGTCGTTGTTCACCCTGCCCGTGGACCACCAAGGGATCCCGAGTGCTCCGAGCGCGGAGCTCGACCCGTACCTCGATGCCGCAGCCAGGTGTTTCGTGCGCTATGGCGTGCGGCGAACCTCGGTGCAGGACGTCGCGACCGAGCTGGGCGTGAATCGCACGACGGTCTACCGCCAGGTCGGCACGATCGACAATCAGATCCGCCTCCTGATCGCCCGCGACCTGCATCGGCTGCTCGCCGAGCTGCCAGCGTCGCTTGCTGACAAGAGCGGACCTCGGGCCGTGGTCGAGTTGATGGCGGCGATCATCGGTTATGCCTCCAAGCACCCGGTGCTGGCCAAGGTCCTCGCCGACGAACCCGAGGTGATCGGACCATTCCTTGCCTCCGACCTTCCCGAGGTCATCGCCCGCATCAAGTCCGCCCTCGCACCGCTGCTGCAGGCGGCGATGGCGACGAGCCAGATCGCCACCCGGGACGCCGATCTGCTCGCCGAGTCCCTGGTCCGGCTGGGCATCACCTTGATCCTCGCCCCACCGCCGGGCGACCTCGGCACGTTCCTCGCCGAGGTGCTCGTCCCCACCCTCAAACCACCTCCCTGACACCTGGTCACCGCCGAGTGCTCAGCTCAGCTGGTCGGGAATCAACGCGTGGCTGCGTGTTGAGCGGGTGGATCTGGATGCCGTCCGCGACCTCCGAGGCGTCTCTCAGGCCGATCACGTCACATTGCTCCTGGTATCGCGCCGGCCCTGCCGGCGGCGTTGCACGAAACGCCCGAGAGCGGTCGCCGATGCGACAGCTGCCAGAGCTCCCGAGAGCAGCCCGACAACCACTCCTAGGCCGATGCTTGGCTTGGACTCCACGATGACGCGCCCGGCGACACGGTCGCTCACTTCGTCCACGAGCGCTTGAACACCGGGAACCCTGAATAGCACCGTTGGCACGCCGATCTCCTGAGCTGCGGCCCGCTGCAGCTCGTGGTCGCTTGGGCGCGATGTCGCGATCGTGAGCGTCGCCATCAACACAGCGACAACTGCGGAGGCGAACGCGGCGCCTGCGATCGCCGCGATGCCAATTGGTCGAGACGCACTTGATCCACTATCGGGTCGATCAAGGCTCGTCACTGCGCTACTCCGTTCCGTCCCCGTGTGAGCACGGGTGATCAGCCGTCGTCGCTCCCTACCCGGCGGTGAACGCGAAGGGCAGGGTGCGGGGGCCGCGGACCTGGCCGGCGGACCAGGTGACGGCGTCGGGGTCGGTGAGGGTGAACTCGGGGATGCGTTCGAGCCAGGTTTGCAGGGCGACTCGTAGTTCCATTCGGGCGAGGTTGGAGCCGAGGCAGCGGTGGATGCCGACACCGAAGGCGAAGTGCCGGTTGGCTTCGCGGTCGAGGACGACGTTGTCGGGGCGGTCGAAGATCTCGGGGTCGCGGTTGCCCGAGGGGAACGGCAGGAGCAGGCGGTCGCCTTTGCGCATGGGGCAACCGCCGACTTCGGTGTCTTCGATGACTTCGCGGGCCATGGTCACGGGCGCGAACACGCGGAGGAACTCCTCGGTGGCGGAGTTGATGAGATCGGGTTCGTCGCGGAGGCGGCGGCGGTCGTCGGGGTTGGTGGCGAGGTGCAGCAGTGAGGAGCCGATGGCCGACCAGGTGGTGTCGATGCCGGCGAGGAGCAGCAGGATGCACACGCCGAGGATCTCCTCGTCGGTGAGTGGCCGGCCGTCGGGCATGCGGGCCTCGAGGAGGTGGGTGATGATGTCGTCGCGGGGGCTGGTCCGGTGCTGGTCGACGTGTCCGGCAAGGTAGCCGCCGATCTCGAAGATGGCTTCGAAGGTGGCGTCACCGGCGATGGGGCTTTCTTCGATGAGGCGGTGGATCCAGTCGCGGAACTGGGCGTGGTCGCTGTCGGGGATGCCGAGCATGCGGGTGATGACCTTGATGGGGACGTGCTGCGCGAAGTCCGTGGCGGCGTCGCATCCGCCGTCGGTGATGAACCCGTCGATGAGGTCGTTGGCCATGGCCCGGGTGATGGGCTCGTAGTCGGCGACGACCTTCGGGGAGAAGACTGGGAGCAGGAGCCGGCGGATGTCGGTGTGGTACGGGGGGTCCTCGGTGATGGGCGGGGCGTGGAATCCGAGGTCGTGGGGTGATTCGGGGCGGTCGGTGACCAGGATGGTGCGGGAGGAGAAATGGTGGTGGTCGTGGGCGATGGCGGCGAGGTCCTCGTAGCGGGTGGGGATCCACACGCCGTGGTACCGGTCGGTGTGCGCGATCGGGCAGTCGGTCCGGAGCTGCTCGTAGATCGGGTAGGGGTCGGCGACGAAGGTGGGATCGAGGTGGTCGAAGTCGGCGGTCCAGTCGGTGACGGGTGGTCGGTTCATCGCTGGTCTCCGGTCAGGGGTCGATGGTGATGGCGTGTTCGGGGCAGTTGGCTTCGGCGAGCCGGGCGGCGGCTTCGAGGTCGGCGGGGACCGACCCGGGTGCGGCGGTGGCGTAGCCGAGGTCGTCGATGTCGAACAGGACGGGGGCGAGCGCGTGGCAGCGGTTGTGGCCCTGGCAGCGCTCGGCGTCGACGACGACTCTCATGTGAGGGCTTCGGCGGGCTTGGCGGCGAGGGCGTCGAACTCGGTGGTGAGGCGGGCGCCGTCGGGGTGCGCGGCGAGCTCGGAGCGGACCTGGGCGAGGCGGTAGGCGAGGATCCGGTCGAACCGGTCGCCGGTCTGGTTGTCCAATGCCGCCCGGCGGGCGGCATTGACGAGATCGGCGCCGGGGACGGTGGTTCCACTGACGGTGCGCACGGTCAGCGTGGCGAGCTCGGCCAGCGCGCATTGGAGGTAGGCGACGTGGATGTCTTCGTCGATGCGGATGTGGTCGATGGTGTCGCGGGCGAAGCCGGCGTCGTGGCTGCACTCGGGGTCGCCGAGCACCTCGGACGCCCACGCAAAGGTGTGGTAGGCGAGCAGCTCGATGACGAGGATCTGGATCATCGCCCGCACGAGCAGTTGCAGCTCGGGGGCGACGTCGTCGCGCAGGCCGTCGAGCATGCCGCCGACGGTGATCGCTTCGGGTGATGGTCTTGCGGGGCCTTCGTAGCCGGGCGGCGGCGCGATGGGCAGGTTCTCGAACATGTCGATGGTGATCGGGGGGTCGGCGAGCGCGGCGTCGCGCACCGCGAACCACATCTGGTCATGGCCGGCTTCGGGGCCGCGACCGGCTTCGTCGTTGCCGTGGGCCTCGAGGAGGCCATCGAAGAGGTGCCCGAGGCAGGTGCCGGCGATCGGTTCGACGATGTGGGACTGGAGGTCCATCGGGGGGATGAGCTTGATGCCGTCGTTGCCGAACCCTTCGACGACCCCGATGAGGGTGAGGATGCGGGTCATGGCGCCGGCTGCGCCGTTGCGCAGCAGCAGCTTGGCTTGTTCGGTGTTGGGTACGAAGGCGTGGTCGACGGCGTCGGGGTCGATGACGCGGGTGGGGTGCCCGGCGGCGGCGAGCTTCGCGGTCCATGCCGCGATGGCGGGGATGCGGTGGGTGGACCGGGGCGGGAGGTAGGTGCCGTCGGGTCCGTAGCCGCCGTGGAGCAGCACGCCGGCTCGTTCGATGCGCCGGGTGTAGTCGGGGTC
>JAIBBP010000252.1 GCA_019694615.1 Microthrixaceae bacterium | reverse complement strand
GATGTGGTTCTGGGCCATGACCCGTGGAAGCGCTACCGGCTCCACCCCGATCACCGGGCGGCCGGTTGGCTGGCCGTCGACGCGGTCGTCGCGGCGCGGGACCCGCACTTCTTTCGCGAGCAGCTCGTCGATGGGCTCACCCATCACCGCCCGTCCGCTCTGTTGCTGTTCGAGGCGGATGAGGCGAACCACGCCGAGCCGGCCGACCCTCCGTCGATCTCCGCGAAGCTGTCGGCTCTCGAAGCCCATGAGTCCCAGCTCGAGACGACGCACTTCTACGCGCTGGACGAAACGCTCGATGACCCAGCCGATTCCACGAGCGGCCAAACCGGAGCCGACGCGCGCCACTCGCTACTGGCAGGGTTTCGCGACCGAGAGCGTCGCAAGCTCGCGGTTGCTGGAGCGGCCTTCGGCCTCGAGGCTGCCGAAGTCTTCCACCTCATCGACGACCTGTAGCCGCCCCACAAGCTCGTTCTGTCCTGCGAGAGCACCACCCGTCTGGTGCTCTCGCAGGACAGAACGAGCCGCGGCGGTAGGTCTACGGCGTCGCGGGGAACTGTCCTGGGTGCCGCCCTCCCCCGGGGGCACCGGCGAACGCCTGAGCGATCGAGATCCAGCGCGTTGCTTCGGGGCCCACCACCGTGAGGGCGACGTCATCTCGATGCCGCCGCTGTGTCACGACCAGGCAGAACGCCAAGGCGTCTCCCGACACGATGTCGTCGGCCCCCTCGGCACCCCACGTCCAGATCGTGCCGTCAGGCGCCGACAGCTCGACGCGAATCGGCGTGTCCGGCAACTCGATGTCGTTGAGCGCGTAACTGAACGGCCGTGCCCCGACGCCGATGTGGGCGACGTGGCGAAGCCGGTGACTGACCGAAGGAGCGACGCCCAGGGCATCACGCACGTCCTGTCCGTGAGCCCACGCCTCCATCACCCTGGCGCTCACGTGCGACATCGCGCTCATCGGCGGGCCGTACCAGGGGACGCGTGCCTTGGGATCGAGTGGCCGAAGCGCTTCGACCAGCTCGCTTCGTGCTCGACGCCACCACTCGCGAACCGCCGGTGCCGCCATGGCGCGGCCCTGGACGGTGTACGCGGCGATCGGGTCGTCTCCCTCGGCGAGCCGGCGATCGAAGTCAGCGACGAACTCGTCGGGTGCGACCACCGCGGTCCTCGCCGCCTCGTCGAAACCGGCGAGGTGGCTCAGCTGATCGCGAATGGACCAACCCTCCGCCGGCGTCGGGAGGTCGAGCGCCGCTTCGTCCAAGTCGGCGACAACATCATCGAGGGCCTGAGTCTCGCCAACGAGGTCGTCGATGAGATCACCAAAAGCGCTCACGGTCCCGCCGGCACACTGCCTGGAGCGGTGGCCGGGGCGGTCGTGGCCGTCGCCTTCTTCGTGGTGGACGGGCGCTTCGGGCGGGTGGTCGTCGGCGGTTCGAACGTCGGCGGAGTGGTTGCGAGCGTCGGAGGGCTCGACGTCGGTGACGGCTGCACGAGGTCGGGCGCTGTCGTGGTCGTCGTGTCCGATGGGACCGGCTTCTGGCCCGGTACTCGAGCGGTCTTGGAGAACTGCTCAGGGGCGACTCGGTAGAGGATCTCGTCCTCGGCTTTCGACATCAACGTCTTGGTGGGGTTTGCGGGGCCCGCGTACTGAATCG
The DNA here is from genome assembly GCA_019694615.1 of Microthrixaceae bacterium. Taxonomy (GTDB): domain Bacteria; phylum Actinomycetota; class Acidimicrobiia; order Acidimicrobiales; family Microtrichaceae; genus SSF14. The sequence goes on along the minus strand of JAIBBP010000252.1, from coordinate 17,259 downwards.
CCACGATGAAGTTGCCGACCTGGAAGTACGACACGATCCTCGTCGTTCCTCCGTCGACGGGCGTCAGCGTGCGCGTCAGATAGTCGAGTTCGAGGGGAACGTCCTTGCGGTTGTTGGTGATCTCGAGCCGAACCTTGTCGGCGCCGCTCCCCGTGTAGTAACGCTGGCCTTCGCACAGATCGAACGAGCGGGTCAGCTCCTTGATGTACTTGCCGGCGTCTCTCTGCTGCTTCACCTTCACGGCTTCGGAGATCATGAACGCCGAGTTGGTGGTGTCGACGAAGGCGCTCGTGAGCGGCTCCCCAACCACGGCGTCGGGCACGACGGTGTCGCCGCAGTACTCCGCGCCGACGAGTTTCACTGCGGCGGCTACTGCTGCGTCGGCAGCGACGTAGCTCTTCGGAAGGTCACCCTGGGCGACGAGTGCCTGCTCCCCGTCGATGGTCGACGCGAGGGCTTCCTGGTCGAGCGTGATCGCGTCGGAACCACCGAGGTCGAGCGATCTGATGGGGTATCCGAGCGCGACGCCAGCCGCAGCACCAGAACCGACCACCAACGCTGCAAGGGCGACCAGGCGCGAAGCGTTGCCGGCGAGCAGCCGTGCTCGACGCGCAGCGCGCGACCTAGACCGACTCGGAGGTGTCTCCTTCGACCGCAGGCGCGGCGGCGTTGGCGCCTTCGTAGCCATGGCGGACCACGCTAGTTGGCCTCGGTCTGCGCACCGCGGCACCCGACGCTGCCTGCATCGGGCGCACATGGCGGCGCATCACGACCCGAAGCGCTTCTCCCAACTCGCGACGAGATCGTCGTCGAGTTTCTGGAACAGGAGGTCGGGAGCGACGAAGCGGGCGCCCGGATCGAGGTCGAGTACCGAGGTGGCGAGCTCGGGCCCGACTCCGAGGAGTTCGGACGTATCCGGCAAGGTTGCAGCGATCCGCTCCGACGTCGACGGAATGAACGGCGATGACAGATGGGCGTGAAGGCGCACGACACCGAGAGCGGTGCGCAACGTCATGGCCGCGAGGTCGCGGTCGGACTTGATGGCCCGCCACGGCTCCCGGGCCTCCAGGTACACGTTCCCCTCGGCCCACAGCGCTCGCAGTGCCTGCGCGGCCTTCCGGAACTCGAGGCCGTCGAGAAAGCCGTTGTACTCGTTCACGATGACCCCGAGGCGCTCCACCAGCGCGCGCTCCTCATCGCCGACCTCGCCGCCGCTCGGCACCACCCCGTCGAAGTGCCGCGTCACCTGCACGGCGCATCGGTTCACGAAGTTGCCGAGGGTGCCCACGAGGTCCTTGTTGACCGCCTCGGCGAACTGCTCCCAGGTGAAGCTCGTGTCGTCGCTCTCGGGGGCGTTGGCCATGAGGTACCAACGCCAGTAATCGGCATCGAGAAGTTCGAGGGCGTCGCCCATGAAGACCCCACGATGCTCGCTCGTGGAGAACTTGCCGCCGTAGTAGTTGAGCCAGTTGAAGCTCTTGAGCCGATCGACAAGACGCCACGGCTCGCCCGACCCGATCAGCGTCGCCGGGAACCCGACGGTGTGGAAGGGCACGTTGTCCTTCGCCATGAACTCGGTGTAGACGACGTCGTCCGCGCCGCGATCCAGCCGCCACCACGACTCCCAGTCGCGCTGGCCGTCCGGCGCGGCCTCGGCCCACTCACGCGTGGCCGAGATGTAGCCGATCGGGGCGTCGAACCAGACGTAGAAGACTTTGCCCTCGAAGCCCGGACGGTCAACGGGAACGCCCCAGGAGAGGTCGCGGGTGATCCCGCGGTCGTCGAGCCCTTCATCGAGCCACTTGAGCCCGATCGACGTCGCGAGCGTCGGCCAGTCGCCGACCTTGGACTCCAACCACTCGCGGAGCCGATCGGAAAGCCGCGACTGAAGGAGGTAGAGGTGGCGACTCTCGCGTTCTTCGAGGTCGGTCGACCCCGTGATCGCGGAGCGCGGCGAGAGAAGCATCGTCGGGTCGAGTTGTCGGGTGCAGTTCTCGCACTGGTCACCCCGCGCCTTCTCGAAGCCGCAATAGGGACAGGTGCCCTGGATGTAGCGGTCGGGGAGGAACCTGCCGTCGGCGTTGGAGTAGATCTGGCGGATGACCCGCTCCTCGAGGTAGCCCTCGGCATCGAGGCGAGCCGCGAAATGCTGGGTGAGTTCGTGGTTGGCAGGGTTCGACGTGCGGCCGAAGTGATCGAAGGAGAGTCCGAACCGCTCGCCGAGGTCGCGTTGCACCTCGTGGTTGATCCGACAGAACTCAGCGACGTCGAGGCCGGCGTCGCGGGCCGCGAGTTCGGCGGGCGTGCCGTGCTCGTCGGTCGCGCAGATGTAGAGCACCTCCTCGCCACGGAGTCGCAGGTACCGGGCGGACACGTCGGCGGGAAGCATCGACCCGACGAGGTTCCCGAGGTGCTTCACGCCGTTGATGTACGGGAGCGCGGAGGTGATGAGATAGCGCGTCATGCCGGGCCGATCGTATCGGGGAGATGGCGTCGCCCCGGCTGTGTTGTGGATCGGGTTCGGGATGGCTGTCGGTGCCTCGTCGTAGATTCGAGTCGTGGACACTCCGGTCCCCACCTCTCGCCTCTACGGCCTCGACATCGAGACGGACACGACGATCGACGGCCTCGATCCGCAGGTGTCGCCGATCGTGGCGGTCGCGGTCGCCACCGACGAGGGCACGACCGTGCTGCTCGGCGACGAACCGGACATCCTGCGTCGCCTCGAGCAGACTCTCGACGCCCTGCCCGCCGGCGTGATCGTGACGTGGAACGGCGCCGGGTTCGACCTGCCGTTCATCACTCATCGGTCACGGGTGTGCGGCGTGACGCTCTCGCTCCGGGTGACCGGCCACCCGTGGGTGGCCGACCCGCCGACGGCAATCGACGCCAACGACGGTCCTGAACCGGCATCGTTGTCGGTCTGGGGCGTGCACGGCCACCTCGACGGCTACCGGGTCTACCGCTCCGACGTCGGAGCGACGCTGCGGCTGTCGTGCGGCCTCAAAGCGATGGCCCGACTCGTCGGGTTGACGCCGGTCGAAGTCGACCGCACCGACATCTCGAGCCTTCCTGCCGACGTCCTCCACGACTACGTCGCCAGCGACGCCGAACTGGCCCGCGCCCTGGTCCTGCGACGCTGGCCGGCGTGTTCCTCGGGAGTCGACAGGGTGCCAGGCTTGCTCGCCACGGCTCGTGACATTTGACACTCGGTCGCCCAATCCTTGATCATCCTCTACAACTCGTCGACGGCTCCGACGAGGCCTGGAGGGACACATGAAGCGTGCACGCTGGTTCGCCGTATCCGCCCTCGCGTCCGCGACGATGCTCGTCGCGACCGGATGCCCGGCCGAGGGCGGTGGTGGCGGTGGCCCCACCAACAACCCTCCAACCGTCGTGGTAGCGGCTGACCAGGTTTCGGGGACAGCGCCGCTGGCGGTCGCATTCTCCTCGGCCGGCACCTTCGATCCCGAGGGCTCCGCGCTCACATTCGCGTGGAGCTTCGGCGATCCGTCCTCCGGTGCCAACAACACGTCGACGCTGGCCGACCCGTCGCACACCTACGCCGCCGCCGGCACCTACACGGCCCAATTGACGGCCACCGACGCCAGCGGTGCGTCCGCTTCCGCCACGCGCACCATCACCGTGTCGGCACCGGTCAACAACCCGCCGAACGCCGTGGCGAACGCAACAGGATACGAGGGCAGGGCCCCACTCACGGTGACCTTTACCGGCGACCAGTCGAGCGATCCCGAGGGCGGTCCCCTCACCTACCTGTGGGACTTCAACGATCCGACTTCGGGTGCCGCGAACACGTCCTCGTTGGCAAACCCGACCCACACTTACAACACGCCGGGCCTCTACATCGCCACATTGACGGTGACCGACGCCGGTGGGCTGACGCACATGACGGCAATACCGGAGACCGTGAACGCCATCGTCAACCAGCCCCCGGTCGCTCAAGGCTCGGCCACACCAGCGTCGGGCAAGGAACCGCTGACCGTGGCATTCGACGCCGACGGAACGAGCGACAGCGACGATGCGACCAACACGCTGACGTTCGCGTGGAACTTCGGCGACCCGGGTTCCGGCGCCAACAACACGGCGGCCTCGGCGAACGCGAGCCACACGTACCAGGCAGCGGGCACCTACACCGCGACGCTCACGGTCACCGATCCGCTCGGAGCGTCCGACACCCACACCGAGACGATCACTGTCAACGCCAACCAGGCGCCCGTCGCCGTCGCGAACGCTGATGTGACCGCCGGCCAGGTGCCGCTCGTCGTCAACTTCAACAGCACGTCCTCCACCGATGACGGCACGATCGTCTCACGACTGTGGAACTTCGGCGGCAGTATCACGTCGACCGACGCCAACCCCCAGTTCACCTTCGGCTCGACCGGCCTCAAGACCGTCACGCTGACGGTGACCGATGACAACGGCGTGTCCGACACCGACACCATCCAGATCGACGTCCAGGCGATCCCGAACGTCCCGCCGGTTGCCGTTGGCACGGCGAACCCGACGACGGCCAAGCAGGGCGCCGTTGTTCAGTTCACCGGCGATACGTCCTCGGATCCCGACAACACCCCCGGAGGCCTCGACTACCTGTGGGACTTCGGTGACGGCTCGACGTCGACGCTCGCCAACCCAAGCCACGACTTCGACACGGTCGGCACTGCCAACGTGCAGCTTCAGGTGACCGATGCCGCCGGCGGCTCGCACACGGTGGTGGTCCCCGTCGAGATCACGGCCGACGCTGCGCCTACCGCTGTTGCCTCGGGCGCCCCGCTCCTGGGGAAGGCGCCGCTCAACGTGGCGTTCAGCTCTGCCACCACCAGCGATCCTGACGACCCGACCAACACGCTGACCTTCCTGTGGACCTTCAGCGGTGGCGGCTCGTCGACTGAGGCCAACCCAAGTCATTTGTTCACGACCGCGGGTGCGCACACGGCGACGCTCAAGGTGACCGATCCGTTCGGCAAGTTCGACACCACCGTCGTCAACGTCACGGTGACGCAGAACCAGAACCCGACGGTCGTTGCCAACGGCTCACCGCTCCTGGGCCCCGAGGACCTCACGGTCAGCTTCGACTCGACCGGCACCGCCGACGTCGACGACGCCACCAACACGCTGACCTACGCGTGGGACTTCGGTGACGTGGGGTCTGGCTCCAACACGTCGACTCAGGCGAACCCGAGCCACACGTACCTCAACCCGGGCACGTACCAGGCCTCGCTCACCGTGACCGACCCCTACGGTGGCTCGGCGAACTCGGGACCGATCACCGTGACGGTGACGCCAGACGCCGACCAGGACGGCGTCAGCCCACCCTCGGATTGCAATGACAACGACAACACCGTCTTCCCCGGTGCCGCCGATCCACTCGACGCCACGGCGAAGGACAGCAACTGTGACGGTGCCGACGGCATCGTGGCCGACACGGTGTTCGTGAGCACGGCCGGCAGCGATGCCAACGCCTGCACGCTCGCGGCTCCCTGCCAGACCATCCCCCGCGGCATCGCCGAGGCGGGCTCGACCAAGCACGTCGTGCAGGTCTCGAACGGCTCGGGCTTCGGGGCGTTCACCATCAGCGGCACCAGCGGCCTGACGATTCGTGGCGGATTCGCGACGGACTTCCTGAGCCGCACGGGTACAACGACCTCGACGGGCGGCGTGACGTTGAACAACGCTTCGAGCCTCAAGCTCGAGTTCCTGACGATCGTCGGGCCGGGTGGGACCAACCCCACCGGTATGTTCATCTCACAAGGCACGGTGACGTTGCAAAACGTCACCGTGTCGAGCGGCACCGCGACCGGCGCCGGTTCGAGTGCCTACGGCATCCGCGTCCTTGCAGGAGCGAACGTCACCATCAACGGCAGCTCCATCTCGGCGTCGCCCGGCATCGGCGGCACCGACGGTACGACGCTGACCGGCACCCTCGCCGTCGGCACCCCCGGTATCGCCGGTGGTGGCGGCTCCAGAGCCGCAGTCGGCCAGCAGCCGTCCATCCCGGGCGGCGCAGCGCCCGGGTCCGGGGCCAACAGCGGCGGAAATGGCGGAAACGGCGACGGTTCGACCGGTATCGATGGGGCCGTCGGAGGCGTGAACGGTGGAACCGGGGGCAACGGCGGGGGCAACAACAACTTCTACGACGAAGTCAAGATCCTTGGAATCACGTACTCCAACTCCTACAGCGGAGGAGGCGGAGCCCCTGGTGTCAAGGGAACTGCGGGAACGCCGGGAACCCCCGGCACCGCTGGCGCCTTGGGATACACAGCGAGCGGCTTCACCCCGTCGGCGCCCTCGGCAGGCGCGACCGCCGGCAACGGTGGTGGTGGTGGTGGCGGCGGCGGCGGCGGGCTGGCCTGCTACGACGGCGCCTGCGCGGGCACCCGCACCAGCGGCGGAGCCGGTGGTGGCGGCGGCGGCGGCGGCCAAGGCGGTCGTGGCGGGACCGCCGGGACGAACGCCGGCGGCTCGTTCGCGGTCCTCTCGCACAACTCGACCATCGTGATCGACGCCAACACGACCATCACCTCTGGAAACGGTGGCGTCGGTGGCGCCGGCGGCGCAGGCCAGAACGGTGCACCGGGTGGCGCCGGCGGCAACGGCGGAGCCGGGGCCAGGGCCGATTGTTGCAGCGGCGCTGGAGGCAGCGGCGGGTCCGGCGGAGGTGCCGGAGCCGACGGCGCGTCGGGCGGAGGCGGAGCCATCGGCACCTGCTGCAACGCCGGCTCCGGTGGCGGCGGTGGCGGCGGTGGCGGCGGCAACGGCGGCAAGGGCGGTACTGGCGGCGGCGGTGCCGGCGGTCCGTCGGTCGGCCTCATGAAGGTCGGGACCGGAGCGATCACGTTTGGTGGCAACCAAGCGACGCAGATCACCATCGGCACCGGCGGGGCGGGAGGCGCGGCGCCCGGCGGCAATGCCGGCGCTACCGGCACCACGGCCAAGATGGCCAACGCCTGACGAACGCCGGTCGCCACCAAGTGACGCAGGGGCGGTGCTTCGGCACCGCCCCTGTTCGCGTCCGGGCCCAAACGGGGGGCGTCCCCCATGGTCATTGTCAGTGGGAGCCGCGAGGATGAACAACGTGGTCGCGACCGCCGTTCTCGGTTGCTCGACATCCCAACGATCCACCGGACCGACCTCATGCCCAGCCCTCGTTCCCGCCGCGGCGTTCCGCCGCGCGTTCTCCGTGCCCTCGCCGGCGACCTCGCAGAGCGCATCGATACGACCGACGCCAGCGGTGGCAGTCTCTGGTCGCTACGCGGCTCGGCGCGTCAACCGACCGCGTCGCTCGAACGTCGCCTCACGTGCCCCGAGGACCTGTTCGGCTTCGTCGCCCCCCACTCCTGGCGCGGGGTCGCCGTCATGTTGCCCGGCACGGCCCGTCGCGAGAGCGACCTCGACGCACCCCTGCCGGCGACCATTGCGTTCGTCTCCGACCGGTCCGGTGGCACCGAGATCGCCATCGGATTCGGCGACCGGGTTGAAGTCGCCACCGATCACGACGAGGGCTTCGTCGTCGACGTCGTCAGGCGTGTGCTCGGCCTTCCGACGTCGGCCGACGTCGAGTCGCCAACCTCGCTCGTTGTCGCAGTCTGGTTGCAGACTCTCCTCGACCTCGCCGCCGACCCGGCGACCGCTTCGTCGCTCCGCACGTGGAGATCGGTCCTCGCCGTGCACCCAGCGTGGTTGATCGCCGGCGATGCCCTGCCCCTCCCGACCGACATCGGCACCCTCGACCCCGACGAGCTTGCGGATCTCACCGCGACACTCGGTCGAACCCTGTCGTGGGAGCGTCTCCGCTCGTTTGCCGCCGACCGGACGATCGAAGTTCCCGGTCTCACTCCGGGCGATGCTTCATGGATGGATTGGCCGTTCTTCGCTCGGTGGACACTCGACGTTCACCGTTCGGCCACCGAGCTCCTCGATGATCTCTCACTGTTCCTCGACGGCCCGCTCCTGCGCGACGTGAGGTACACCGCTGAAGCTGCCGGATGGCTAGGGTTCGCGGACCGCCGAGCGTCGTAGAGCGACGGGAGACCAATGAGCCAAGTGACGTTCACCCATGTGTCGAAGCACTTCGGCGACTCCATCGCCGTGGACGACATGTCGTTGCAGATCGACGACCGCGAGTTCATGGTGCTGCTCGGCCCGTCGGGCTGCGGCAAGACGACAGCTCTTCGCATGATCGCCGGCCTCGAGACGGTGACGTCAGGAGACGTCGTGATCGGCAACACCCGGGTCAACGACATCGCAGCGTCCGATCGGGACATCGCCATGGTGTTCCAGAGCTACGCCCTCTACCCGCACATGACCGTGCGCAAGAACATCGAGTCGCCGCTGGTCGCCCGACGCAACGGACGGCTGAACTCCACCGAACGGGCGCGGCGGGTCGCCGACGCGGCCGACGTTCTGGGCCTCGGCGACTACCTCGACCGCAAGCCGGGGGCGCTGTCGGGCGGGCAGCGACAGCGCGTCGCGCTCGCCCGAGCGATCGTTCGGAGGCCCGAGGTCTTCCTCATGGACGAACCCCTGTCCAACCTCGACGCCAAGCTGCGCACACAGACCCGCCTGGAGCTTGTCGAGCTCTGGCGTCGCCTCGAGACGACGTTCATTTACGTCACCCACGACCAGGTCGAGGCCATGACGATGGGCAGCAAGATCGCGGTGATGACGGCCGGCAAGCTCCAACAGGTCGGCGCTCCCCAGGCGGTCTACGAGCGCCCGGCCAACCTCTTTGTCGCCGCGTTCATCGGCAGCCCGCCGATGAACCTGCTGGAGGGTGTGCTCGAAACGACGCAGGCGGCGTCGGTGCCCGGTGGGCGCGTCCCAGTCGCCAACCCAGCATCGGTCGCTGCTGGCGCTGCGGTCACCGTCGGGGTGCGCCCCGAGAACCTCCACGTCGGCGGTAGCGATGTGGAGGCCACCGTCGCCAGCATCGAGCTGCTCGGCCACGAGCGCAACGTCATCTGCAACGTGGGTCCGGCACGATGGGTCGTCCGACAGGGAGCACACGACGCACCGCTCCACGTGGGTGACACGATCGGCCTCGGAGTCGATCCCGACTACGTCCACGTTTTCGACACCGCCAGCACGGCCCGGGTGAACTGATGGCCGTCGTCGCCGCACGCTCCCGCAAGGCGAAGGAGGCGCTGATGGCCTACGCCATGCTCGCCCCGTTGCTCGCGGTGTTCGCGGTGTTTGCCTACTACCCGTTCTACCGGCTCTTCCAGTTCGCGCTGTTCCAGAAGTTCAGCAACTCCGACGAGGAACGTTTCGTCGGGTTCCAGGGCATCTGGGACAACCTGTCGAGCGACGAGTTCACCTCGGGTTTGTGGACCACCCTCAAGTTCATGCTCTACACAGTGCCCGCCGGCCTCGTACTGGGAGTCCTTCTGGCTACCGCCGCCCACCGTCGCCTCAAGGGCATCAAGATCTTCCAGACGATCTTCTCCTCCACCATCGCCTCGTCGGTCGCCGTGTCGTCGGTCGTGTTCCTGACCCTCATCAACCGACAGTCCGGCTTTTTCCAGAACGTCGAGTTCCTCAACCTCGAGCGCACGGGCAGCGCGTTGCGAGGTGTGGCGCTCAGCTCGGTCTGGCAGAACATCGGGCTGACCTTCATCATCGTGCTCGCCGGCATGCAGGCAATCCCCGAGGAGATCAACGAGGCGGCAACCCTCGACGGCTACGGCCCGATCCGACGGTTCTTCCGCGTCACAGTCCCGATGATCTCTCCCACGTTGCTGTTCCTCGCGGTGGTGCTCGTCGTGCAGGCGCTTCAGGCATACGCCCAGATCGAGCTCCTCACCCTCGGTGGCCCGCAGGGCTCGACCGAGACGCTCCTCTACAAGATCACCGAGCTCCAGAGCCGAACCGACCTCCAAACCGGCGCGTCGTTCGCTCTGGGCCTCTTCGTCCTGACGTTGCTCATCTCGGTGGGACAGTTCGTCATGCTCAACAGGCGGGTCCACTATGACAACTGAACCAACGCCGACAACTGAATCGACGCCGACGCGGCGCTGGCGCAACCTCGGCTGGTACGTGCTGCTGACCGCACTGTCGATCCTGGTGCTGTTCCCGGTCTACATGACCTTCATCCGGGCGATCTCGGGGGGCGCTGCCTCGCTCTTCCAGAAGAAGCCGTCCCTTTTGCCGGTCGCCACCGACTGGTCGTCGTTCATCGACGCCTTCCGCGAGGGCAACCTCGGCGCCCCGCTGCTGCGCAGCCTCCTCGTCACCGCCATCATCGTGGTCGCGCAGACCGTCACCTCCACCATGGCGGCATACGCCTTCGCGTTCCTGGAGTTCCCGCTCAAGAAGGTGCTGTTCGCACTCATCATGGGCACGCTGCTCCTGCCGATCGAGGTCACCCTCATCGCCAATGTGCAGACGATGTTCGACCTCGACCTCATCAACGTCACCGACCCCACGTTCGGACGCACCCTCACAGCGCTGACGATTCCCTTCCTGGCGACCGCGTTGGGCGTGTTCCTCATTCGTCAGGGGTTCCTCGGGATCCCCCACGACCTGCTCGACGCGGCCCGCCTCGACGGCTACAGCGACATGGCGTTCCTGTGGAAGATCGCCGTCCCGGTGACGCGACCAATCGTCGGTTCGTTCATCGTCATCTCGTTCCTCGGCGCCTACAACCAGTACGTCTGGCCGCGGTTCGCCGTGAAGAGCAACGACTACGACACGATCCAGATCGCGCTGCGCAACTTCCTGACCGACAACCCCAACCAGCTCAACTGGGGCTTCGCTGCCGCGCTCATCGCGGCGGTCCCCGTCCTCGTACTGTTGTTGGTCTTCCAGCGCCAGCTCGTCCGCGGTCTCACCGCCGGAGCCGTCAAGTGACGTCCTCCACGGTCTCGAAGACCTCCACGCTCTCACCGACCGTCGTTCCAAGGAGAACCCGATGAAGTCCCGATTCCGCCTGACGATGACGGCCCTGGCCGCCGCCGCGCTGCTGGCGACGGCCTGCGGCCCCGGCAAGGAGAGCGCGGAGGAGCCGTCCAAGTCGGACGGCGGCGTGACCAAGTCTGACCTCCCCGACTGCCCCGTCGACGCGTTCAAGAAGGCCTCGGGTAAGACCGAGGTCGTGTTTTGGCACAGCCACGTCGGCGCGACCTCCGCAGCCCTCGGCAAGATCGTCGATGCCTACAACGCGAGCCAGGACAAGGTGACGGTCCGACTCGAATCGCAGGGGGTCAACTACGAGGAGCTACGCCGCAACTTCGACCAGGGCTTCAGCGCCGGCCAGCTGCCCGCCATCGTGTCCGCCGAGGACACCTGGACGCAGTACATGATCGACAACGGCAAGACGCTGCCGGCGCAGGCCTGCATCGAGGTCGATGACGACGAGCGAGCCAAGATCGACGACGTGCTGCCCGGCGTGGTTGCCGGCTACTCCGCCAGCGGGGTGCAGTGGCCCGCCGCCTTCGGCGCGTCGACTGTGGTGCTCTACTTCAACACCGCACAGTTCGAGGCGGCCGGACTCGACCCGGCCAACCCGCCGAAGACTTTCGACGAGCTTCGTGTCGCGGCGGAGAAGCTCAAGGCGATTCAGGGGCAGCCGAACGGGCCCGCCGGCGAACCGCTCGCGATGAAGCTCGACCCGTGGTACATCGAGAACTCGCTGAGCGCCAACGAGCAGACCCTGGTCAACCACGACAACGGCCGCGACGGCAACCGGGCGACCGAGTCGACGCTGAAGAACGAATCGACGACCGCCGTGCTCGACTGGTTGGCAAAGATGAAGCAGGACGGCCTGCTCAACGCGATTCCAAGTACCTCGCTCATCGACCACTACGTCGCCGTGGCGACCGGCAAGTCGTCGATGCTGCTCGAGACCTCGACGGCGGCGACGATCATCGACCAGGTGACGTCGAGCGAGGGCGGCCTGAAGCTGAGTGACGTCGTCGACCCGGAAACCGCCGAGAAGTTCAAGGCTTTCGACGGGTTCAAAGTCGGCTTCCTCGTGGGTGTGGGCGAGGTTCCCGGCATCAAAGTGTCGGGGCGCGGCCAGGTCGGCGGCGCCGCGTTCTACATGACGAACACCGGCTCGCCCGAGGTGCAGTCCGCGGCGTGGGACTTCCTCAAGTACTTCAACCAGACCGAGAACCAGGTGATCTGGACCCGTGAAGGCAGCTACCTCCCGGTGCGCCAGAGCACCCAGGAGGCGCTCAACGCCGACCCAACCTGGGAAGCCAGCCAGCGCGGCAAGTGGATCACCACGGCGTTCGACAGCATGAAGGCGCTCCCCGCCGAGTTCCCCGGACCGCTGATCGGCCCCTACGACAAGTTCCGTGACTCGCTGCGGGCCATGCTCGAGGCGATCGCGCTCGGCGAGCCGTCGGCGGCCGTCGCCGCCGTTGAGCCGGCGCTCGACAAGGCGAACACCGAGATCAACGACGCGCTCACCAAGTACAACGAGACAACCCGGTAACCAGCTCACCCGCCCTCACCCGTACCCCCTCACCCGTTCTGTGATGCGAGGCCGCCCCTGGAGGGGCGGCCTCGCATCACAGAACCAGCGCGGGTGGCCGTCAGATGAGGTTCAGTCGGCGGCCGAGGTCGCTCTGGAAGTGGCCGTCGGGATCGACCCGGCGACGGATCTCCCGCCACTCGTCGACGCGTGGGTACATCGTCGGAATGTGCTCGGCTCGAACCCTGCTGTCCTTGGCCAGGTAGATACGCCCACCGGCGTCGACGATCTGCTCGTCGAGACGATCGAGCAACGGCCCGAGCTCGGAACTGCCGACCGGGGCGTCGAAGGCGAGAGTCCACCCGGGGCTCGGGAACGACAGGTGGCCACCGTTGCCGGGGCCCATGCGCTTGAGCACGGCGAGGAACGACGGCACGCCCTCGGCGCTGAGCGCCTCGAGCGTCGAGCGCACGACGTCGCCCGCTTCGTCGGGCACGACGTACTGCCATTGCAGGAAGCCCTTGGGGCCGTAGACCCGGTTCCACTCCTCGACGAGGTCAAGGGGGTGGAAGAACTGGGTGATCGACATGATGGCGTCGCGGCGCTTCGCCGGCGCTTTGCGAAACCAGAGCTCGTTGAACGCGCGCACCGTGAGCGGGTTGATGAGGCCCGACGGTGCGATGGGTGGGAGCGTGGCCAGCGAGTTGGACGCGAATCCCAGCGGGTCCGCCGCCATCTTGGACGGAAGTTCGTCCCGTCGGGCGAACCGGCCGCGGTCGAGCACGGACCGGCCCATCGCAGCGCCCCTCGTCATGATGTCGATCCAGGCGACCGAGTAGTCGTAGTCGGCGTCTCCCTCGACCATCAGCGCCATGACCTCGTCGAGGTCGGCGGCACGGTCGGTGTCGACGACGAGGCGGCTCGTCTCGATGGGTTTCATGCGGAACGTCGCGTCGGCGATCACACCGGTGAGCCCCATGCCTCCGGCGGTCGCCCAGAAGAGGTCGGGGTCGGATTCAAGCGACACGTCGAGCACCTCGCCGCTGCCGACCATGAGGCGGAACGACTCGACGTGGTTGCACCAGGATCCGGCCTGGTGGTGGTTCTTGCCGTGGATGTCCGCTGCGATCGCTCCGCCGACGGTCACCTGACGGGTGCCGGGCGTGACGGGCACGAAGAAGCCCATCGGCACCATCCACTCCATAAGCTGCTCGAGCGACGTCCCGGCCTTGGCAGTGACCAGGCCCGACGGGTCGAACGAGGTGATGCCGACAGCAGTCGTTCCGTCGACGACCACTCCCCCCGAGTTCTGGGCGCCGTCGCCGTAGCTTCGGCCAAGCCCGCGCCCGAGGACGCCGCGGGGTTCGTGCAGGACGGCGTCGCGTACGTCGTCGAGATCGATCAGCCCGGTGACCGCTGCGGAGGTGGGAACAGTTCGTCCCCATCCCTTGAGGAGACGACGAGGCCGCACCCGCGGCCCGGAATCGGATGCGACAGGTGACTCACCCGGCAACATAGAACCCCACTCCTACCAGCGCCGCCCAGACCAGCCCGACGATCTGGAGCTGGCGGTCCGACAGCAACAGTTCCTCGGGTGCCGAGCCCTTGCCGAGCTCGACCAGGAGCCCGTAGCGGAGGATCGCGACGAGGAACGGGAGGATCGACACGAGGAACCATGCCTCTGCGTCAGTCGCCTCGTTGGCCCGTTCGAACGCCCACTGCACATAGGCGACCAGCACGATTCCAGCGGACACAGCCTGGAGGAACCGGAGGTAGTTCTCGTTGTAGATGCCCAGCGTCTTGCGAATGCCCTCGGTACGGCCTTCGAGCTCGCGCTTCTCGGCGAGACGTTTTCCGACGGCGATGAACAGCGCCCCGAAACAGCTGATGATGAAGAACCATTCCGAGATGTCGACCGACACGGCGTAGGCGCCCGCGAGAAGTCTCAGGATGAAACCGCCCGACAACGCGACCAGGTCGAGAACTGGTTCATTCTTCAACCAGAACGAGTAAAGGGTGGTCTGCACGGCGTAGATGACGGCGATGACGCAGAACTGCCAGCTGATCGTAAAGCCAAGGGCCAAGCCGCCCACACCGAGCACCACCGCCGCCACAGCCGCGACGGGAATCGGAACGATCCCAGCAGCGATCGGGCGGTTGCGCTTGGTGGGATGGCGCCGATCGGCTTCGACATCGACGGAGTCGTTAACAAGGTACGTGCCGCTCGCAATCATCGAGAACACCACGAACGCCAACAGCACCTTGAGGATCTCGGCACCGTGGATCTCGATCCCGTCGGGACCCTTCGAGATGATCATGTTGCCGGCGGCCGGAGCGATGAACACCAGCACGTTCTTGGCCCACTGCTTGGGGCGGCACGCCTTGAGGAGGCCTTTTGCCAGGCCCATCGCAGGAGGCGGATCCACGGGCACGTCGGGGCGCGGGTCGGCGGTCGGAGACGTGGTCATGGCCAGCAGCAGTGTACCTGCCGCCGATCGGGCTCCTGCGAACTCGCCTCGGACTCGGACTCGGGCACGATCGCGCACGAACGCGCGCCGAACTCAGGGCGAACTCACGACGAACTCAACCGATGAGGGCGGCCATGATCTCGAGCTGCTCGTTCGACGGTGTCGGGCCCACCTCGGAGTAGAACCGGCCCTTCGGGTGCTGGGACCACGCGAAGCACTCCGCCCAATCGCCGGCGCCACTGGAGAAGTCGTCGGCACCGGACGCAACCCACCAGTCGGCGTCGAACTCACGGCCACGGGCAAGGTTCCACAACTGGTGGTCCTCGTCGTCGAGGAGCGTCACGTCGATCGCATGGCCGATCTCGTGTGCGACGACGTGCACGTAGTCGGCGGTGGTCAGGTCGGACCGAAGGTAGATCTGAATGAGCCGGTCGGCGGGGAACGTTGATCCGCGGTACCCCTTGCGCTCGGGCAGAAACTCGATGCGCCAGCCAGGCAGCCGCTCCTCCCAAGGGAACGAGATCTGCGCCAGCACGAGGCGTCGAACCCGCTCATGCTCGAGCTCTGATTCCGGGAGCGCTGAGTGCGGTCCCGGTGACGCGGCCACCGACGCTGCCTGAGGTTGAGCGACCTGAGGCGTCGGAGCTGGTGCGGCGTCTTGTGCCGCGGCAACGAGCGTCGTCGATGTCGCAGCGTCGCGCTCGACGCTCGACCGTTCGACCGCGATTCCCGCCACCTTGGTGGAGCTGGCATCGGCGAGCGGCTGGGCCATGCTGTATGAGGCCGTGCTAGATGAGGCCGAGCCGGATGAGGTCGAGCCAGGGGCAAGCCCCAGGCCCAAGGCGACCAGTGCCCATAGCACCGCCGATGCGCGACGGCCGGAGGCATCGTTGCGGTGGGGGTTCGGACCCGACGTCTCAGCCATTCAGCCGACGGTACGCAATACCCCGTTACGTGTCATCTGGTGATTTGTCGTCCTACGTCATGGCGGATGACGTTGTCCGGCGCTTCGCTCCATCGGACCGCGCCTGCGACCGTGTCCAGCGGATACGCGTGAGCACCACCACGGCGGACGAGGACAGCACGACCGCGTAACCAATCAGCGCCGCGTCGTCGGCAGCGACGCCGTAGGCACCCCATGCGGCCGCATCGAGGATCGACAGTCCCCAGGTCGCCGGCGACAACCCGCTCAGGTCACGCTCCCGACACGCACGCCACACCTGTGGACCCTGCGTCACCAGCACACCTACCGCGAGCGCGGCGGCGAGATAGCCGGCGAGTGCGGCAGTCACCACAGAGCCGGCCCAGGCACCTGCGGTCAGCAGGTCGCGCCACGTCGTCTCCCGCCGGAGCAACGCAACGGTCCACACGCCGGGGAGCACCGCGACCAGCGACACGATCCACACCACCGGGTCGTCCACCAGGAGCCCGTACACCAGCCAGGAGACAGCGGCGATCAGACCGTTGAGTGCGCTCAACGGTGAGACCCCGTCGGCCACACCGG
Source organism: Microthrixaceae bacterium (assembly GCA_019694615.1). Lineage (GTDB taxonomy): Bacteria > Actinomycetota > Acidimicrobiia > Acidimicrobiales > Microtrichaceae > SSF14. The sequence continues at coordinate 851 of JAIBBP010000252.1, read as the reverse complement.
ATCGAGCGAGCCGCAGCGGCTGCGGCGTGAGCCGCGCGATGAACACCATCGACGCCACGATGCCGAGCATGCCGGTCGAGTCCATGACCGCCATCTTCCCACCACAACCGCATCCACCGGCAGTCCGGCAACCGCGGCCGCCGAGCGTTAGCCCTTCACCTCGGAGGCCCGCCTATTCGGGTGGCTGCCCGCACGACAGCGGGGACCTCGACGCGTTCCCGCGCTGAAGTTTGAGTGTCAGTGCTGCTCGTTAACCTGTCGAACATATGTTCTGGGGCGAGCTTGCTGAGGTGTTGGACGGTGTGGTCCCAGTGATCGAAGCCGCGGATCAAACACTGCTGGACACCGCCCGGAAGATCGAAACCGCACGCCGTCGTTTGGACGCGGCGCAGGCGCTGGTGGTCGGCGAACTCGACGTCCGCGGAACCACCGACATCGCTGACGGGTTGGCGACCGGCCGGTGGTTGTCACAGGAAGCGGGGATCTCCGACCATGCCGCGGGCGGTCTGGTCAGAGTCGCACGAGCCTTGCGTGTCGAGTTGCCCGCGACCGCTGAGGCGCTGTCGGCGGGGGTGATCGGGTTCGAACACGCCAAGGTCATGACCGACGCGATCAACCCTCGGATCGCGTCAGCGTTTCGGGAGATCGAAACCGAACTGATCGATCAGGCCGGCGGGATGGCGTTTCGGGCGTGGCGGGACCATGTGAAGACCGTTGCGGCGTCGTTGGATCAGGACGGCGGCTACGACCCTGACGACGATGTGTACTCGAACCGGCTGAGTGTCCGCGGATCGTCGGAGGGGACTGATGTGTCCGGCCGCCTGGTTGGCCCGGCGGCGGTGACGGTGCGT
>JAIBBP010000018.1 GCA_019694615.1 Microthrixaceae bacterium | reverse complement strand
GCTGGGGCGATGTCGGTGTCGATGAAGAGGCTCTCGGTGACAAGCCGAAGGTGGCCTCGGCGGTCGAGCCAACCGATGCCGGCATCGTTGAGGACCGGTCGCAACGCCGCCGGGACCTGGTCCGCGACGACCATGTGGATCGTCCCGGACTTGCCGCGGTTGACCCTGAACGCGGGAACACCCGACAACACGGATACAGCGGTGATCTCGATAGCGGCTCGCGAGCCGGTGGGTAGCTCGACGGTCACGACGTCGGGGTGATCACCACGACGAACCTCGAGCCCGAGAGCGGCAGCAGCGTCCACGAACGTCTGCACCGCATCTCCTTGGAGTTCAGCGTGCGAGGTGCGAACTCTCATGCCTCTTGCATTATAACGCAAGTCACAAGAAAGGCCTCACTGGCCCAGCCCGGGTCGGTCTCAGTCCGGCGCGCGCAGGACCGACGGCAGGGCCTGCTCGTGTATGATCGACAGGCGTTTGGTTGCCCGGGTGAGCCCTACGTAGAGGGTCTGGGCGCCGCGGTACTCGCCGTCGAGCACGGCCTGCGGGTCGACCACGATGCACGCGTCGAGCTCCAAACCCTTGACCAGCGTGATCGGAGCGACGGTGACCTGATGGTCGAACCGACCACGGTGGGCTTGTCCGAAGTCGACGCCACCCGCGCTGAGCGCCGCTTCCACACGATCGACCCAACCGGTCGGGCAGATGACGGCGACGCTTCCCGACCCGACCGCCTCGACCTCTCGCCGCACCGCGCCGCAAAGGTCGGGGCCGAACCGCTCAGCGGTGGTCGCCTGGACGATCGGCGGATCCCCGGCCTCGCGGATCGACCGCGGCGGCCGCAATCCGGGAGCGGCGATGGCGAGCACCCGGGACGCCAAGTCCATCGACGGCGCCGGCACGCGATAGCCGATCAGAAGCTCCGCGCGGTGTGGCTCGCGGCGCTGTGGGAGGTGCCGCAGGATCGAGTCCCAGCTGGTGTGCCCGCTCGCGGACGTGGCCTGGGCGATGTCACCCACGATGGTCATCGAACCGTTGAGTGACCGGCGATCGACGACCCGCAACTCCATCGGCGACAGGTCCTGCGCCTCGTCGACGACGATGTGACCATACGTGCGGATCGCGTCCTCGTCCTTGTGCTTGGGCCGCGCGCCCAGCACCTCCAGCGCTTCGTCGAGCAAGGGCACGTCGTTGGTAGACCACACGATCGTTTCCGCATCGTCGGCCCGCTTGCGGTGCAGCAAGGCCAGCTCGTCGTCACTGAACCACTTCGAGCCGGCGAGGCGGGTCAGCGCGGCGGATCCGAACAGATCGTTCAGCAGTTCCGCCGGCGTGAGGAGCGGCCACATGCGCTCCAGTGCCTCACGGGTCTCCGGAAGCGACTTCGTGCGATCCCGAACGACATGCCACTCCAACGGCTCGCGCATCTTGGACGCCAACAGCCGGAAGAACCCCTCGACGAGGAACCTACGGCCGCCGTTGTGGGTGCGGGCACGCCGGCGGGCACTCGTGATCAGCTCCATGCTGTCCTCGCGGGTGACGCGCAGTCGCTCGACGCCCAGGGGGATGATCGCCGTCTCCCGGAGGGGTCGCTGCCGGTCACGCACCGCCTTGTGCAACAGGTCGCAGATTCGCAGCTCGCCCTTGAGACGAGCCACCTCCGGAGCGTCGACGCCACTGGCCCGAATGTGGGGGACGAGGTCGGCGAGCACCGCGATCTCCACGCCCGCCTCACCGAGCGACGGCAGCACCTGCTCGATGTAGGACAGGAACAGCCGGTTGGGGCCGATCACCAACACACCCTGACCTTCGAGCGGAAAACGGTGCGTGTAGAGCAGGTACGCGGCGCGGTGCAGGGCGACCACTGTCTTGCCGGTGCCGGGCCCTCCCTGCACGACGAGGATGCCGGGTAGGGGTGCCCGGATCACCTCGTCCTGCTCGCCTTGGATCGTTGCGACGATGTCGCCGAGCTTGCCGGAGCGGGCTTCCTCGAGCGCCGAGATGAGCGCGCCCTGGCCGACGACTGCACCTGCCTGGAGCTCGTCGCGGGCTTCGCCGAAGAACTCGTCATCGATGCCTCGCAGCACCCGACCCGACGTCGCGAAATGGCGTCGACGAACGAGGCCCATCGGCTCACGGCCGGTGGCCCGGTAGAACGGCTCCGCGATCGGAGCGCGCCAGTCGACGATGACCGGCTCCGACGTCTCGTCGGACACGGCGATGCGGCCGATGTAGAAGCGGTCACCGCCGACCTGGTCGATCCGCCCGAAACAGAGCGACTGATCGCCGAGGTCGGTCTGCGCCAGCCGCTGGTCGGCCTGCTCGATGAGCACATCGCGCTCGTAGCGAGCCTGAAAGGTACCCCCGGGGCCGGTTTGGACTTCGTGACGAACCGCGCGGGCAGCGGCCCGGGTGCGTTCGAGGTATTCGTAGGCCCGGTCGATGTAGGCCTGCTCCGCTTCCAGTTCGGGGTTCGCGCTCATGGGCAACCTGTCTCGTGGGAACCCCTCGCGCGTCCGGCCACAGGGGGTTCACGAGTGTATCGGGGCTTCACGGACACAACGACCGGAGCACGGCCGGTAGCGTTGCCGCGTGCCCGTACCCGACCTGACCGAGTCCCCGTTCCTCGCAGCGTGCCGGAGCCTCCCACACGACCGCATCCCCGTCTGGTTCATGCGCCAGGCCGGCCGCTCGCTGCCCGAGTACCGGGCGGTTCGGGGCACCGGGTCGATTCTGCAAGCGATCGCGCAGCCCGATCTGGCGACGGAGATCACGTTGCAGCCGGTCCGCCGCTACGGCACCGACGCCGCCATCCTCTACTCCGACATCGTCACGCCGGTGCATGCGATCGGATTCGGCGTCGACATCGTTCCTGGCGTGGGGCCGGTGGTCGAGCACCCGTTTCGGACCACTGCCGACCTCGATCGCCTCCGGCCACTCGATCCCGAGGCCGACACCCCCTATGTGCTCGCGACCGTGCGGAACCTCGTCGCCGAACTGCCGGTGCCGCTCATCGCGTTCGCCGGAGCGCCATTCACCGTCGCCAGCTACCTCGTTGAGGGTCGACCCTCGCGCACGTACACCAACGTAAAGACGCTGATGTTGACCGACGAGCCGTTGTGGTTCGCGCTGATGGACCGGCTGGCCGACCTCGCTATCGCATCGCTGCGCAGCCAGGTCGAGGCAGGGGCCTCCGCGATCCAATTGTTCGATTCATGGGCCGGCGCCCTGGCACCGGCCCACTACGAGCGATACGTCGCGCCGGCCAGTCGCAAGGTGTTCGACGGTGTTTGCGATCTGAACGTTCCGCTGATCCACTTCGGTGTCCACACGGGGGAACTGCTGGGAGCGATGGCCGACGTCGGAGCCGACATGGTCGGTGTCGACTGGCGAACACCACTCGACGTCGCCCGCACTCGTGTTCCAGACCGCTGCGCGTTGCAGGGCAACCTCGACCCGGCCGTTGTGATCGCCGGGTGGGAACCGACACGCGAGGCCGCAGCCGACGTGCTGCGCCGCAACGCCGGCCATCTGGGCCACGTGTTCAACCTCGGCCACGGGGTGCTCCCCGAAACCGACCCGGGGGTGCTCGAACAGCTGGTTGCGTGGCTTCACGAACAGCCGACCGGAACGCGATGATCCGTTCCCGTCTCGGCGTCGTCGTCATGGCCTACGGCACGCCCGCCATGGTCGGCGACATCGAGGCCTACTACACCCACATCCGTCGAGGCCGTCCGCCGACCGCCGACCAGCTCACCGATCTGACGAATCGGTACGCGGCGATCGGAGGGCTCTCCCCGATGGCGGAGCGGACTGAGGCGCAACGCCGCGCTATCGCCGCGGCCCTCGACGCACTCGGCGACCGGTCGTTCGACGTCGTGCTCGGCCAGAAGCACGCCGGGCCGTTCATCGAGGACGCCGTCGCCGAACTCGCCGACAAGGGGGTCGACCGCGTCGTCGGGCTGGTGCTCGCCCCCCACTACTCCGCCGCGTCGGTCGGCCAGTACCACCAGCGGGCAGCAGACGCCTCGGCCGAGTGTGGCATCGAGTACCGCCGCGTCGACCAGTGGTACGACCTCGACGCTTTCGTGGAGCACCAGGCCGCGTCGTTGCGGGCAACGCTCGACACGATGCCCCCGCGAACCAAGACGGTATTCACCGCACACTCCCTTCCTGAGCGCGCGCTGGTCGACGACCCCTACGCGGACCAGCTCTTCGCTTCGGCGCACGCGATCGCCGAAGCAGCAGGCCTGGGCCGTTGGGCGGGGTGGGGAGTCGCGTGGCAGAGCGCCGGTCGCACGCCCGAACCGTGGCGGGGGCCCGACATCCTGGAAGTGATCGACGACCTCGCCGCGACCGGCCGGGCCGAGGCGATCGTGGTGGTCCCGCAGGGTTTCACGTCCGACCACCTCGAAGTGCTCTACGACATCGACATCGAAGCGGACAGGCGCGCCGCGTCCCACGGTCTCCGACTGGCACGCGCTCAGGTGGTGAATGCCGATCCGACAGTCATGAAGGCCCTCGCCCAACGTGTTCTTGCAACCCTCGACGAGGCCGTGGGGTAGGGCCGCCCGATGGACATCGCCATCGTCGGTGGAGGCATTTCCGGACTCGCTGCCGCCTGGGAGCTGTCCGCCGACCCCAAACTCGACATCACCGTCCACGAGGCCTCCGACCGGCTCGGCGGCAAGATCAGCACTTCGATGTTCGCCGGGAGAAACGTCGACGAAGGGCCCGACGCATTCCTTCGCCGCGTGCCCGACGCGCTCAGACTGTGCGAGGAGATCGGGCTGGACGACCTCGTCTCACCCGCTCACGGCACCGCCTGCATCTGGCTCGACGGGTCGCTTCACCCGTTGCCGGCGGGCCTGGTTCTCGGCGTCCCGGCCCGCTTCGACGCACTCGAAGAGTCAGGGATCCTTACGCCATGGGGCCTCGCAAGGGCAATGGTCGAACCCGAACTCGACGGAAGCCCGCTCGTGGGCGACAGCTCGATCGGCGCGGTGATCCGCCACCGCTACGGCAACGAGATCGCGGACCGTCTCGTCGGCCCGCTGCTCGGAGGGATCAACGCCGGTGACATCGACCACATGAGCATCGACGCCTGCGTTCCCCAACTCGCCGACGCGGCGCACCGGTCGACGTCGATCTCGCTCGCGCTGGAGCCAGCGCTCGCACCGTCGACCGCCGCCCCTGACGCAGTGTTCTCCGCTCCGGCGGGCGGAATGGGCGATCTCATCGAACGGCTCGCGGACCGCCTCGGCGAGCGCGGCGTCACCTTCCGTTTGGGAGACCCGATCGACGAGTTCCCCCGCGCCGACGGCATCGTGCTGACGACCCCCGCCGACGTCACGGCCCGTCTGCTCGAGCCACGCTCCGCTCGGGCCGCGGAGATCCTGGCCGGCATCGAGTTCGCGTCGGTCGTTTTCACGACCGTGGCTTTCCGCCGAGCCGATGTGCCCGGCGACCTCGACGCCAGCGGGTTCCTGGTGCCGCGTGACGCAGGACTCTCGATCACCGCCGCCTCGTGGTCGTCCACGAAGTGGGCACGCTTGGACGGCGACCCGATCATTCTCCGCGTGTCGTTGGGCCACGCGAACGACTCCGCGCCGATCGACTGGGACGATTCGACGGTGCTCGAACACATCGCCCGCGACCTCTCGCGCACCATGGGCATCGACGCATCTCCGGTCGCTCATCGCGTAAGCCGCTTTCGGAACGGGTTCCCCCAGTACGCGGTGGGCCACCTCCAGCGGATCGACGACCTCGAACTCACCCTGGAACACGACGCCCCCGACCTCGCCGTCTGCGGGATGGCCCACCGGGGCGTCGGGATTCCCGCGTGCATCCGAGAGGCCCGACGGTCCGCCAAGGCGCTCCGCTCCCGCCTGCCGTCGTAATCCAGCGCGAGCCGACCTGCCATGCTCTCCGCCGTGATCCCACGACTTCCCCCGCTTCCCGCCGGTCGGTGGCAGCGGCGTCTACTCGCCCTCGCTTCGGGGTTGGCCACGTGCTTCGCGATGCCGCCGTGGGGCTGGTGGCCGCTGGCGATCGTGGGCATAGGAATGTGGGTCCTGTTGCTCGGCGACCGCGACTGGCGTGGCCGATTCTGGGTCGGAGTCATCGTTGGTCTCGGCTGGTACCTGCCGTCGACGTTGTGGATGGTGAAGTTCTCCCCCGCCGGCTGGCCCGTCGGCGTGGCGATCTGGTTCCCGTTCGTCTTCGGTGTCCTGTCGGCAATCTGCCCGCCGCGCTTCGCCGCGCTGGCGCTGCCCGGCGCGTTGGTACTCGGCGAGTGGTTCCGTTGGCACGCACCGTTCGGCGGTGTTCCTCTCTCGATGCTCGCCTACACCCAGGCCCGCGGGCCCCTGCTTTCGGTAGCTCGGATCGGCGGGACGCTGGCGGTGTCGGGGGCGGTCGCGATGGCGGGCTCCGTGCTCGCGTCGCTAGCTGGTCCGCCGCGCGAGGCAACGTCGTCTCGGCGCGGGGCGGCCATCGCGCTCGGCGCTTTGATATTGCTCGCCCTCGCGGGAGTCGTGGCGCCCGACGGCCACCGTGTCCGGGTGATCACCGCCGCGACGGTCCAGGGGGGCGGACCCCAGCAGACTCGGTCGGCGGGCACCGACTACTCCGTCGTGTTGCAGCGCCACCTCACCGCAGCTGGGCGAATCCGAACCCCGGTCGATCTGGTCGTCATGCCGGAGAACATCACCAACATCGGCGGCGAGTATCGCGGGTCGGTCGAGGAGCAGCAGCTCACCGCCATGGCGCGTGACCTGAAGGCGACGGTGATTGCCGGCATCGTCGAGGGGAGGAGCAGCAGCAAGCACTTCTGGAACTTCGCTGTCGCGATCGACCCGAAGGGTCGGTTCGAGGACCGCTACGACAAGGTTCGGCGCGTGCCGTTCGGCGAGTACGTACCGATGCGCAACCTCCTCGATCCGATCGCCGGGAGCGTGCTGCCGGGCCGCGACGGCGCCGAAGGGAACGGTCCCGCAATTCTGGAAACGAGCCTCGGGAAGCTGGGCGTGGTGATCTCCTGGGAGACGTTCTTCCCCCGACGGGTGAACGACGCCACCAACCACGGTGCACAAATCGTGCTCAACCCGACGAACGGCTCCAGTTACTGGCTCACCCAGGTGCAGACCCAGCAGATAGCGTCGTCGACGCTGCGCGCTGTCGAGTCCGGTCGGTGGGTGCTCCAGGCCGCTCCGACCGGTTTCAGTGCGATCATCGATCCGAACGGCACCGTCCGCCAGCGGAGCGGCCTCAGAGAGGCGAGAGTGCTGCAGCAAACGGTCGAACTCCGTGACGGCAGCACTCTCGCGATGCTCTGGGGAGAGACCCCGGTCCTGGCGATAGCGTCGCTCTGCGTTGGCGCAGCGTGGGTTCTCCAGCGCCGGACCCGCAACATTCACCCCGACTGAAAATGCACGAAAGACACCGAAGCGGGTCTGGCGTTATCTGGCCGCGCAGGTTACGTTGCTAGCACCCAGGTCGCTGGGATGCGCTCGCGCAGTGCCTGCCGACACGTTACAGACCAACCATTGAGGGATGGGGGACGATGATGAGAAGTGTCAAGCGTTGGGTCGCAATCGGCCTGACGGGAGCGGTGGCGGCGGTCGGCCTCGAGGTCGCCACACCAGGCGTCGCGAGCGCCACGCAGGTCGAGCTGAACTGCCAGGGAATCACGGGGGACAACGCGTCGTCGCTGGGAGACTCGAAGGCAACGATCGGGCTGCTGTCGACGCTGAGCCCCGGAGGCGGTTCCGGCCTCACCTTCCCTGTCGAGGTGACCACCGACGCACCCGCCAAGGCCACCCCGGGGGCCGGCCCGTTCGACGTCAACTTCGACATCGCGCTGACTCTTCCGGACTCGGTCGTCAAGCCGGCTCGCGACCTTCTCAAGCTCTCGAGCGTGAAGGTCGAGAACGCCACGTTCGCTGTGGCGGCCTCCGGAGCCGCCGATGCTGAGCTCGTGACGAGCGTGCCGTCTCTGACGGTCGATCTCAACGCGTCGCCGGTCGTCGTTCGCCAACGGATCTCGGGCAAGGTTGATCCGAAGCGCTCGGGCACGATCCTGTACAAGCCGAGCACGAGCACGAAGATGACCATCGCCATCAACGCCGAGGTCGCCGGAGTGAAGATCAACGCGCTGACAGTCACATGCAGCTCCAACAAGGAAGCTGCGACGACCGCTGTTCAGATCCCCGGTTCGCCCAACATCACCCAGCCGCTCTACCAGGTGGCCTGGACGGCGACGGTGGTCGGCCGGCCGCTGATCGGCAAGGACATCACCCCCGACGCCGGGAACCCCATCGACGCGAACTCGCTGGCCCTCACCAGCCAGGCTCCCAACGGTGGCTACTCCGCAGTCGGTGGCGGTGCCGCCTTTTTCCTCGCACCCCGCGAGCCCGGCCTCTACAACGCCCAGTACAGCGTGTGTGCAGCATCGAAGATCATCCCCGAGGTCCCGGGCGTGAACACGGTGCAGACCCTGTCCTGGCCGGAGTCATACGTCGGCCGCGATATGAACGCCCACCCGTTGTCGGTCGCCCTGTCGTTCCGCGGCCAGAAGACCGCGCCGATCTCGCTCGCTCAGGATCCCTTCGGCAATCCTTCTCCCCTGCTCGAGTCGCAGACCGGGTTCCTCGACGCGGTGTTCGCACACTTCGCTCCGCCATCGGCAGCAACCGTGCAGGCCGCACTCGAGAAGCTGTCGACGATCGGCGCCGGCAACGTGTCGGTGACCGGTGGCGGCGGTGCCCCCTACACGATCACCTTCAAGGGCGCTCTCGGTCTCAGCGACCAGCCCAAGATCGAGGTCGTCGACTTCCAGTCCTGGCTCCCCGGCTCGGTGCTGACTGGCGCCCTTGCCGCTCTCAACCCGCCGCCTCCCACGACGGTGCCCGGTGCCACCACCACCACTGCCGTTCCGGCGCTTCCGCTCGACCAGATCTGGGGTCAGCTTCTCGGCGGCCAGATCTCCTTCGAGCGTTTCACCGAACTGCTCGGCGCCACGATCAAGAAGGACCTGATCGGCGGGCTGACCACGCCGGAGAACATCGCGACCCTGACGAAGCTGTTCCCGAAGCCACCGGAGGTCGCAGTTGCAACCGCCGGCAAGCCGACGGTCCCGCAGTCGGAGACCGGTCCGCTGTGCAGCGCCTTCACCGTTGGTTACTTCGTGATCCCGAACCCGTTCCTCCAGGCACAGGTGCTCGGCGCGTCGACCACTCGGACGACCAAGTGCTCCTACGTGCGGGTGAAGTCCAAGGGCAAGTACGTCAAGAAGCGGGTCTGCAAGAAGGTCGCCGCGAAGCGCTAGCCAAGCCGACATCCGGTGGTTTCCGCGAAATGTGGGGGGTGGCTCAGCCGCCCCCCACGTTCGCGTTCCGAATGGGTCGAGCTGACACGATTCGACACGAGGACGCTTGACCATGTAACAAGGTTGGGCTGGGTGACACGGGACCGCGTGATTCTCGCGGCTCGAATCACGTACTCGGGAGGTACGACGTGAGGAAGAGCACTGCACGACGTTTGGCCGCCGTCGGCCTGACCGGCGGCCTTGTCGCAGGTGCGTTGGTGTTCGGAACCTCTCCGGCGAACGCCGCGGCGGTCACCTACGTCTGCACCGGCGCCACCGACGACGTCGCTTCGTCGGAACCGCGGCTGTTTCAGGACCCGTACTACCGGAACTCGGCACAGACGCTTCAGCTGATCTCCGACACCATGGCAGGTCTCGGTCAGGTCTTCTCCACCACACCGTCGGTTCAGATCAACGTCGACCCTCAGGGTCTACCGAGTTCGGTCGCTCCCGGCGCCCCGATCGCCGCGTCGTTCAAGTTCAACGCTGCGCTCCCCGCCTCACTCGTGACCGCCGCCGGAGCGCTGAACCTCAGCGCGGTCACAGTCTCGCAGGCCACCTTCGCCGTGAACGCTGTCGGCGCGACTCCCGGTTCGTTCTCGGGAACCGCACCCGACCGCGTCGTCCCGTTGGTCGCCGGAGCGAACGTTGAGCACACCGTCGGCGGGGTCGTCACCCCCAACGCCGGGGTCACCGGCGTCGCATTCAAGGCAGGCAACGCTTCGCTGACGATCAGGATGAACATCCAGATCGGCTTCGTGACCATCTACCACCTCAAGTTGAGCTGCACTCCCAACGACGTGACCGTCGGGCTCACCACGGTTAACGGCCCGTCACCCAGCTCGACGTCGTCAACAACCTCAACAACCTCAACGACCTCAACAACGTCAACGACCTCAACAACGTCAACGACCTCAACGACCTCAACGACGTCGACGACCTCAACAACCTCAACGACGTCAACGACGTCAACGACCTCGACCACCACTACGACGGTCGCTCCGCCCACATCGACCACCACCACAACGGTGGCTCCCCCCACATCGACCACCACCACAACGGCGCCGCCCGCGACCGGCGGCGACACCGTCAGCGTGCGAGTCGGCGGCGGCTACAGCTACCAGAACAGCGGCACCGTCGGCGGTTCTGGGTACGCAGTCGCCGCTGACGGGTCCGGGATCAACGGCATCAGCGGTTTTGGAACACTCCCGGGCAAGAACGGCGGCAGCGCCTGGGTACGGGTCAACGTCAACCGATTCCTGTGGTGGTCATTCGGCTCGATTGCTGTGGCGGACCCGAGCGCCGGCATCAATCTCGAAGCACCCCTGGTCTTTGCGCCACAGCCGTACGGCTCCAAGACAGCCGCCTCGATCGGCGCCTCGTGGTTCAACTACGCAGATGGGTTCAAGTCGTACACCATCGACGTGACGGTGGGCGACAAGGCCTGACAACCGTCTCGGCCGGCAGCCGAAGCACCATCGTCGCGACGGGGCGGCGTCCGCATCTGGGCGTCGCCCCGTTCGCGTTCCTGAGAAAGAACTCGGACAGCCCGAACCCGAGTCACCGAAATCCGAAATCAATCCACGTGGGATCGGGTTGGCACCACCGATCGGTCGCCCCAACACCAGGGCGGTTTGACCGGGCCCCTGATGGCCAAGGAAGCTGGAACATTATGCAAACGGGTCATGACACCGGAGCGAACCGACCACGCCGCCCGGGTCCAGACGATCCACTCCGGATCGCGTACCTCACATACCGCGGCAAACCCCACGTCGGCGGCCAGGGGGTCTACACCCGGCATCTCACCAAGGCGCTGGTCGACCTCGGCCACCACGTCGAGGTCCTCTCCGGACAGCCGTACCCGATCGTCGACGATCGCGTACCGCTGGTCCAGCTTCCGAGTCTCGACATCTACAACGACCACTTCCCGATGCGCATGCCGGGCATCTGGGAGCTCAAGACGTGGATGGACTACGCCGAGGTCACGGCGTTCAGCACGGGCACGTTCCCCGAGCCGCTGGCCTTCTCGCTGCGAGCATGGGATCACCTCAAGCGTCGAACGAACGAGTTCGACCTCGTTCAGGACAACCAGTGCCTCGGATACGGGCTGCTCGCGATCGAGAAGGCCGGGTTGCCGGTTCTCGGCACGATTCACCATCCGATCACCGTCGACCGACGCATCGAGATGGAACACGCCGAGACCACCTACCAGCGCTACGCGAAAGCGCGGTGGTACGCCTTCACGAAGATGCAGACCCGGGTCGCCCGCCGACTCCGCCGCATCATCACGGTGTCGCAGAACAGCTACGACGACATCTGTCGCACCCACGACGTCTCCCCCGAGAAGCTGTTCGTGGTGCCCGTGGGAGTCGACCCCGATCTCTTCAAGCCGCTTCCCAATGTCGAGCGCAAACCTGCACAGATCATCTCCACCGCTTCAGCGGACGTGGCGATGAAGGGCCAACGGTTCCTCCTAGAGGCACTGGCGAAACTCCGCACCGAGTACCCGGACCTCAAGCTGGTGTTGATCGGCCGCCTCAAAGAGGGGTCGATCGCTCAACGCACGATCGAAGAGCTGGGCCTCGGCGATGCCGTCGAGTTCGTGTCAGGTGTCAGCGACGAGCGCATCGTCGAGCTTTACAACGAGTCCGCCTGCGCGGTTGTGCCGTCGCTCTACGAGGGCTTCTCGCTTCCGGCGATCGAGGCTATGAGTTCCGGCTGTCCGCTGGTCGCGACGACCGGGGGCGCCCTGCCCGAGGTCACCGGCCCCGACGGCGAGACCTGCTACTCGGTCGCGCCGGCCGACAGTGACGCACTTGCGGCTGGCATCCGCCGGGCGCTCGACGACCCCGAGGGTTCGGCCCGCATCGGGGCGGCAGGCCGCGACCGGGTCATCACCCGGTGGAGCTGGCGACACACTGCCGTCCGCACCGTCGACCACTATCGTGCCCTGTTGGCCGAGAGCTGAAAGTCCCACGCCATGCTGACCGTCGACTACGACCTTCTTGACCTGCAACCGGGCATGGTCGTCCTCGACATGGGGTGCGGCGCCGGACGCCACGCCTTCGAGTCGTTTCGCAAGGGTGCCCGGGTGATCGCACTCGACTACTCATACGACGAGCTCGCCGGCGTGCGCGACCTTCTGTGGGCGATGCGCGACACCGGCGAGGTCCCAGAGTCCCACGAAGCTCAGGCCGTCCGCGGCGACGCTCTGTGCCTGCCCTTCGCCGACAACACGTTCGACCGAATCATCTGCTCAGAGGTCATGGAGCACCTGCCGAACGACGCCGGAGCGATGGCTGAGCTCACCCGCGTGCTCAAACCCGGTGGAACCATCGCTGTCACCGTGCCCGCCTGGCTACCCGAGAAGATCTGCTGGACCCTGTCGGCCGAGTACCACGCACCGTTGTCGGTCGGCGGCCACGTGCGGATCTACACCGAGGCGCAGATCCGCGAACGAATGACGCAGGCGGGAGTGGTCGTCGGTGAATCACACCGGGCACACGCACTGCATTCGCCCTACTGGTGGCTGCGTTGCGCGATCAGCCCCACCAACGACTCCCACCCGCTCGTCAAGAAGTACCACGACCTGCTGGTGTGGGACATGGTGAAGGCTCCATTCGTGACCCGCTTCACCGAGCGTCTGCTCAACCCCGTCATCGGCAAGAGCGTCGTGGTCTACGGAACGAAGCCGGCCACCGCCGCTCGAGCATCGAAGAGGAACTCGCGTGTGGCTGCATGACATCGACGGTCTGATCTCGGCCGACGAGCTGAGCCTGACGGTCGACTACATCGCGTCGGTCCAACTGCCGAGCGGGATGGTCCCGTGGTTCGACGGCGGACACGCCGACCCGTGGAACCACACCGAAGCCCTGATGGCGCTCGCGCTCGGGGGGCGCATCACCGAGGCTGAAGCTGGCTTCGACTGGCTCGCTCGCATCCAACGACCCGACGGAGCCTGGCACCAGTACTACATCGGCGACCAGGTCGAGCAGGACAAGCTCGACGCCAATGTCGTCGCCTACGTGGCCGCCGGCGTCTGGCACCACTGGCTACTCACGGGCGATCGCGCATTTCTCGAACGCATGTGGCCGGTCGTCGACGGGGCCATCGGTTTCGTGCTCGACCTGCAAACTCCTCGAGGTGAGATCCTGTGGGCCCGCCACGCCGACGGCACGCCCTGGACGTTCGCTCTCCTGACGGGATCGTCTTCGATCTGCCACAGCCTGCGTTGCGCTATCGCGATCGCCGCAGAGCTCGGCCAACATCGTCCCGACTGGGAACTCAGTGCCGCCCGCCTGGCACGGGTCATTCGCGATGAGCCCGACGCGTTCGCCCCCAAACACCGCTGGGCGATGGATTGGTACTACCCCGTTCTCACCGGCGTGGTCGTCGGCGACGCCGGTCGCGAGCGACTCGCTGAGCGACACGAGGCGTTCGTGATGGACGGCTGCGGCGTTCGTTGTGTATCGGACCGCCCGTGGGTGACCGCTGCCGAAACGTGCGAGTACATGATGGCGCTCCTGTCGGTCGGCGATCAGGACCGTGCCCGACAGATGTTCGAGTGGGCGCAACGCCATCGGGAGTCCGATGGTCGCTACTGGACCGGAACCGTCTACCCCGACGAGGTCCACTTCCCCGGGGGAGAGCAGTCCACATACACCGCCGCCGCGGTGATCCTCGCCGCCGACGCTCTCGTCGGTGCCAGCCCCGCGTCGCAGCTCTTCGTCGATCACGAATCACTCCCGGCGCTCCTCGATACGCACACCGATGACGCCGTCGTCGATCGGACCGGCGACTGATGCGCACATTGCGCGCCGCCATCGTTGCCCTCACGGTCGCGATCACCGGTGCCGTGTCGCTCGCCGGGCCCGCGTCCGGTCAGGGCGCCCCGGAAACGACGGTCGTCCCGCTTCCCGCAGGTGAACCTGCCGGCCGCCCGTCGATCATCCCGACGCCCAACTCGGGTGGGACCGTCGAGCCCGGTGAGCCGGGTAGTGGTGCCCAGTACGCCGTCCTGGCGCTCACCGTCGGCGGACTCGCCGCGATCGTCATGCTGATCGCGCGCGACTCACGTCGCAAGCGCGATCAACGCACGCCGAAACCCGTCTGACCGGCCCGGATCCGGCTGGTCAGAAGCGGCGGGGTTCGGGGGTGTGGGCGACGCCGTTGTCGAGGCGCTCGAGGACGCGCAACGAACCGGTGGCACCGATCTCGACGAAGTTCCCCGAGTCGAGCGCCCGCTCGTAGATCTCGAACGGTGGGCGGCCACCATCGGCGGGGTCGGGGAAGACATCGTGAATCGCGAGGATCCCGTTGGGAGCTACGAACGTGCTCCATTGCTCGTAGTCGCGGTGAGCAGGCTCGGCACCATGACCGCCGTCGATGAACAAGAGCGCTAGCGGCGTGGTCCAGAACCGTCCCAGGGTCGGCGCGTCCGCCACGGTTGCGATGACGTTCGGTTCGAGGCCGGCGTCGTGCAGGGCACGTCGGAAACGCGGCAGCGTGTCCATTCGGCCGACTTCGGGATCGACCAGGTCGGGCTCGTGCCACTCCCAGCCCGGCTGATTCTCCTCGGATCCGCGATGGTGATCCACGGCGAACAACACGACGTCGTGAGCCTGAGCAGCGGCGCCCAGGTAGATGGCCGACTTGCCGCAGTAGGAGCCGATCTCGAGAAATGGGGCTCCGGGGACGCGCGACGCTGCGGCTTCGCCGGCCTCGTTGAGGGCCAGGCCCTCATCGGGCGGCATGAACCCGCGTGCGGCCTCGGCGAGCGTTCGCAGGTGAGAGTCCATCAAACCGGGAAGTCGCGGTGCAGGTCCTCGAGCAAGTCCGGCGGTGGTTCCTCGCCGTGGTGCGTCGCCTTGAAGATGAGGCGATCGAGGAAGAGATAGCGGGCGACCCAGACGATGCCGTAGCCGAGGAGCTGCGCGGCGAAGATCGCCAGTGCGTGAGCCAGGTCGCCCCGGCTCTCGGGAACCGCCTTGCCGGCAAGGAACACAAACCCCATGGCAAAGCTGGTGCCCAGAACCGCTGCCAACCAGAACACGGTGACCTCGGTAGCGCGGTTGTCCTTGCTCTTGTCCCGCCAGACCAGGTGCTTGTTGGCCAGGTAGTTGGGGAGGGTCAACACGCACGCGGTGAGGAACACCGCCAGCACCTCGTGGACCTCGAACACCCACTTGAGAACCTGAACGCAGATCTGGCCTAGCGGCACGAACACAACAGAGATGCCGGCGTAGCGGAGTTGTTTGCGTCCCTCGTCACTCTTTGCGTGATCGAGCAACGCCGTCGGCGTCAGCTTCACGTAGCGGAATCGTAGTGGTCGGCCAGAAATCGGCCGAATCCGGTCAGTGCCAGAATGTCGCCCATGGATCAGGCAGCCGTCGACGCCCTCATCACCCTGCTCGACCTGGAGCCCATCGAGGAGAACATCTTCCGTGGCCAGAGTCCCGACGAAGACCGCCAACGGGTGTTCGGCGGGCAGGTCGCCGGCCAGGCGCTCGTAGCTGCGGCGCGGACGGTGGACGGCAAGTCCGTTCACTCGCTGCACGCCTACTTCCTCCACGCCGGCGACCCCAACCGGCCGATCCTCTACGAGGTCGACCGAATCCGCGATTCCCGGACTTTCGCGACGCGTCGGGTCAGAGCGATCCAGCACGGACGGCCCATCTTCGGCTTGACGGCCTCCTTCCAGATCCCCGAGGAGGGGTACGACCACCAGTTCCCAATGCCGCCGACGCAGGCCGATCCCGAGACTCTGCCCGACTTCCGAGCGCGGATGGCACCCTGGAAGGACCTACTCGGCGACTGGTACGACCGCCCGCGATCGATCGACACCCGCTACCCGGACTGGCACCCGCCCGACGACCGCACCCCCGGCCCGATGTTCGAGAACATGTGGTTCCGCGCCAACGGCACGCTCCCCGACGACCCGGTTCTCCATCAGTGCGTCGTCGCTTACGCGTCGGATATCTCCGTCCTCGACACCTCGCTGCGCCCGCACGGGGCCGCGGGCAGTCTGGGCGAGGTGTTCATGGTGAGCCTTGACCACGCCATGTGGTTCCACCGTCCGTTCCGCGCCGACGACTGGTTGTTATACGCACAGGACACTCCGTCGGCGTCGGGTGGTCGGGGCCTGGGCCGCGGCCTGATCTACACCCGCGATGGCGCACTCGCAGCGTCAGTTGTGCAGGAGGGAGTCATTCGGCCCGCTCGCTGGAAGCGGTGACATGGCGCGCCGACGTTGGGTCATCCTCGCCACGACCGCTACGCTGCCGCTCGCTTCCTGCACCGACGACGCCGTCAGTGTCGGCCTCCCGGCAACGACGGCACCCGTTGCCGAGACGCGCGCGACCACCGCGGCAACACCGACCACAACCCCCTCCACGGACTCGGTGCCGGACCTCGGAGCGATCCGGCTTCGACTGACGACGGTCGCGACACTCGACTCGCCGATCGCGATAGTGACTCGCGCCGGAACGAGCGACCTCTATGTCGCCGAACGGGAGGGAACTGTCGTCAGACTCATCGAGAACGGCGAACGCCTGGAGGTCGCCGGGACTGTCATCGACCTGACCGACTCCGTCGGAGACCTCGACGGCGAGCGTGGTTTGCTCGGGCTCGCGTTCGCTCCCGACGGATCGAACCTGTACGTCAACTACACCGACAGCGGCGACGACGGATCGAGCGTCATCGCCAGCTTTCCCATGACCGGTGATACTGCCGACATCGATGGCCGGCGGGAGATCCTTCGTGTCAAACAGCCGTACCCGAACCACAACGGCGGAAACCTCACCTTCGGGCCTGACGGCTACCTGTGGATCGGTTTCGGCGATGGCGGATCCCAGGACGACCCCCACGGCAACGGACAGAACCCGGCGGCATTGCTTGGCAAGATGCTGCGCCTCGACGTGGCAAACCCTCCGGAGGGAGCGCCCTATGCAGTACCGGCCGACAACCCGTTCGTCGGCGAGGACGACAAGCGCACCGAGATCTGGATGACCGGGCTTCGCAATCCTTGGCGCTACGCCTTCGATCGGCTCACCGGGGACCTCTGGGTCGCCGACGTCGGCGGCTCGGAGTGGGAGGAGATCGACCTGCTTCCAGCCGCCGATGGAACGGGCCGCGGAGCGAACCTCGGCTGGCAGATCCGCGAAGGGTCTCACGACACGGGCACGGAGGGTCACGCGGCCGACCTCGTCGACCCGATCTTCGAGTACTCCCATGACGAAGGCTCATCGATCACCGGTGGCTATGTCTACCGAGGATCCGCCATCCCCGATCTCAGGGGCGTCTATCTCTTCTCTGATTTCACGGTACCGACGCTGCGCGGCCTGACGGTTCGGAACGGCGCGCTCCATCAGGAGGCTGTCCTGTCAACGTCGGGTGCCGAGTTGTCGCAGGTTGTGAGCTTCGGCGAGGACTCCGAGGGTGAGCTCTACGTGGTCTGCCTCAGCGGCGACATCGTCCGAATCGAAGGCACTACGCCACCGACCGGCTGACTCGCTCGAGCGCGGCGAGGACTTCCCAGCCTTGTGTTCCGCGGCGAGGCCCGCCGAGATCCCGCTCGGGCATGGTGCGGGGCGAGTCCGCCGTTGCTGGGGCGCGCTGAACCCGCCCGCGATCGGGTCCTGTCAGGCGGCTTGGGCTGGTGGTGCTGATGGTGGTGGCGCTGGGCCGGGGCGGATCTTCTGGTGCTGCTGACACCAGAGCCTGCGTCCCCACGCGGTCGTAATCCAGGCCCAGCCGTCGTCACCGATATGTATCGACCACCCGGTCCGGTGCACGACGCCGTGATGACGGCGGCAGAGCAGCACTCCCGCGGCGACGTCGGTGGGGCCGCCGTCGACCCAATGCACGACGTGATGGGCGTCACAACGGTGCGGGAGCGCACCACACCCGGGGAACACACACCCACCGTCACGACGGGCGAGTGCGCGGCGTTGGTCGCGGGTGAAGAACCGTTCGGTACGCCCCAGATCCAACGGGACACCGAGGGCGTCGAGGATCACCGGCCCGACATCGAGGTCACACATCAACGGGCCCAATGCTTGGCGGCGGTGCGCGATGTTGAACCGGTCGTACACGATGTCGGGGACCTGCCAGTTGAACACCAGTGTCGCTTCCGAACGCGCAGCACTCCGCCCGACACAACACCCCGAACACACCCGACCACCCGTAGGAGCGGCGGGAGCGGCGGCGGGTTGGGTATCGGCGTCGACATCGTCCTCTGCTTGACCGTCGACATCGTCGCCTGCTTGGGCTTGGGCGTCTGGTTCGGGGAGTGGTTCGTCGTCGAACCTGCCGGTCGTCCCGGCGATTGTGGCGCGGCGGCACAGTTCCTCCAACGCCAACGCCCGCAACGTGGCCCGGTTCGGGATCGCGATCTCACCACCTGATGTGTCGGCGTCGGCGGCCCACAGCTTGTACAGGTCATCGGCGGTCTGTTCGATCGCCTCACGCACCGTGACCGCCGCCGGGCCAACCAGGCGGCCCGACACATCAGTGCCCTCCGATGATCCGCGGACACTCAGCCGGTTGGAGTACACGTCGTCCTCGGGGTCGTAGCCGCCGTCCTGATCCAACAGGGCCGCAATCGTCTTCACATGCTTGCGCCACACCCGGAACGCCATCCCGCCGGCCTGATCGATCAGTTCGGTTTCGATCTCACGAAACGC
>JAIBBP010000086.1 GCA_019694615.1 Microthrixaceae bacterium | reverse complement strand
AAGCCGGCCGCCCAAAAGGCCCCCGCGAAGAAGGCCCCCGCGAAGAAGGCACCGGCCAAGAAGTAGTCGCACCGTGCCGGTGCTGTTCGCAGATCGCGACGATGCCGGGCGACAGCTTGCGGGCGAGCTCGCCCATCTACGCGTCGAGTCACCTGTCGTGGTGGGGCTCCCCCGCGGGGGTGTTCCAGTGGCCTACCAGGTCGCGGCCGCGCTCGGCGCACCACTCGATGTGCTTCTCGTCCGCAAGCTCGGTGTCCCGCACCATCCCGAGCTTGCGATGGGTGCGATCGGCGAGGGTGGGGTGAAAGTCCTCCACGACCAGACGATCCGCTTCGCCGGGGTGTCGCCCGACGCACTCAGCGGCGTTGAACATCGTGAGCGGGACGAAATGCAGCGGCGATCCGCGCTCTACCGCACAGGCGAGCGGCTCACCCTACGCGGCCGCACCGTGATCATCGTCGACGACGGCCTCGCGACGGGAGCGACAGCGCTCGCTGCGTGTCGCGTCGCGCGTGCCGAAGGCGCGGCGCGAGTCGTCCTCGCCGTCCCCGTGGCACCTCCCGATTGGACCGATCGCATCGGCCCGGCAGCCGACGCGTTCATCGCCTTCGAAACGCCCGACGACTTCGAGGCCGTCGGCCAGTACTACGCCGACTTCTCCGCCACGACCGACGAACAGGTCATCAGTCTTCTCGCAGCAGCCCGCGAGGACGGACGGTAGCCTGCGTGCCGTTGCCACACGTTCGATCGCCCGACACGGCGGCACCGTGAGTCCGCAAGCTCTCGATCTCTCGTCGTTCGTCGCACGGGACGCTTGGTCGTTGCTCGGATGGACGTCGGGTCCACGTCCGCGCATCCGTCGCGAGTGCTTCACGATGTTCGTCGACGTCGCGGGGTTCAGCACCATCAGCGAGCGACTGGCCGCCGAGGGAACGCAGGGCACCGAGCGACTGACCGAGGAGCTCAACGCGTTCTTCGACCCCTCGATCGACCTCATCCACGACTGCGGCGGCGATGTCCTCGCCTTCGGCGGGGACTCGATGTTCGTGGCATTCAACGGTTCGACAGAACTCGCTGATCTACAGCATTGCGCCGACGGAATCCACGCGATCGCCAGCAGCCACCGTTCGTCGTCGAGCGAGGACATCGCCATTGCCGTCAGGATCGGCGTCGACGTCGGCGAAGTCGTGAGCACTGTCGCGAAAGCCGGAGCGCGGACCGTCGTGCTGCATGGTGGCGACGGGATCGACCGGGCAGTCAACGCCCACCGCTCCGTCGACCCGGGAGCGACAGGCTGGGGATCCGAGCCCCTGATCCGACCGCACCATCGCCACACGCTCCCGTCCCGGCCCATCCCGCTGACGCGACGAGCCGATCTGGTGCATCCCGTGATCGCGCGGCGGATCGGCAACGCATCGGGATTCGTCGCGGAACACCGGCGGGTGACGTGCGCCTTCGTCGCGATCGAGAACGCCGAGTGGTCGACCGAGCCCGGTGTCGACCGCATCGCTGCGGTGGTCGACGCCGCACTCGCGGTCGTCACAGATCTCGGTGGCGAACTCGTTCAGTTCACGAGTGGCGACAAGGGTTCGGTCATCCTGGCGCTCTTCGGGGCGCCGCTCGCGATCGCCGACCCGGGTGCCGCCGCGATCGGAGCCGCGCACCGGCTTCGCGAGGAGTTCGGAGCCTCGATACGCGTCGGCATTGCAAGCGGTCCGAGCTTCATGCTCCTGCTCGGCGGATCTCGCCGGCGTGCATACACCGTGATCGGCGACACGCCCAATCTCGCTGCCCGACTCATGACGATTTCCGAGCCGGACACGACGACCTGCGACGGAGACACCGTCGCGATCGCCGGCTCGCGATGTTCGGTGCGCTCGACAACGACCATCCGGGTGAAAGGCCGGGTGACGAACGTCGACGCGAGCGTGGTGGAACCGACCCCGTCCGCGGCACGGTGCGCCCTCGATCGAATCGCCGCAGACACCCCGCTGGTGGGCCGGGCGGACGAACGGCTGCGCCTCGCCGCTCTCGTCGACGGCGTCGCCTCTGGACGTGGCGGCGTCGTCGTCGTTCGCGGCGAGTCCGGACTCGGCAAATCGCGACTCCTCCGGGAGATGACCGCGACGGCGCCCACCTCAGTCACGATCGCGCTTGCTACCGGCGATCGACTGACGTCGGCCCGGTCATTCTCGTCCTGGCGATCGGCACTGCTGACCGCGCTTGGCGATCCCGCGAACCGCTTGGCGGCGGCCGATGCTGTCACGGACCTCCTGCCACGCGCTGCCGCACTCACGCCCCTGGTTCTTGGCGTGCTCGGTTTCGAGTCGCCTGAGACCGCACTCACCGATCACCTCGGCCCAGCTGAGCGGGCCGAGCTGACGACACAGCTCGTCGCAGACCTCGTCGTCGCGCGGGCGTCGCGTGCTCCGCTCCTCGTCGTCGTCGAGGACGCCCACTGGCTCGATGACGCCACGGCGGACTTGTTGTGGGCTCTCTCGCGTGAAGGCACTGCGTCAGGGCTTGGTCTCGCCGTGTTCACCCGACCCGAGCTGACGTTGCCGCGATCGATCGCGCCCTCGGCGATCCTCGACCTCGAGCCGCTCGACGATCGCGAGGCCGACCAACTGATCGCCGACGCATGGACTCGGTCCAGCAACGCCGAGCCACCGTCGAACCTGCACGACCTCGTCCGCGCCAGCGCCGCGGGCAACCCGCTGTTCGTCGAGTCGCTCGTCGACGCGATTCGAGATCGTCCCGACGACCCGTCCCTGACGCTTCCGGGCGATCTCACGAACCTCCTCGCGACTCGCCTCGATCGCCTCCCCGAGAATGCTCGCCGAACCGTCCGTCTCGCCGCGGTGTACGGGACCGCTTTCAACGCCGCCGACCTCGCCGGCTGCTTCGGAGTGAGCCTCCGGGCCGTCGGCGACGACATCGACCGGCTGCTCGGCGACGGCCTGGTGCAGACCGAGGTACGTCAGGGCAACGCGCGGTTCGCGTTCCGCCACGCGACCGTCCGGGATGTCGCGTATCAGCAGATCTCCCACCACGATCGACGCTCGCTCCACGGTCGTGCGGCTCGCTATCTGATCGAGTTGGGTGAGCCACCACTCGTCGCAGCTACCCATGCGCTCAGGTCGCGTGATCGCGCGATCGAGCTCGAGGTACTGCCCGCTGCCGGTTCGGCGGCGACGAAGGCGTGGGACCTCAAGTTGGCAACGTCGATCTACGAGCGCCTCGTCGAGATCGAGGACGGGACAGACCGCGAGGACGCCGGGTTGGAGCTCGCCCGCCTCGACCTCATCGCCGGTCGATCCGACCGGTTCACCGAGTTGCTCGAACCACGGTCGCAGGAGCCTGCGCGACGGGCCGGACAGGAACTGGTTCTCGGCGAGCACGCGTTCAACTCGGGGAGGCTGGCCGAGTCATACGAGCACGCCAGGTCGGCGCTCGATGCCGTCGATCCGCAGCATGAGTCAGCGCAGACGGCCAGGGAGATGCTCGTCCGTGTTCTCGGTGAGCAGGGAAACCACCCGGCCGCGATTGAGCTGGCCAGCGACATGCTCGCCCGGGCCGTCGAGGCGGGCGACGCTCGTGCCGAGGTCGCGGCGCTGGCCAGCCTGGGGGTCGCACGAGCCCTCTCCGGCCAGGCTGGCGAGGCACGGGACGTCTACGAGATGGCGAGGTCACGAGCGGTCGAGTTGGGCGACGCGCTGCGCTACGTCCACGTCACGAGCGACCTGCACTTCGTAGCGGCAGGCGAAGGCGACCTGGAGCGGGCACGCGAGCTGCTGCTCGCGGCACGAGAGGCAGCGGAAGAACTCGGTTACCGTCGCCACCTCGCCATCTCGGTCGGCAACCAGGCCAACCTCGCGTTGATGGCGAACGACCGGTCCGGCGCCGCCCCCGTCGCGATCGACGCGATCGGACGGCTGCTCGATCTCGGGGACGCGCCCTCGGCGATGAACAGCGTCGACACGGCGTTTCGGGCGATCGGAACTGCTGGAGAGCCGACCCGGATGGCAGCGCTCTCGGCTCACGCCGCCCGAATCGAGGGTTCCCTCGGCCGCGAGCAGGCCCGGTGCGAGACGTTGATCCTCGCCGCGGCGTGGGCGGTGCTCGCCGACGACCCAGCGGCCGAGGCCCTGTCCACCGAGGTCCGCGAACTGGCGCTCGCGCTCGACGTCGCCGAACTCGTGGACGACGCCGCCGGGCTCGGCGATCCGACCCAGAGCCACGAACTTCTGGGAGGTCCTCCCGACGGGTTCGACGCGGGGTCGGTTCGAGATATCACCGATCAGCTCGGCGTGCTGCTCGAACGCGTCGATGATCTCATCGCGTCTCCGTGATGGCGACCGAGACGGAGAACAGCCTGGGATGCCGCCGCTCGAAGGTGACCCCCCACGCGTCGATCCGCACAGGTGCGATCGGTCCGATCGGTGGCCCTGCAACAACGAAGGCGGTAAGCCTCGGAACACCAGCCGCTGGGTCCGAAATGCGCACGACCCCGACGTTGCGGTTACGGATTCGAACGACGTCGACGCTCAGGTTCGCCGACGGGCCGAAACGACCTCCGCCCTTGATTGCCCTAACGCCGAGCCTGTCGCGGGTTACGGTGAAGCCTGCTCCCGCCACCTCACCTGACGTTCGATAGGTGTACGCGCCGCGGATCTGCACGTCGACCGTGTCGCCCCCGGGGTCGGCGGGTCCGACCGTGATGGTGACCGTCGCCGGCGGCGACGTGTAGATGCCGTCTGACACCGTGAACGTGAACTGATCGCTCCCCGAGAACCCCGCAGTCGGGGTGTAAGTGAGGTTGGGGGCCGTCCCGGACAACGCGCCGCTGGTGGGCTGCGCCGTCACCTCGAACGCCAGGGCGTCTCCTTCGGGATCGGCCCCCGTGAGAACCAACGGGACCGGCGCCTGGCGGGCGGTGCTGATCGCCAGGGGGTTCGCCTGGGGAGGCGTGCACGCGACGACCACGATCGGGTGCTGGGCTTCAGCCGATGGACCGGTGGTGAGCCACAGCGTGTCGCCGACGACAAGCCCGGACGGTCGCGCTTCGAACGGGGCGGATTGGTTTACCAGGGCAGTTCCCCAGTAGGTCTCCCCAGCCGTGCGGGGAGTCGGGGTGCCGACGGGGATCTCCGCGACCACGGGGACCTCGTCGCCGGGTTCGGGTGGGTCGACGAAGTCACCCGACGCGTCTCGCAGCGGATAGTGGAGCTTGCCACCGGTGCCGATGACCGGCCGCGCGACCGTGCCATCGCCGTCAGTGAGCGGACCAGGCGAGTACTTGTAGAGCGTCGCACTCGTCGATGTCTCGAAGGGCGGATTCTGCGACCCGATCCGCCCGCGAATCAGATCGGGACACATCGCCGAGGGGTCGGCAGGATCCTCGGTGAACCTGGGCGGTGAGAACACCACCGAGAACTGCCCTTGGTGCAGGGTGACCCGAGCGCCGGCGGATGGCCCCGCGATGAGTACCACACAACCAGCAATGGCCCCGACGACGACAGCGAACGACTTCCGACGGTTCATCGGCCCCCCCACCTGCTCGTTTCCCTGTGACGATACCCCCGGAGAGGCGGGCGTGCCCGACGTCACCCTTTGATCGTCGACGGCACGACAGATCCCGCCGTCGACGCGTCGGATGATGCGTCGGAGAGATCGGAGCCCGGTTCCGATCAGGATCCAAAGGGGGCGACATGGGATGGTCGAGCAAGTCACATCAGCATCATCGACGCGCGGCGAAGCAACAGACGCGCTGCGAGCTGCTGGCTTCGATCTGGCTCTTCGAGGCGTGCGGGAGGCGCGAACTGGAGTCGATCGCCGAACTGGCAACCCCGATTCAGGTATCAGCCGGTCGCGTGCTGATTCACGAGGGAGAGGTCGGCCAGGAGTTCCTGGTGCTCGCCAGAGGTTCGGTCGAGGTCACGCTCGACGGCAAGCGGCTCGCCACGCTCGACGCCGGCACGTTCTTCGGCGAGGTCGCTCTCCTCGACGGTCTTCGGAGGTCCGCAACGGTGACGGCTCGGTCCGATGCGCTCTTGTTGGTGATGAACCGATGGGAGTTCGCCGAGATGATGCAGTCGTGTCCCGCTGTGTCACGCCGCATGTTGAAGGTGATGGGCGGGCGACTGCGCTCAGCGGACGACGGCGAGCCGACGACCGAGCACTTGCAGGTCGACGCGGCTCCTTCCCCGGTGCTTCGGCTTGCGCCCAACAACGCCGCGTAGCAGCCGGTACTCAGCCGACCGGGCCCACTCGGCGTAGGTTCCACGATGTGGATTCGTCGACTGCAGAGTTGCGCACCGCGCTGGGCCCGCACGGGCGTACACGGAGACTCCGACTCGGTGAGCGCGTGGTGATCGAGGGGGGTTCGGCCGGATCGGTGATGCTCATCACCTCGGGGGTCGTCAAGGTGGTGGCGACGACCCCCGACGGCGACGAGGTCGCAATAGCGATCCGACGGGCCGGGGACCTGATCGGTGATCACGCAGCGATCTCCGGACTTCCGCGTTCCGCCGGCGTGACCGTGGTCGAGGCAGGAGAAGCGATCGTCGTTCCGGCGAACCGGTTTCTCGACGTTCTCGCGGAGAACCCGAGCATGGCGCTGTCACAACTTCGTCGTGTGCTGCGGACGCTGCGGGAGTCCGACGAACGCCTCGTGGAGATCGTGACCATGCGGGCCGGCGACCGGGTCGTGCGGCGACTCCGGGCGCTGGCGCAGGAGAGCGGTACCGGCCGGATCAATCTCAGTCAGGACGAACTCGCAGCGTTGAGCGCGACGTCGAGAAGCGCGGTTGCGCAGGTGCTGTCTCAACTCCGGGCGGCGGGTGCGATCACCACAGCGCGTCGATCGATCGAAGTCGTCGACATCGCAAAGCTGGAGTCGATCGATCCACTCACCCTCACGACCGACTGATGCGCTGGTCACTCCCGGCCAGCGGACACGACAACCATTTCTGACATAGAGTCCCCGGGGAAGCGAGCCTGCGGGGGCAAGCGAGAAGGGGGCGGGAAATGAACGTACGCAAGGCGTTGTGCACAGCCATCGTCGTGAGCACGGTGGCGGTGACGATCGTTGTCGGTGCGGGAGACGCGTCGGCCCGGGTGACGTTGCACGAGGGATACGTGACCGACACGACGGCTCCTCCCGGCTTCGTCGACGGCGAGTTCGGGCCGTACCACACGTGTGCCGACAAGATCGTCGGGCGTGCCGGCAACCAGGCCAACGTGTCGCCCGACGAGTACGTCCCGCCGTCGCCTCCGGTGAGTCAGGGAACTCGGACATACCTCGTGTACCGACAGGACCAACTCACCGGCGGGGAGTGGGACTATCTCGCCGATCAGTCGATCGGCTACGTGCGCGTCGACCCCGTGCTGGGCGAAGTGGTCGTGCCACCGATCACCAGGGTGACGACGCCGCCGTTGATGTCGTTGCCGACAGTGGAGACGTGGGACCCATGGCTCGTCTCGTTCGGAACGAGCTTTGAGATCGCCCTACCCCCGGGCATCACCGCCGGAACCGAGCTTGCCCTCAAGCCCCTGTACAGCCAGATCCCTCGAAGGTTGGTCGTCGTCGATTGCCGACCTCGAACCGTGACGGCCAGGATCGACCTCCTTCCCGGCTTGGCTACGAACTTCGTGGTCCCGTCGAGCCCGCTTCCTGTTCCGGTCGACATCTTCGGCAGCGCTGACTTCGACGCCACCGCCGCGACCGACCTCCGGCTCGCCGGCGCCGCACCCGTCGTCTGGCCCCGGTTCCTGTCGTTGGATCTACGCCGTGATCTCAACCGCGACGGGTACATGGACCGACGGGTGTGGTTCGTTCCGAGAAAGATGGCGTTGTCCTGCCGCTCAACGTCGGTCGCGTTCACCGCCAAGACTCCGGCAGGCGCGGCGGTCACCGGGTCGGACTCGGTGCGGCCCGTCCTCTGCCGCTGACTTCGCCGGTTTAGGCAGTGGCGGCGGCCGGGATGACCGACCGCGTCAGTTCCGAAGCACGTCGAGTTCTCGCCGAACTCGACCGACGATCGTCGTCATGAGATCGAGAGCGAACGACGGGTGTTTGGCCACGAAGTACTCGAGGCGCAGCCGGCCCATCGGCACGACGACCGAGTCGACACGTGCCACTGCGGTGCCGGTTCGCCGACCACCGTCGATGAGCGCGAGCTCGCCGAGCACGCCACCGGAGCCAACGACGTCGTCGCCGACGCCGTCGACCCTGATGGCGATCTCGCCGGACAGCACGACAAACAGAGAGTCGGCCGGATCACCGGCACGGAAGACAACGTCGCCGGCCGCGAACGACTTGCCGTCGAACGCTGCGTCGAAGAGCGCCACGTCGATCATCGAACAACCTCCCGTGCCCGACCGTTCGAAGTCTCGCGCGTTGTGGCGCCTCACGCCTCGGCTCCGGGTTGGTGTGACGACTCGGCCGCTTGACCTCGGCTGCTGGCGATCGACCCCCGCCCAATACCCCGGCGGCGACATGTGGCCGTCGATAACGTCCTGCATCGTTGTCTGAAGCGGGTTCGCGCCTGGGTCCTTCAACGGATCCTTGGCATGCTCCCGACAACCGGTCGCCGACGGGCCCAGGGTCGAAGGACCCGACCCGCAACTCGTGCTAGGGAGGCGCCAGATCCGCCCACCCGTTCTCGCTGGCAGGGTGTTGCGCTGCGTACTAGACCAGTCCCGCCCCTGTGGCGCAGTTGGTTAGCGCAGCGGACTTTTAATCCGAGGGTCGTGGGTTCGAGTCCCACCGGGGGCACCAGACGGTCCTCGTTCCCGCACGAACCTCCACCGGGGGCTACCACCCGGATCATCGAGCTGTCAGCGAGAGCCCGTAGACTGGCCCTCGTGAGACAGATCGTCCCAGCCGTCACCAAGCGTCGACTCACCGACGACGATCCGTCGTGGGCGAACTACTGGCGCACGCGACCGGTGGAGGAACGGCTCGCCATGGCCACCGAGCTCAGCCTGGAGTGTGGTGATGCGCTTCCTGACCGACGACTTCGTCGAGTTCATCGAGTGCTGCACCGCTCGTGAGGTTCGTTTCCTGATCGTCGGGGGGTACGCGTTGGCCGCTCACGGCTTCCCGCGGGCGACGAAGGATCTCGACGTCTGGCTCATGATCGACCCGGACAACGCGGAGCGAGTGGTTCGTGCGCTTGATGACTTCGGGATGGGTTTTCTCGGCTGACCCCGGACGACTTCCTCGAGCCCGAGATCATCGTGCATCTCGGCTATCCGCCCACACGCATCGACCTCCTGACCTCGATCAGCGGTGTCAGTTTCGACGAGTGCTGGAGCAATCGCGTCCTGGTCGACGTGGGCGAATTGTCCGTCGGATTCATCTCGGCGGACGATCTCATCCGCAACAAGCGCGCAGCGGGCAGGCCGCAGGACCTCGTCGACGCGGACACGCTGGAGGCCCACACCGACTGAGACCCTGCCAGCGGCTCAGAGCGTCGGCTCAAGGCTCGGGCGTCGTCCTGCCAGGTGCACCGAACTCGGGGCGAGCGGGACGACCGGCGTTCGACTTCGGTCGAGCCGTGCCGATACCCGGAAGCATTCGGCATGTTGGCTCGGCTCAGCCTCTCGGGTGGAGAGCAGTGCGGAGTGCGTCGATGGTCCGCTGCTGATAGTCAGCGGCGGACGCGATCCGGGTGAAGGCGAACGATGGATGCACATGTCCCCGAAGCCACTCGTGGGTCACCGGCACTCCCGCCTCCCGCAGCCGCTCCGCGTAGACCGTGCCATCGTCGCGCAACGGGTCGGCCCCACACGTCAGGATCCAGGCCGGCGGCAACCCCGTCAGGTCCTCCGCGTGATAGGGAGACGCATACGGATGCGTCCACTCGGCCTCGGTCCGGAGGTACGCGTCTCGGTACTCGACCATCTTGTCGTAGTCGAGAAGGTGGCCCGACGGCGTCGAGCGCACCGACGGCTGGCTCATTGTCAGGTCGACCGCCGGAACATCGAGCCACTGGAAGACGATCGCAGGGCCTCCGCGATCCCGGGTCATGACACACAGCGCGGCTGCCAGGTTGGCGCCGGCCGACTCCCCGCCCACCGAGATGCGGTCGGGGTCGACGTCGAGTTCGTCGGCGGCCTTGGCGACCCACTCAAGCACGGCGTAGCAGTCGTCGACCGGGACGGGGAACGCGTTCTCCGGGGCCAACCGGTACTCGGCGGACACCACGACGCAGTCGGCACCTGACGCGATCTCCCGACAGCGCGGGTCGCGCTCGTCGAGCCCACCGGTGCACCACCCGCCACCGTGAAGGAACAGGTGAACCGGCAGATGCCCGGGCCGCGGTCTGTAGACCCGGACATTGATGCGTCCGCCGTCGACATCGATGAGCCGGTTGACCTCGCTCAGCATCTTTGGCCCCGATGGCATCACCACGCCGCGGAACCTGGCGGCCAACCCCGCCGATGCCTGCCTGCGAGCGGACCACGGGACGCCATCGTCGCCTCGATCCAGACGGTTGGCGACAGTGACGATGCGACGAACAGCCGGTTCGAGCTCCATCTGCCGAAGCCTACGGCCCGCGTCTACGGTCCGCCCGCGCCGCTCGCGCTCCTCTAACCTCGCCGGACCCCATGACTGCTCCGCTCATCCTGCTCCCGCCGTCCGAAGGCAAGGCGACCGGTGGCACCGGCGCGCCGTGGGCACCGGGCTCAGGATCGTTTCCCGAACTCGACGCCTCCCGCGCGAAGGTCGCCGCAGCCCTCAAGCGCGCGATGCGTTCGAATGCCACGTCGGTGGGCAAGCTCCTCGGCGTCAAGGGCGACGCGCTCGCTGCGGCCCGAGACGGTAACCGGGAGGTTCTGACCCGCCCGACCATGGCGGCCATCGAGCGCTACACCGGCGTCCTGTACGACGCGCTCGACTACGCCTCATTGCCAGCGCGGAGCCGCAAGCGTGGTGACGACCAACTCGTTGTGTTCTCCGGACTGTGGGGCCTCGTGCGACCGACCGATCCGCTACCGGATTACAAATTGAAGATGGGAGCGTCACTCGCACCGTACGGACGCCTCGCGACCTTCTGGCGTCCGCAGATCACCGCCGCCCTCGATCCGCTGGTGAACGGCCGCACCGTATGGGACCTGCTTCCCAACGAGCACGCCGCTGCGTGGCAGCCAGACGACGGCTCGTTCGGGGCACGCATCTCGGTGAGGTTCGTGGACGACGTCGGCGACGGTCCGGAGCGAAAGCTCACCGTCGTGTCGCACTGGAACAAGCTCCTGAAAGGAGCGCTCGTCCGCCACATCCTCGCCACTCAGATCGACGACCCGACGGGGCTCGCAGCGTTCGACCACCCGCTCGGCTACCGCTACGTCCCATCGCTCACCGAGACCACCGGCGGCCGCACCACCGTGTCACTCGTCGCACGGCGCGACTGACCCCCGCCACTACCATCGCCGCCCATGGGCGACGGGCGTTACCAGGGCGGCATCCTCTCGAATCTCGACGACATCGATCACGGGCCGTCCAAGCGCAAGGAGTATCCGAGGGTTCCGGCCAACGCCGGCCTCGAGGTCACCCACCAGGCAACCGGGGTGATCGGGGCAATCGTCGAGTGGACCGACGCCGCGATCACGATTCGCGACGACAGCGGGCGCGACCGCCGTATGCGAAACACGCCGGGCTCGTTCCTCGTCGGTGGCCGCCCGTCGACCCTCGTCCGGCCGACGCCCTCCACGTCGTCGAGCACGCAGCGCCTCACCGCGTCCGGTTCGATCGCCGAAGCTACGCCGACCGCCAAGATGGCGAAAGCGAGCCGCATCCTCGTCGAAGGGATCCACGACGCCGAACTGGTCGAGAAGGTGTGGGGAGACGACCTCCGCTCCGAGGGCATCGTGGTCCAACCGATCGACGGGGCCGACGACCTGCGGGAGGTGGTCGCTGCATTCGGGCCGCGACCCAGCCGGAAGTTGGGAGTACTCCTCGATCACCTCGTGGCCGACACCAAGGAGTCGCGAATCGCCTCCGGCATCGACCACCCCGACGTCCTCATCCGCGGCCACAGGTTCATCGACATCTGGGCGGCAGTGAACCCGAAGCTGATCGGGCTCGACGCGTGGCCCGACATTCCCAGGGGCACACCGTGGAAGGACGGGATCTGCCGCGCCGTCGGGATCGACGAGTCGTGGCGGTTCTGGAAGCTGCTGCTGTCGAAGGTCACCAGCTACAAGGACCTTGATCCGTCGCTGGTCGGGGCCGTCGAGGAGCTGATCGACTTCGTCTACGAGGCTGGCTGACCAACACCGTCAACGAAGGACACCAGTCGGGGTGAGTGGCGACACGGGTCCGCAGCGCGAGATGCAGCTCCGCTATGGTTCCAGCGGGTTCGCTACGTGCATGCCGCGGCGTCGCGCCGCCTCGCAGAGCGCAGTGTCGGCACTTGTCAGTAGGTTCGCCTCGACGGTAACGGCCGCGGCGAGATGGACTGCGTCGTAGCCTCCCAACGCTTCGGCCTCAGCGAGATCCGCGGCGTCCGCGACGAGTTGCTCGGTGACCTCCACGATCGAAAGCCCCTCGACGAGCGAAGTGAACTCCTGGCGCGCTCTGCGGTGCTGACGTGTGTCGAGGCGCCCCTCGCGTCGGGCCGCCGCTAGCGCGGCTCGCCCTTCGACCACCACCAGGGCTACGGATGTCAACACGTCGGCACTGTCCCAGATCAGTTCGGCCCGCTCGGAGCCGTCCTCGTCGATGACGAGCTTCAGCAGCGAGGACGTGTCGACATAGGTGATCACCGCCGGTGTTCCGCGACAAGGTCACTCACGGAACCCTTCGCCTTGATGCGCCGCGTCGGACGCTGCCGTTGTCTGCTCTTCGGTGGGCGGACTACGCCTGACGCGACGAGTGCTGCGAGCCGATCGGTCGGTTCGTCGATGGTCATCAGCCGCGCGACTGGCTTGCCGTGCTCGGTGACGATGATCTCCTCGCCGCGCTGCACGCGATCCAGGTACCTGCTGAGATTGTTCTTGAGGTCGCGCACACCGACCTCGTCACGTGTGGCCACTTTCATGGACATATTGTAGCTACTGCTGACGAAGTGGAAGCGATGCTGCGCTTCCACGAGGTCTGCGGGCGGTGTCCACACCGTTGACGACTACGCCGACGACGCCGGCTGATCCAACAGGACTCTGAGTGCGTCGATCCGTTCAGCCTCGGCCCGCTCGAAGTCCACCTCCCAATCCGACGCTTCCCCGCTCCGCCGCCGAGCCCCGACAGCCCACGCGGCCAGGCACAGCACCGTGAAACACACGGCCGGCATCGTGGCCGCCCTCTCGAATGGGTGAACGACGTGCCGACCCAGCGCTACCCCGAACGACAGCGAAGCGACGGCGGTCGTCGCCACCTGCCGCCGCGCCGAGTACGCCACGCTGAACAGGTGCTCGGCAAACCACTCGGCCACGACGCCGAGCGGCGCCAGCCACATGATCGCTGTGCCGATCCCCCACGGAATCAAACCGGCGACCTGAGCCACCGCGACCGCCAGCATCGCCGGGTACAGCACGACGCAACGCCGGCACAGGTGGGCCGAGCCCACCGCGACGCAGCGCTCGTAGTGCTCGGGATCGTGATGGGTGAGCCACATCGGGCTCGTCGGTCGCATGGCTTCCTGTCGGCACCGCGGGACCGGAGCTGAACCCGATCGGCGACGCGGTCAGTGTCGGGCCCGGGCCCGCAGCCTCGACGAGGCCGGCCGACCCATCACCTCGTCGTACAGCGCTTCATATGCAGCGACGTTGGCAGCGCTCGTGAACCGGTCCAACGCAACGCGTCGGCCCTCCTCCGCCAGCTTCTCGCGGCGGGGTGTGTCCGCGAGCAACTCGTCGAGCGCAGCCCCCAGCGCCGCGGGGTCGTCGGGCGGGACGACACGACCCGACACGCCGTCCTCGATCACCTCGCTGACACTCCCCACGTCAGTCGCCACGACGGCGACGCCCGCGTGCATCGCTTCGAGCACCGACATCGGCAGGCCCTCCAGGCGCGAGGGCAGGACGAACACGTCGAAGTCGACGAGCCGCGCACGCACATCGTCGACCCAGCCGACCAGCTCCACCCGGGCACCGACGCCAAGCTCCGCGATCAACTTCTCGAGCTCCGTCCGACCCGGCCCGTCGCCGAAGATGGTGATCCGAGGGTGGTTCGCCGAATCGAGAAGTGCAGCGGCACGTATGAGGACGTCGAGCCCCTTGACCCAGTCGAAACGCGACACGGCCACGATCGACCCGTCGCCCGACGGCGTCGACCGCGGCGGATGATCCACAACGGGCACCGCGTTGGGAATGACCCGCATCGTGCCGGCGGGGAGCGAGACATCGGCCTCGACCAGCTCCGCGGCCCTCCGGCCGACGCCCACGTGAGCGTCGAACCGCTTCGCCGACCAGACTTTGATGCGTCGCGACAACTCCGAGCGAACTCCCATCGGCGAGTTCTCGGTGACCACCACCCGCTGGCCCTTGATCGACAACGCCATCAGGAGCGCGTACTGACACGACGATCCCTCCGACAGGTTCGCATGGAAGATGTCGGGCCGCAGCGCCTGCAAGGTTCGCCGGTGGGCCAACATGGCAGCGACGTCGCTGCGGTCCTCGATCGGTGGGAGCAGCACCGTCGGCGACTGCGGGCGCACGGTGACGATGTCGTCGATCACCGCCTGGTTCGTGCCCACGATCATCACCTCAAACCGGTCCCCGAGCCCGCCGAGCAGCGTCTTCGCAACGGTCTCGGCTCCACCGATCTGAGCGGCATCGGTGTAGTAGACGATCCGCGTCGTTTCAGGCGCATCGCCGGCGCCGGCCGCTCCACTGGAGGCAGCCGTGGCGTGTTCAGCGCGCTTGGTGCGCCACGACTGCACCGCGCCGTTAGCGAGCGCCATCGCGGCGATTGCACGACCACGGAGACCCACCCCACGACGCACGCGTACCAGACCGCGTCTCCGGTCGGCCCACTCGGACTTGTAGTCCTCGCCGCCACGAAGCAGGTCGAACTCGGTGCATCCCGACTCGATCGCGGCGCCGATCACCCGCTGGCGCAGCACCGACCCCGACCCGCGCAGATCATGATCGGTCAAGCGACCGGCCTGGTAGAAGCTCATTCGGCCACCAACCACGAAGTCGACTTCGATCGCGATGATGCGTCCCGACGCGTCGACCAGTTCGTGGAAGCGAACCTCGCCGGACCCAACACCGGCCCGCATGGCCGCCGAGAACGGACCCCACGCGGCAAGAAAGCCCGACGCGGTTCCCCAACGCCCGTCGTGCAGCTCGCGCAACGCGTCGAGTGCGGCGTCGACGGTGGATGCCTCCGACGACTGGTCGACAACGCGGAACTCAACTCCCGCCTTGTCGAGACGCTTGGTCGATCGCGTGATCGTCGAGCGGGTACGTCCACCTCGCGAGGCCAGGTATTCGTCCGCCGTGCTCGGCAACGTGACGTATGGGGCCACCTCGAGGGCTGTGATCTCGCCCCACCCCGGAACGGCGTCGACCAACCAGGACGAGGAGCGCACGCCGGCGAAGTCCATCACGCGGTCGCCCGCCGACAACCAGGCCCGCACCGTCGCGATCACGTCGCCGGCGCGACCGGGTGCCGCCACCACGTCGAGGTGGTCGGGCTCGAGCGGGCCGGTGCCCAGCAGCTCCAACCACTCGACTCCGTGTCGAACCGACCGCTGCAAGGCAAGCCCACCGACGAGCTGAGCCGCCTCGGTGGGGCCGTCGAACACCAGCACGAATCGGGGTTCGCCGACGGCCACATGAGCCAACCACCAGGAGCGCAGAAACGGTGAGGGCAGCGGCATCGCATCGACCAGCCGGTCCCAGGCGGCCGAGAACGGCCCCAGATCGTCGATCACCCTGGTCTGCATCACCGACAGTATGGCGGAGGCCGTTGCGGATCCCGCCCGACGACCGGGAGGTCAGGCCCTGAGGCCTCGAACTTCGGGCTCACCGGTGATTATCGGCACCGGTGAGCCTGAAGTTCGAGAGTGAGGATCGCCTCCACACGGTCGCTCGGTAGGCAGAACTCCCCCGACCGATCGTCAGTACGTGAGAAACTACGCGTCGTGTCCGCCCGTAGCCGCTACCACGCGAGTCGAATCGTCTCCGGCGCGACACGGTGGGCGTCAGGCCGCGACCCGGCACGAACAGCGGGGGCGAACCGCGTTAAGTCGGTCGGGTGGATCGCGAGCGCTTGGGCAACCTTCAAGCTCGGCATCGTGGGTCTCCTCTCCCCCTTCTGGGCTCCGGCGATCATGCTTCGAGCAGCGACGAACAACCGTCGAGCTAAGCGACTCGCGGCGTCCTTCCCCGCACAACTCCGCGCCATCGCTGCCGGTCGTGCACCCGCTGCACCATCCAACAAGGTGCTGGACATCCCCGCCGAAATCCGTTTGGTCGTGTTCTCCGACCTCCACCGGTGTGTGTCGGGCCGGGTCGACTGGCCGGCCCGCCAGCGAACCAAGCAGCTCTACGAGGATGTCCTCGAGTACTACGCGGCCGACGACTGGTCGTTGTGCGAGAACGGTGACATCGAGGACTACTGGCTCGTCGGCGGATCGACCTACGGCGCCGTCTACGACGCGCTGCGCATGGTCGGCGCAGCGCTGGCGCGGTACGGCCACACGGCGCTGATCACCGAGACCTACAAGTCGCATCTCGACGCGATCGTCGCCAACAACGACGGCATCTACGGCCGGATCCGCCGTCGGTTCGCCGTCAAGGGACGGTACTTCCGGACTGTCGGCAACCACGACAACCCCAACAACCGACCGATGGTCGCGGACCGCCTTCAGCAGCACCTCGGCTCGTTCCCGTTGGCCGACTACTTCGCGCTGCGAGACGCAGACGGTCGACTCCGCGGCGTGATCTGTCACGGCCACCACACCGACGGCTGGAACGCACCCGAGCGCGACAACCTCGGCAAGCTGTCCACGTGGATCGCCAACACGCTGATCGACGTCCCGAGACTCAACACGCCCGAAGGGCTCGCGGAGCCAGGGGCCGAGGAAGCCCTGCTCTCGGGCAGGTTCCCCGACCGTCTCATCGAGGTGAATCCCACGTTCGGCGCCAACACCTCCTATGACTCCCTCGACGAGGAGCGTCTCTTCGACGCCATCGAGCGCGAGGGTCTGGGCGACCTGTGGCTCATCTTGGGCCACACCCACTTCGCCGCCACGGCACCGCTGTCCAAGACCGGTCGGCGGTGGGACCGCTACGTCAACTCGGGAAGCGGGGTCAACGATGGAGTGATCACTGCGATCGAGTGGGACGGCAGCGGTACCGAACCGGTCGTTCGCCTCGTCGGATGGATGCTGGCAACGCCCGACACGTCACCCGACGCCATCGTCGTCAGCCCCGACGGCCGCCACCTCGCGCGATACGTGCTGGAGCACGACGGGGACCGACTCCGACCACTCGCGGGCGAGTCCCGGGCAGCACGCGACATGGCCCACGCCTGACACACCCCCGAACGCGACCGACCGGCCGGTCGCGCTTGTACGCTCGGGCGATGCTGGTGTGGATGGACCTGGAGATGACCGGACTCGACTCGCGGAGCGATGTCATCGTCGAGATCGCCACCCTCGTCACCGACGACGACCTCAACATCGTCGCCGAGGGGCCCGACCTGGTGGTACACCAACCAGAGGAGGCGCTCGCCAACATGGACCCCGTCGTTGTCGACATGCACACGTCGTCGGGCCTCCTCGATGCCATCAGGACGTCAACGATCACCTTGGAGGACGCGGGCGCAGCAACGCTCGCGTTCATCAAGGAGCACGTGCCAACCGAACGCACTGTCCCCCTGTGCGGCAACTCGATCGGGATGGACCGCCGATTCCTCGCTGCGTACCTTCCAGAGATCGAGGAATGGCTGCACTACCGGTCGATCGATGTGTCGACGCTCAAGGAACTGTCTCGCCGCTGGTACCCCGAGGCCCTCTCCGCGGCTCCCCGCAAGGCCACCGCCCACCGAGCCATGGACGACATCCGCGAGAGTGTCGCCGAGCTCGCCTACTGGCGATCGACAGTGTTTCGGGCGGCCGGGGAGTGAGCGAGTCGGCACCGGTGCCCGACTCCTCCGCTTTACCGGCGGAACGGCAGGAGAAGCTGCCAGCGTCTGACCAGGTCACCGAAGTCGCCCCCGGTATCTACCGGCTGCAATTGCCGATCAACCTGCCGGGCCTCGGTCACGTCAACTGCTACGCGCTGGAGGACGGTGACGGGTTCACCGTCGTCGATCCCGGCCTCCCCGATCCCGCCAGCGCCGACGCGCTCGAACACCGGATGGCCCAGATCGGCGCCCCGGTCTCGCGCATCCACACAGTGTTCGTGACCCACAGCCACCCCGATCACTTCGGCGGTGCCGGCCGCCTGCGCATCGGCAACCAGGCCGACATCGTCGCTCACGAGCATTTCAGCACGCTGTTGACCCGGTTCGACGACGACCGGGAACTCGAACTCCGTCGCCGCGACGACGGATTCGACCCCCACGCGTTCTTCGACGCGCTCATGGGTGACGGCGAGATACCGGAACTGCCGACCCGCTTCTCACCGTGGGGAGGAACGGTCCCCTTCCCCACCCGCGACGAGATCATGTGGATGAGGGGCTGGGACGAGCTCACCCGGCGAGGTCTCGTCGAGAACGAACCTAACGTGCGAGTGGCCGACGCCGAGGTCATCGTGCTCGGCGGCCGCGAGTGGGTCGGGGTCCACACGCCCGGCCACACCGGCGACCACCTGTGTCTGTTCGACCCCGCCGACGGCATCCTGTTGTCAGGCGACCACGTCCTGCCAACCATCACACCGCACATCTCGGGCATGACGCAGTCAACCGACTCGCTCGCCGACTTCTTCGCCGCGCTCCACAAGGTCGCCGATCTCGACGGCGTCCGGCTCATCCTCCCAGCACACGGACACCCCTTCACCGATCTTTCGGAACGCGTCGACGCCATCGAACGGCACCACGAGGATCGGCTCGATGAACTGGTGCGGATCGGCATCGAACTCAGCGAGGCGAGCGTCATCGAGTTCTCCCATCGGCTGTTCCACGAGCGTTCATGGGGAGCGATGGCGGAGTCGGAAACCTACGCCCACTTGGAGCACCTGCGACTCGCCGGCCGTGCCCGATCACGCCGCGACGGCGGCACGCTTCGTTACGCGATCGAGGGCTGAATCGGGTCCTCTCGGCGCGGTCGCGTTAATTCGTTTGACGAGATTCGCGATCCGTGGTGCCATTGACACCGCACGCGGGAATTTCCGCGGCACACTGACCAATACGACTCCACCGGCCACCGGGTCGGAGGGCACCGAGG
>JAIBBP010000068.1 GCA_019694615.1 Microthrixaceae bacterium | reverse complement strand
CCTCCCGGTGAACAGGACGAGATCTGTCGGGCACTTCGGGCGCTGGCCGACTGCTGACAGTCGACAGCGCAGGTCGCGGCACCGTTGCCCTGCCAACGATTCGGTACCTACGATTCCTGAACCCGCTCGTCGATCCACGCAGTCGCCTCGTCGACTGAGCTCACCGTTAGGACCGGTGGCTTCGGCGGTCGTTCGACCATGACGACCGGCACGCCGAGCTCGCGGGCTGCGGTGAGTTTCGCGGCGGTAGCAGTGCCACCGCTGTTCTTCGTGACCAGCAGGTCGACCGACTCGCGGGCGAGCAGGTCGCGTTCACCTTCGAGGTGGAACGGGCCTCGATCGAGGATCGAGACCGCCGCCCACGCCCCGTCGAGGTCGGGAGGTTCGATGGAGCGAACGAGGAACGTCGGGCCGACGATCGGTCGGAACGGGTCGAGTTCCTGGCGTCCGATCGTGAGCAGCACGCGCTGGGGGGAGCGGAGCGCGACCTCGGCCGATGCTTCGGACATGTCTGCCACAGGCGCCCAGTCGTCGCCGTCTGTCGTCGACCATGACGGTCGCTGAAGCCGCAGCAGGTCGACACCGACCGCCCGACACGCCTCGGCCGCGTTGCACGGCATCACGGCGGCGAAGGGGTGGAGCGCGTCGACTGCCACGTCGACCGGCGTGGAGCTCAGATACTCCGCCAGTCCGTCGACTCCGCCGAAGCCGCCAATCCGAACGGTGCCGGCGGGGGCGGTCGGTCGTGTCGTCCGCCCAGCGAACGACACGACCACGTCCAGATCGCGACCGATCCTGGGAGCCAACGCCTCGATGAGCGCGGTTGCCTCGGTCGTCCCGCCGAGAACGAGCGCGGTCGGCAGGCGTCGCATGGGCCGACCGCCTCGACGTCAGGCCGCTGGTTGGGCAGCGAGTTGGCTCGAGCGGTTGGCCCGGTCCAGCAAGAGGCCCAGCACCCCGGCCATCACCGCCCACATCAGCGCTACTCCGGCGATCGAGCGGAGTCGGAAGCTCCACACCATCGTCGTGTACGCCTGCGGTGCGAGCTTGGTGGTGCTGATGGCGACTGGAGTCCCGACCA
Organism: Microthrixaceae bacterium; assembly: GCA_019694615.1. GTDB lineage: Bacteria > Actinomycetota > Acidimicrobiia > Acidimicrobiales > Microtrichaceae > SSF14. The sequence goes on along the minus strand of JAIBBP010000068.1, from coordinate 4,226 downwards.
GGTCGGCACCCGACGACACCTCGTCAAGATCGAGGGCCTCGGTCGGATCGCTTGGGTTCCGGTACGACTCGTCGCCGATCTCCCTGGCGTTGGTGAGCATCGCGTCGAGCACCTCGTCGGGGGCCGTTTCGGCGACGACCAGTGCCGGGTCGGCCTCGCTGTTCGGCGGTTCGATGCGGTCGGGAGTCGCCGGGAACACCAGGTAGGCCGCGGTCACCAGTACGACGGCAAGCCCCGCGCCGGCGAGGAACCGTGTGCCGCCGTCGATGCCCTTGGCCGAGAGCTGCTTCCATGCCCATCCGACAGCGACGACGATGCCGATGCCGACCACGATCAGGAGCAGGTAGGACGCCGTGCGTTGGCCGATCGTGTCGGGGTCTCCGACCGTGGGTGGGTTGGGCGGGTACTTGAACGCCGGGATGAGCGACGTGGCGACGAACGCGGCGAAGGCGACCTTTGCGACCCGCCCGAACTCGTCGCGCGACGAGATCCGATCGTGGAGCGCCGCGACGACCACCGACAAGACGATGCCGAGCAGCGTTCCGAAGATCAGCGCGGCGAGCATTCCGCCCCAGTGTTGGGTGTTGCGAGTGAACTCCGCCGGTTCGCCGGCAGGAGCACCGAGGCCGGAAGCGTCCTCGAAGCCGATCGCCCAGCCGATCTCGGTCTCGGTGACGAAACGAACGAACAATGCGGTTGCGAGGCCTCCCGCCGCGCCGGCTGCAAGGCCGCGCAGAAGGAAGCCCTTCATGGTGAGGTTCATGAGGTTGTGCCGGTTCTGATCAGTGGAAGGCCAGGATCAGTGGCAGGGGAACCCGAGGGCATGGCGGCCGTCGTGGAAGAGCTCGTGCACGGTCATCCAGTTGTCCATGATGAGCCCGTTCTCCTGGAGCATCACATAGCTCAGGACCAGCGAGAGCGCCAGCAGCGCCCATGCCCAGACTGGAACGGTGATGTGTGCGCCGACCTTTGCCGGGCTGGTGATTGCAGCCATTTCGTAACCCTCCATCGCTCGTGGTTGTTGTCGTCGGTTGAAGTGCGCAGCAGGTTTCCTGGCTCCCAGATCACTGCTCGCCATCGCCTTCCCAGACCGAGGTCCAGTGGCCGATGATGGGTCGCTTCCTGGTCACAGTGGCGAGGACCGCGCCGGGCTTGCACCGGACTTCCCTTGGCACTGCGCACCGACATCATGGCACACGTGCCGGACGCGGGATGATGGATCCGTGGACATTGACCCGCACGCGAGCAACGGGGAGTTGAGCGACGACGAACTGGTGGAAGCCCTCGCCCCGCTTTCGCTCCGGTCGACGCTCGACATCCCGAAGCTCGCTTCATCGGCCGGGCGGCGGGTCGACGAGCCGTCGTCGTTCGCCGATCTGGTGGCGCACTACCGGAGCGCCCTGTTCGAGAGCCCGTTCGCCGCACCTGCGGTGGTCCGCCCCGACGGCCATCGAGAACTCCGTCGCACCGAGGTGGCAGCGTCAGTGGTGTTCCAGGCCGTCGTAGCGCACGTAGCGAACGTCGTGCTGCTCGCCAGCCGTGTCTTGGGCGTCGGCGTGCAGCCGAGACCTGGCGACATCCGGTGGCGGGCCGACGGCTGGGGGACGCGGTTCGGGCTCGCGGAGATCCGGCGCAGTGAACTCGTCGGAATGTCGGAGGTGCTCAGTCGCCTTGGCGACGAGGTCGTCGAACCACTGTTGACGATCGTGGGTCCCCATGCTCCGGTGGTGGAACGGGTGCTACGCGGCAACGCCCGCGCCGCGATGTGGACGGCGGTCGTCGCTGCTCACTCCCACGTGCCGCTCACCGATCGCGAGCGGGACGAGATTGCAGCGCTCGATGTCGGTCCGACACGCGACACCTGCTGTGGCATCCACCTGGCCGGGCTCGTCGCCTGCGACGAGTGCCCACGGGCTCCAGCCGAGACGCAACCGGAAGCCATCTGACGGGAACCCGAGGGAGGTCCTCTTTCCGGCGCCGTATAGTGAACGGCATGGCTCGCATCGGACGCCCGCCGATCGGAGACCGGATCTCCGTGCGCCTCCCCGCGGAGATGCTCACCGAACTCGACCGCCGAGCATCCGCTGCCGGCGTGTCGCGAGCCGAAGCGGTCCGGCTGTTGCTCGACCGGGCGCTGTCGAGCGGCCGAGACGACGGGGTCGACCGTACGCAGATCGCCCAGCGACTGGCGCTGACTCCGGCCGAACGGATTCGCCGAATGGCCGAGGAGACGCGGCGGCTGCAAGCGTTGGCCGGCCGGGCATCGTGAGCGGTCGGTTCGACCCCGAGCGGGTCTTCGAGGTGCTTCAGCGGCATGACGTCGAGTACGTGCTCATCGGCGGACTCGCCGCTGTCGCTCACGGTTCTCCGTTGCCGACGACCGACGTCGACGTGACCCCTGATCGGCGCCGCGAGAACCTCGACCGGCTCGCGGGTGCCCTTCGCGAGCTCGAAGCTCGCATCCGGACAACCGATCCCGATGGCGTCGTCTTCCCCGTCGACGGTGCGTTTCTTGCCGCTCAACCCAGGATGCTGAACCTCACGACCGCTGCGGGCGACGTCGACCTCACCTTCGTTCCGGCCGGGTTCGAGGGCGGGTTCGATGATCTCTGCGTCGAGTCCGATCCCGTCGAGCTGGTGGACGGCGTGATCGTTCGCGTCGCGACGCTCCGAGCGATCATCAGGTCGAAGGAGGCAGCGGATCGGGAGAAGGACCGCCGGGCGCTCCCGTACCTGCGAGCCCTGCTCGACGAGACCGGGGGCTGATCGTATGACGCTGAGCATCGACGACCCAGAGGCCGTCGAAGTCGCCCGGGAACTCGCCGCGACGACCGGCGGAACGGTCGCCGACGCGATCGTCACCGCGTTGCGGGAACGGCTCGAACGTGAGCGGCACACTCGGCGCCCCTGCGTGGGCGAACGGCTCCGTCACTTGGCACGAGAAACCCAGGCGATTCCAGTTCTCGACGACCGTCATCCCGAGCAGATGCTCGGCTGCGACGGCACCGGACTGCCCTCGTGACAGGCGTTGCAACCTTCAGCTGTCGCGGCGAAGCAGGTAGATGTCCATGATCCAGCCGTGTCGGACGCGAGCTTCGGCTCGCACTCGCTGGATCTCGGCGCCGACCTCCGCGACGGGGCCGCTCACCAGGAGCTCGTGCGGCGTGCCGAGGTAGGCGCCCCACCAGATATCGATACCGGTGGGGTCGACGTGGCGGAACGAGCAGTCGCCGTCGAGCATGACGATTGCGTTGGCGACGTCGCTTGGCCACCCGCCGTCGCGTGCGAGGCGGCGGCCGGTGGTGACAATCATCGACTCGCCGATCCGGTGGAGCGGAATGCGGTGGGCGGCAGCGAGCGCCGAGATGCTCGTGACGCCGGGAATCACGTCGTGGGTGAACTCGATGGCGCCCCGCTCGTGAAGATCGTCGAGGATCCGCAACGTCGAGTCGTACAGCGACGGGTCGCCCCAGACGAGGAACGCGCCCACACCGTCGTCGTCGAGCTCGGAGCGAAACGCGTCGCCGATGGCGTCGGCCCGTGCCGAATGCCAGCGGCGAACCTCGGCGTCGTAGTCGTCGGGCGATCGATCCCTCGGCGGGTCGGCGATGTCGACCCACCGGTAGTCGCCGTCGAGGTGCCGCCGGCACAGTTCGGTGCGAACGGCGGTCAGCTCCGCGACCTGCTCGCCCTTGTCGAGCGAGAAGAACACGTCGGTCGCCTGCATCGCGTTCACGGCTTGGATCGATGCGTGGTCGGGGTTGCCGGCACCGATGCCGATGACGTGGATGTGGCGCACCGTTCGATACTGCCACCTCCCAACGGGTAGCTTCGCCGGTGCGACACGGGGAACATCGGTGTGAATCCGAGGCTGTACCCGCAACTGTCACCGGGGAGCGAACCTCCATACGACGGTCACGGCCCCGATCGGGGTTGGAAGGCCGGAGGGGAGCGTCGATCCGGGAGCCAGGACACCCGATCGCTCCGAACCGACCGGGAGCAGTCACATGCAACAAACCTCCGCACCCACCCAACGAATTGCCGAGGCGGTGGAGCGACAGGTCGCACACCTTCGCATCGCGCTCGATTCTCCGCCGGGCGAGGGCTGGATCCGCTGCGAGGACCTGATGGCCGATGTGGACGAGCTGCAGACGTCGATCGAGGAAACGCAGGCCGGGCGGGGTGCTCCCGACGCACAAGTCGCCGCTTCGTTGTGGTTCCAGGCC
>JAIBBP010000242.1 GCA_019694615.1 Microthrixaceae bacterium | reverse complement strand
GCCGGCCGTGCAGGAGCATCGCTGCAATGATCAGGAGGAGCGCCGCGGTTCCCGCTCCGAGGACCCCGCAAAACGCGGTGCGCGGCACGGCCTCCGTGGTGATCGACTCGTCGAAGATGTGCAGGTGGAGCGGACCCTCGTAGTCGGGGTCGACGTCGGGGGAGACCGACCGGAGGTCCTCGTCGAGCACCACGAACGCGCCCGAACGAGCGGAATCCACCACTGAGTCGAGCGCGTCGATGAGCACCGCACCGATACGGCGGGTCCGGTCGGGGTCGGTGGTCGTCGCCGTGATCCGGATGATCGGAGAGAAGCCGGGGCGGGTCGAGTCGATCTCCGACGCCAACTGGTCGAGTGAGCCGGTCAGACCGGCACGCCGTTGCACCTCGGCGAGGTAGCGCTCCGAACGTGCAATGTTGAGGACGAACTGGATTCGACCGTCGGTGATCTGCACTCCGAACCGGGGATCAACGGTGTCGAGGTTGAGCACGAGCACTCGGCCGTAGGTGCTGTACGTCGGAGTACCGAGCACCTTCGCCCCCATCGACCCGGCCAGGAACCCGATGACCATCACCACGACGAGAACCCACCGGAACGGGTACCGGAGACGAATGTCGAGCGGCGCCGCAAACGCACGCTCGCCGGCGAACGGCATCTCGCTGTTCGGCCGCTCTCGGTACACAGACTCCCGAAGTGCGGGTAGCCCGCGGTGGGCACGGATGCGATCCCTCCTCCCGGTGGTGCGGTTGCGCACGAAACCGGCCCCAGCGATCCCAACCACCGTCCATTGGAACTTGAGGTTGTAGCCGGAACCGAACACGGCGCCCACCACCATCGCCGCGTTGCACCCGAACCCGGCCCACGCCCAGTCGCGCCACTGCGTCGCCCGGAGATCCCACAGGTTCTTGAACACCGACAGCATCGTCGTCAGATAGATGACCAACCCGATGATGCCGAGGTCGAGCAGGATCGTGAGGTAGGTGTTGTGAACTTCGAGGCCGGACGCGTTGCGGTTACCGATGGGCTTGGTGATCTCGAGGCTCCCACCGCTGACCTTGGTGAGGACATCGAGCATCTGCGTCCGGAATCCACCGATGGAGTAGCCGTGGATCGGGCGAACGCCGAGCGAACTGGTAGCGGCGTTCCAGAGCTCGATTCGCCCCGCGCCGGCGTCACCGAAGAACCCGATGAGCGAGTAGCGCTCTGGATTCATGATGCCGGCGAGGAACACACCCGCCGCAACGAACACGAACCCGCCGATCGTGCTCTTCACCCGCTGCCGCCGATCGAGCCCCGGGTAGGTCACGAAGACGTAGATCACGATGATGCCCATCGTGACCAGCCCGCCTCTCGACCCCGTGGTCACCAGCGCAACCATGAAACCGAAGATGACGAACCCGTAGACCCACCGTTCGAAAGTCGTTTTGGCACGGCGCATGAACACGACCGTGATCGGCACGGCTGCGGCGAGCAGCAGTGCGTAGGCATTGGCGTTTCCGGTGAAGCCGACGATTCGGTTCTCGCCGCCGATGTCGGCCTGCACCTCCTCGATCTTGTTGTAGAGGAGATAGGAGATGATGGCGATCGGGACACCGGTCCACACCCACATCTTGAAGGAGCGCGCCAGATGCTCCTCGTTCTCGATGTACAGCATGATGATCAGGGCGTAGATGAACCCCAGGGTCAGCTCCAGCAGGCCCTGGATCCACGAGCCCATCTCCAGAGCCCAGAATCCGCTGACGAACGACCACAGGAAGAAGACGGCGGGCATGATCCATGCCCTGGGCAGGAGCGCCGGCGGCTTCCAGTCCGATGCCGCCAACCTGGCGAACAGCACGAAGATCGCCAGGAACGAGACCACTCGACCGGTGCGGATGGGCCCAGCTCCGACCGAGTCGAACCACATCGTGATGACGGCGACCTCGACGACCACCGAGGGACGGCTCAGCACCAGCGCGAATGCTGCGACAGCGATGAACAGCACGCCCACGACGAGCATCACGGTGCGGTCGGAGCTCAGGAAGGCCAACGCTCCGGCACCCGCGAGCAGCGCCACGACTTCGATCGCGTGAATGAACGGTCGGACGGCGCGGCGCTCGGCGAGCGGGGTCGGGAGTCGGAGTGGAATCGCCATGAGTCGACGCCGCGCCGCGGTCCCCTGTCCGGCCCGGCACAACGGGCCAACGTTACAAGGCGTACCCCACGCCCGGAAGCGCAGCCGACCGCGATTCAGGTCGAACGAGCCGAGCCCGGATCAGAAGAGCTTGCTGGTGAGCTTTCGTCGATAGTCGGCAGTTCGCTCGTCGTCGGGGCCGAGCACCGCCAGGAGGTCGACGAACCGCTGGCGCGCCTCGTCGTCGTCCTTCACTCGGTCGAGCAGCGCCAGAAGCTCGGCCTCGACATCCAACCCGCTGGCGTCCGCGAGCCCCGTGCGGGCCATCGCGAGAACGCGGCGCACCTCCGGCGTCTCGGGGAGCTTCGCCAGGATCGTCTTGGCGTCGTCGGAACGCCCGTCTGCGACCAGCAGTTCCGCGAGCGCGATGCTCACCGGTTCATTGTCGGGTTCGAGTTCGAGCGCTGCCCGTAGTGACGCTTCGTCACCGAGCGCGAACAGCCGCTCCACTTCGGTCTGCTCAGCAGTAGGCAGCAGCTTGTTGACCCATTCCGCAACGAACTCCTCGGGACGAGCGCCGAGGAACTCAGCGACGATGCGCTGCTGATCCATGGCGAAGACCGCGGGGATGGACTGCACCTTGAACGCGCTGGCGATCTGGGGGTTGGCGTCCACGTCGACCTTGGCCAGCACGACCTTGCCATTGGTCGCTTCGACGACCCGCTCGATGATCGGGCCCAGCGACACGCACGGCTGGCACCACGTCGCCCACAGGTCGATGACGACCGGTGTTCGCATCGACTGCTCGAGCACGTGGGTCTGGAATGTGGCATCGGTGACATCGACCATTCCCGGGATCCTACGGGGGCCGGCGAGGCAAACGAGCACGGGCGCGGCAGTAGCGTGCGGCACACTTGTTGGTGACGGAAGGACACGAGTGAGCGAACTTCGAGCGCCGAAGGGCATCGACCACGACAACGTGACGGCCTGGCTCACCGAGCGCGTCCCGGGATGCACACCGCCGCTCGACTTCTCGTTGATCGCCGGTGGCCACTCAAACCTCACCTACGCCGTGTCCGATGCCAACGGAGCACGATGGGTGCTTCGGCGCCCACCACTCGGAAACGTGCTCGCGACTGCGCACGATATGGTCCGGGAGCACACGATCATCTCGGCGTTGCAGGACACCGACGTACCGGTCCCGCCCGTCGTCGGCCTGTGCACCGACGGCTCGGTGAACGGCGCTCCGTTCTACGTCATGGGATACGTCGACGGCACCGTCGTCCGCGACATGCCCACCGCCTCATCGCTCTCGGTCGAACAGCGCCGGCGAGCTTCGGAATCCCTCATCGAGGTGCTCGCCGCCGTCCACAAAACCGACGTCGCTGCTGTCGGGCTCGACGAGCTCGGCCGGCACGACGGCTACATCGAACGCCAGTTGAAGCGCTGGTACGGCCAGTACCAGGGAAGCCAGGCACAGAACGCCTCCATCGACTTCAAGCAGGTCGACGAGGTGTTCGACCACCTCAGCGCTCGCATCCCCGCTCAGCAGGGAACCGCGATCGTGCATGGCGACTACCGCCTCGACAACTGCATGCTCGGTGCGGACGGTTCGATCGCTGCAGTCCTCGACTGGGAGATCTGCACGCTCGGCGACCCACTCGCCGACGTTGGGCTCCTCTGGGTGTACTGGACCGATCCGGGTTCGAACGCCGTCCTTCCGCAGTCGTCACCGACGTCGCTGGAGGGCTTTCGACTCCGCGACGAGATGGTCGCCATGTACGGCGAGATCTCCGGGCGGGACGTCTCGAGCATCGATTTCTACATCGCCTTCGGCTATTGGAAGCTGACCTGCATCATCGCCGGCGTTTACGCCCGGTACGCGGCCGGATCGATGGGCGACACGAGTGACCAGGAAGTGCAAGGGTTCGCGCACATGGTGAGCCTGCTCGCCGAGCTCGCCGCTGACGCCGCGGAGAAGGTGGCCTGACATGTCCGATCTCGTCGAACTCCACGGCCACCCGACGTTGTCGTCGCCGGTGATGATCCTGGCATTGGAGGGCTGGATCGACGCCGGGATGGCCGCAGCGGGAGCGATGACGGCGATCCTCGACGGCATCGACACCGAGCCGCTCGCCACGTTCGACACCGATGTGCTGCTCGACCATCGCGCCCGACGACCGATGATGAGCCTCGTCGAAGGTCACGTCGAGGAACTGACGTGGCCGTCGATCGAGGTACGCGGCGGAATGGACGACGTCGGCAACCATGTGGTGCTCGTCGTGGGTGCCGAGCCGGACCACGGGTGGCGCCGGTTCTGCACGGCGGTCACCGATCTCGCTCTGGACCTCGACGTGCGAATGGTGATCGGCCTCGGCGCCTATCCGGCGCCGGTGCCACACACCCGGGACACAAATCTGGCGCTCACGAGTCCGTCGCCGGATGTGCTCGACGCCCACACCGGATTCTTCAAAGGCACGATCGATGTGCCAGCGGGCATCCAGTCGGCGATAGAGGTGAGCACTCACACCGCCGGAATCCCATCGATGGCGTTGTGGGCCCAAGTCCCGCACTACATCTCAGGGATGGGCTACCCGGCCGGGTCGCTCGCGCTGGTCGAGGGTCTGGGTCGGGTCGCCGGGCTGTCGTTTCCCACCGCGACTTTGGCCATCGAGGCATCGGAGACCCGTCATCGGCTCGACGAACTGGTCAGCGGCAATCACCAGCACGAGGAGATGCTGCGTCAGCTCGAAGAGGTCGTCGACTCGTCGCCACCGCCCGACGACCTGGGGCCACTCCCCACCGGCGACCAGCTCGCCGACGAGTTCGAGAAGTTCCTCCGCGACCAGGAGAGCTGAGGTACCAACGTGCCGGCGAATCAGCGAAGCGGCTCGTACGCGGGAAGCTCAGCCCCCGCAGGCGGCTCGTCGTAGATCAGCACCGAACCCTCGGGATCGAACACATTCGGCGCCTCGTCGGGAAGCTCGCCTGGAAGCCAGCGTTTTCCGCCCGATACGTATCGCCACAGGCCTCGGCCCTCGTTGCCGATCTCGTCGGGTCCCACCGCATCCGCGTCCCACCAGACCTCGGTGAAATCATCAACGGCCGAGTAGTCCGTGACGGGAAAGTATCCGTGATTCCCGAACGACACCTGTGGAGTGACCGAGGTCGACGGGATGATCGGAGCGGCGAAAATCGCTGCCCGGAATCGTTCATGGGTGAGGTTGGGGCCGACGCCCTGGACGGCGCCGAAGATCACCTGGAGCGGACCGATGATCAGCGCAACGCCGCGCGCCGGCGGGGGCTCATCGAAGTACCACTCGTAGAGGAACCCAGCACCAGCGGCGCTCGGTGCGGTCCGAGCGAAGAGTCCCGACGGGCCGAAGGCGTGCGCCCACTGACGCTGGTCGTAGGTCCGCGAGAACACGGCGGTGTCCACGAGCACGGTCTGGCCGAGCACCCACTCGGGGAAGTACTCCTGTTGGGTCGCGATCCTCGTCAGCGTCTGCGGTCCCAGCGGGTCGCCGGTGAACAGCACCGTCGTCACGCCCGCTTCTTTGAGGCGGGTGATGATGTCCTTGCCCGATCCGGCGAGCTCCGTCGGCAGACCGTAAGTCTGGATAGTGGCGAACTCGGTGTCGTACTCGTCTCGCAGCATCGCCGTGAAGCGGTCCTCGAGCTCCTGTGAGGAATCGGAGCTCACGACGTGGACGTAGCCGAACACCCGCTCTCGGGTATGCATCGCCGCGTCACCCGCGAAGACCGCCGGTCGTCCGGCCAGCCGCCTGCCGATGTACTCGCCGACCTGTTGAGACGCCTGATCCGCGTTGCGAGCCACGTCCCACACATACGGAGAGCGCTCGTCGTACCACGCTGCTGGTTGAGGAGGCGTACAGCCGATGCAGGCGATCTGGTTACGAGCGAGGGTGTCCGCAAACGCGTTGGTCAGGTTCGGGCCACCGATCACGAAGAATGGCCGGATGTCCCGGGCGATCGTCTCGGCGTCGGCGGTCGCAGCGGTCGGATCGCTGATCGGCCCTGTGGCGTCGTAGCGGATCAGCTGAACCTTGCGGCCATACGTCTCGTAGTACCTGTTGAAGATCTCGACGAAGCCTTCGAACGTCGCGAACGACTGGTCGGGGGTGTCGTTGTTGCCGATCTGCGCGTAGATGAACTTGAGGACCGGGTCGTCCTTCTGCGGTAGGTACACAACGACCTTGATCGACTCCTCGTCCACCCCGGTCTCGGTCACGCCGCCGTTCTCGCCCTCGAACGGCTTGAAGCAGTCAGGCTGTGGCCAGAGGGGCAGCTTCACCTTGCCGGTCGAGGTGTCGCACCGCTCACCCCAGTCGATGTCGCCGGCTCTTCCCTCGGCCCGAGCCCGAGCGAACACCTCGACGCCGTCGGGCAGGTTCGCATAGGCGTCGTCCGAACGGCCGTTGGCGACGGTGGTGGACTCCGGCGCCGCGACCACGTCAGAACCGTCCCCTCCACCGGTTGCGGCCAGCGCGAGCAGGGCGAGGAGCGCAACGCACATCAGGGCCAGCGGCCCGTACTTGGTGAATGGGCTGAGCGGCGGACGCTCACTGGGTCGAAGACTTGAGCCACCCGTGTCGGTCATGGCGCGCCTCCTTGGTCGGATTCGGATGGTGCGGGGGCACCCGGATCACCGCCGGCCACCGCGCCGGACCGTGCGATCACGTTCGGCGAGGTGCCGAGGTAGGCAGAGATCACCCGCTCGTCGGTGAGCACGTCGGTGACCGGCCCGCTCGCAATCACCGCGCCGGACTCGAGCGCGATGAGTCGATCGCAGATCGAGGCCAGGAGTGGCATGTCGTGTTCGATCACGACAATGGCGCAGCCCAACTCGTCACGGAGGCGAACGATGAGCGGCCCGAGTGCTTCAGCCTCGCGCTGAGCGATCCCCGATGACGGCTCGTCCAGCAGCAGCACATTCGGCGAATGCGCGACGACGCAAGCCAGATCGACGATGCGGCGCGAGCCCGTCGACAGCTCGTTGATGAAGTTGTCGCGGAATCGGCCGAGGTCGAAGAGCTCGATCAGCTCGTCGACGCGACGCGAGACGTGATCCTCGGACTCGATCGATCCCGGGAGTCGGAGCATGGCGCTGATCGGATCCCTGACCGCTACCCACCGTTCCAACGCAACGGCGATGGTCTCCTCGACGGTAAGCGACGCGAACAGGCCCGCATCCTGAAAGGAACGACCGAGCCCCATCCTGGCTATGCGGTGAGGAGAGAAGCCGGCAACGTCGTGACCATCGAGCACCACCCGACCATGGTCCGCAGCGGTGTAGCCGCAGATGAGGTCGAACAACGTCGTCTTTCCCGCACCGTTCGGGCCGATGAGGCCGACGATCTCATGTGGACGCACATCGAGACCTACCTCGTCGACGGCGCGGATACCACCGAAGGAGACGGTCAGGTCGTGGGTCGCCAGCGCAGGTCCAGGGATCTCAGACGAACCCTCGGTTCCCTGGGATACACCGGTGCGTCGGCCCGGAGCCGCCTGGATCGCCTTTCCGAGGAACACAGATCGCAGGAGGTCTGGGCGGTCGAGCAACTCCGAGGTCGGTCCGGAGAAGCGGATCTCCCCCTTTTCCATGAAGAGTGCCCGGTCGGCGAGGGCCAACGCCACGTTCACCGACTGCTCCACCAGGATCACGGTTGTGCCCGACTTCGCTACAGAGCGCACCATGTCGCCGAGGCGTTCCACCACAACCGGGGCCAATCCGAGAGACAGCTCGTCGATCATGAGCAAACGAGGCGCTCCGATCAGATTCATCGCCAGTGCCAGCTGCTGCTGTTGGCCGCCGGACAGATTGGCAGCCGGCTCATCGGAGCGTGTGCGCAGAATCGGAAATGACTGGTAGGCCTGCTCGATCGCCGCCTGCCGTTTCGCGCGGTCGCGTCGGCCCATCCAGTCGGCGGCGCGCAGGTTCTCGGCAACGGTCAACGTCGGGAACACCCCGTGACCACCCGGCATCTGCCCGACACCCAGGGTCGCGATCTCGTGTGGGGGCGCGTGGGTGATGTCACGGCCGTCGAAGATCACGGCGCCGAACTCCGCCTCGCTGATACCCGAGATCGCTTTGAGCAACGTCGACTTGCCGGCTCCGTTGGTACCGAGCAGCGCCACGACCTCTCCTTCGCCGACCTCCAGGCTCACGTCGAAGAGCACCTGAAGGCTGCCGTAGGACACGTTGAGGTCCTTCACGATTAGCAGCTTGGCGTCGCCCTTCCGCCGGAGGAACAACGCCTTGCTGCGGGTCGACGACGCCGCCCACACGTCGTCGATGTCGCGTTTGATCGTTCCCGAAACCGTCGAGATGATCAGCCCGCCGACGACCAGCAGAGGCGTCATGGTGAGCATCCCCCAGCGGATGCCCAGGTTGTCCGACAACCATCCGATCGCCGGCACGAAGACCAGACCCGGAATCGCCCAGTAGCTGGCTACAGAGAACCCGACGGATCGGGCCCGCGCGGGAATGGCCAAGGACAGCGCGGCGAGGATCCCGGGAAGCAGGATCGCCAGCGTCGAGGACAGCAGGAGGTTCGCGACGACCGTAACGACGATGTTCGGCGACCATGCGAAAGCCGCCGCCCACAGCCCCGACGCGAACGCAACGTAGCGAAAGAACCCGAACACGAGAGCGGGGTCCTTCGCCATGAGCCGCACGCCCACGCGGCCACCGATGGCGAGGCCGAGCAGTTGGAACGGTTCGACGAGCGCGGCGAGAACACCCCGTTCGAGGTCGTTGTAGCCGTACACCCGGTCGTACAGCAGCCCGGCGAGCGACACGAAGCCGATGATCGACACTGCGAGGAAGGGAATTGCGTACCAGATCCGCCGCAGCGATTCGATCTTCCAGACCATGCGCCACGCCTCACCGAACGAGGCGTTCGGCTCCTCGGTGTCGACGACCTCCGCGGATGCGCCCATGGCGCGGCGCTCCTGCGCTCCCCGGAGCGGTTCGCGCAGGCGCGTGGCGAGGACGACGAGTACGACCGTCGGAATCGCGAACACGAGGAACGGCACCCGCCAACCGAACCAGTGCGACAAGGCCCCTGCCAGCAATGGACCAACGAACTGGCCGACCGCGTTTGCGGAACGGTGGAACGAGAACACCGCCGGCCTGCGGTCGACGCTGTACAGGTCCGACAGCAGCGAGCCGTGGGTCGGGTCCACGACGGCCCGGCCGACCCCGGCGCCGGCGCGGACCAGCACCAGCATCCAGACCGACGTCGACGTGCCGGTCAGAAACGAGAAAGCTCCCCACGCGACACCACCGAACACCGCGAGCCGGACGCGCGAACCGCGATCGGCCCACCAGGCGATGGGCAGCTGCAGCAGAAGCGCTCCGAGCGCGGTGAGCGCCACGAGCGACAGGATCTCGGTGTCGGTCATTCCGAAGTGATCGCGGATCGTCGGCAGGAGGATGCCGAACCCGGAACGGTCGAGCTCATCGACGGCGTTGAGTCCGAACAGAACCAGGAGAGCGAACACCGGGCCATCGCCGGCCACTGATCTCAAGGCCTCGACCGGGTGGCGCGCATTTGCGGCCCAGCGTTTGGGGCTGAACATCCCCTCGACGTATGGCTTGAGCGATGCCACTCGGTTCGGCGCCCTCATTCGGAGGCTTTCGCTACCGCTGAGCGCGTCATTGCCCGGATCAGCTGGTCTCGGCTTCGAAACCACAGCCCTGCCAACCCATCGGGAACCATGAGCAGCACAATCAGGACGCCGGCGGCCGACGCCATGATCTGCCAGTTGCCGGGCAGCAGCCATTGCGCCCCACGGAGATACACCGCCCCCAGGATTCCGCCGAGTGGGCTCCCGAGACCGCCGATCACGGCGGCCACGAACACCGCGAGTCCCGCGCCGACGTCGTAGTTCTCGTCGCGGAACGCCGCCTGATGCAGTACGAACACGGCACCGGCGACCGCTGCGATGAAGCCCGAGAGTGCAAACGCTGCGAGTTTGGCAGCCACAACGCGGACGCCGAAGGAGCTCGCTGCCACCTCGTTGTCCCGCTGGGCGACGAGCACGCGTCCGAACCGGCTCCGGCGAAGCCCGGTCACGGCGACGACAGCCAGAACCAGCACGACGAACGCGAGCCAGTAGAGCCGCTCAGGCGAGTCGATGTCGACGCGGCCGAGAAGCTTCGGGCGCTCGAAGGTCCCCGTCGGAATCCAGCGCCAGATGGCGTTGGAGAAGAGGGCCGATGACGCCGCGACGGCGAGCGCCAACGTCACGACGGCGAGGTGCAAGCCACGCAGTCGCAACGCGGGGATGCCCACGATCACGGCGAGCGCAGCGCCGGCGGTACCAGCGAGCACCATGGCGATCACCGGGTCGTCCCCGCGCTCTGCGATCGACCAGGCGCCGACGGCACCACCGGTTCCGACGAACGCCATCTGACCGACCGACACCTGGCCCGCCCAGCCCGACAGCACGACCATCGACAGCCCGATCGTGGCGAACACCAACATCGCGCCCGCCTTGAGCACGCCGGCCGTACCCATCGCCTGCGGCGCGACCACCACCAGCAGGGTAACGGCGGAGCCGACAGCGACACGAAACGCCCGAACCCGACCGAGTCTTGCGAGATCGAGGGGGAGAGCGTGGAACTCGCCGGCGAGCGCCCACGACCCGTGCTCGTGCGCTGCGAGCCTCGTTGCGCCGCGCCGTCGAGCGAGGAGTCCGACCAGAATCACGGTGAGCAGCACCGGCCCGACGAGAGCGCCGTCGCCGCCTCGTTGCATTGCGTTCTCCAGAACCCCGAGAGCGACCGACGATGCTGCGACAGCGCCGAGGTTGGTCATTCTTCCCAGGACCAGCGCCGCCAGTGTGCGAAGCAGCACGGACCATGTGAACGACCCACCGGGCGGAAGTCCGGTGACCCCGGCTTGGAGAAACACACCGAGGAACGACATCACCGCGGCGATGACCCAAACCTCCGTTTGCAACCGTTTGACGGGGATGCCGAGCATCGACGCCCGGTCCGGCGCTGATGCGGCTGCGCGGATGGCGACGCCGGTATCGGTCGAACTCAGGAACCAGGTGAGAGCGACGAGGATCACCGGCGCCACGATCGCTGCCAGCAGATCGTTCGCGTCGAACACAACCGCACCGATCGACAGGCGGAGCTCGAAGGGAGCGTCGAACGTCCGGATCGTCGGCGTGAGATCCCAGATGTTCGGGAAGGTCAACGCTCCGAAGCTCAGGAGCTGACCGACCCCGATCGTGGCGACCGTCACGATCATGCGCGACGACGTGAAGAACCGTCGTATGAATGCCAACTCGACGACTGCTCCGACGATCGCCGCCGCCACGACACCACCGACGAGCGACATCCAGTAGGTGAAACCCCACACCTCCATCACCACGATCGCCGCGGTGGCCGGCAAGGTGCCGAGATCAGCCTGGGCGAACGACACGACATTGTTCGCCCGATAGACGAGCGCCATCCCCAGGGCGATCAACGCGCCGAGGCCGCCGAGGATCAGTCCGGAAACGAACGTTCCGGCCGACACCGGCCAGAACACCTGCTGCACCAGCACGATGCCCGCAGCGGGAGCCGCGGCGTAAGCACCCGACCGCAGCTCGATCACGTGACGAGCGTCGGTCAGAGCCCGACGAGCTCGCCGGAGCGCAGCATCTGACGGCACGCCGAGCGCTGCAGCTTGCCCGACGATGTCTTCGGCACCGTGCCCGGAGCGACCAGCACCACCTCGCGGGGCGGCACCCCGATGTCCTCGGTAACGCTGCGACCGATCGCCTTCCTGAGCGCAACCGGGTCCTCGGTGCGGGTCTCAGCGACCACGACGATGTGCTGTTTGGCGTGCGCGCCCTCCTCACCGAAGGCGATCACATTGCCGGTGCGTACCTGATCGATCCGGCCGACGACCTGCTCGATGTCCTGGGGGTAGATGTTGCGACCGCCGATGATGATGACGTCCTTGATCCGCCCGCACATCACGATCTGTCCGTCGACCTGGTACGCGAGGTCACCGGTGTGGAGCCAGTCGCCGTCGAACAGAGCGTCGGTGGCGTCGGGGCGCTCGTAGTAGCCGAGCGTGAGCGAAGTTCCACGAATCTGCAGCTCGCCGACCTGTCGGTCGCCGAGCACCTCACCGGAATCGGGGGCGACGACCCGGAACTCGAGGCCTGGAATCGCGAATCCCAGCTTGGCAAGCTCGCGGGCGCCATCGGTGCCCGGCGCAACCGGAGTCGCGACATGGTCGTGTTCAAGAGCATGGCCGTCGACCACGTCGGTCTGAAGGCCGGAACCCGGGACCGGAAAGGTTCCTGCAATGCACACCTCCGCCATCCCGAAGGCCGGAAACGCCGCGTTGGGATCCATGCCGAACCGGGCACCGGCGTCCAGGAACTCCCGGAAGCCCTCACAGTCGATGGGCTCTGCGCCGTTGAGGCAGATCCGCAGTCGCGACAGGTCGAGGCCTTCGGCCCGATTGAGAGCGCGGCGGGCAAGGGCGAAGCTGAAGTTCGGACCCGCGGTGATGGTGCCGTCGAGTTCGGAGACCCATTGCATCCATCGAGCCGGCTTCGACAGGAAGTCCTGCGGTGCACCCTGCACGAGTCCGGCACCGCTCGTCATCGGGATGGTCAACAGCCCGATCAGACCCATGTCGTGGTAGAGCGGCAACCAGGAGACGACGGTGTCGTCGAGGGTCATCTGCGCCGCCGAGTAACAACCGTCGATGTTGGCGCAGAGCTGCCGATGGGCGAGCATCACGCCTTTCGGCTCGCTGGTGGAACCGCTGGTGAACTGAAGGACCGCCAACGCGTCGGGGTCGGGGGTGGGACGTTTCCAGTCATCCGCCACCTGCCCGGTCGACTCGGACGACAGGTCGGCGTAGCTGAGGAACGTGGGGTCACCCGGCTGGTGCTCGATGAACTCGGCCAACTGTGGGTCGAGTACCACCGTGCCGACCTTGGCGAATCGAATGCGATCTCGGGTTTGCTCGATGAACTGCTCCAATGACCCCATGCGCATTGGGAGGGGCAACATCACAAGCACGCCACCGGCGAGCCACACCGCTTGGATCGTGGTCACCAGATCCCGCGTCGTGGGGCCCATGATGGCGACGTGATCGCCCTCACCGACCCCTCGCGCCTGGAGGCCGGCGGCGAACACCCTGGCGTCGTGATGGAGCTCGGCCCAGGTGATGGTCTCGTGGGAGTCCCCGTCGATGAACGTCACGGTTCCACCGAGGGTGGCCGCGTGCTCAATGCGTTCAGGAAGAGTCAACCGTTCTGACATCAACACTTTCCGATTCTCGCGCGCCGTCGACCGGACCCGCATCACACGACGACGTTGATGAGCTTCGGCGGGCGGGCGATCACCTTGCGTGGCGCTGCCGCGCCGATCTGCTCCGCGATTTTCGGAAGCGCCAACGCTGTCGCGACCGCAGCTGATTCGGTGATGTCGGGGGGGACTTCGACGCGATCGCGGACTTTGCCGTTCACCTGCACGACCATGGTCACCGAGTCCTGCACGAGCATGGCCGGGTCGGCGACCGGCCACGGTTCACGGTGGACGTGACCGCCGTTGCGGCGCTGCCACAGCTCGGCCGCGATGTGGGGGGTCGCCGGCGCCATCAGGAGGAGCAATGTGTCGATCGACGACTCCAGGGTCGGCCCGTGGGCGCCGTCGTCGGACTGCACCCACCGGTACAAGTCGTTGACGAACGTCATGTACTTGGCGACGGCGGTGTTGTAGCTCCAGCGTTCGAAGTCGTTCGTGACTTCGGCGATGAGCGCGTGGCGGGCGCGGTCGATGGCGATGTCAGCAGGAGTCTGGAGGCCCGACCGCGTCTCGCCCACCAGATCACCGCCGGGCACTCCCAAACGCCACACCCGACCGAGGAACCGCAACGCGCCGTCGATCGAGACGTCCTCCCAGTCGACGTCGTCCTGGGGCGGCTTCAATCCGAGCTGAGCGAGGCGCAACGCATCGGCACCCTGATGGTCGAGGATCTCCTCGGGCGCGACCAGGTTGCCCTTCGATTTCGACATCTTCGATCCGGCCAGGCGGATCATGCCCTGAGTGAACAGCCGCTTGAACGGCTCGCGCAGGTCAGAGGGGACGAGACCGAGGTCCGACAGCGCCTTCGTGAAGAAGCGTGCGTACATGAGGTGCAGCACTGCGTGTTCGGCACCACCGATGTACTGGTCGACCGGCAGCCACTCGGCGATGTCCTCCTTCCGGAACGGCATCTCCCGACCGTCGTAGCTGTCACCCCGGCGGCCGACGAACGCCAGGTAGTACCACGACGAATCGACGAACGTGTCCATGGTGTCGGTCTCGCGGCGTGCCGCTCCCCCGCACTTCGGACAGGTCGTGTTGAGAAAGCCCTCGTGGAACGTCAGCGGCGACTGGCCGGTGGGGCGGAACTCGACGTCGTCAGGCGCCAGCACCGGCAGCTGGTCCTCCGGCACCGGCTGCAGGCCACAGCCCTCGCAGTAGACCATCGGGATCGGGCAACCCCAGAAGCGCTGGCGGCTCAGCAGCCAGTCTCGCAGCCGGTAGGTGACCTTCGACTCACCGATGCCCTGATCGACAAGCCAGTCGATTGCCTTCGCCTTGGCCGCAGCGACATCGAGACCGTTCAGCCACTCGCTGTTGATGGCCGGACCGTCGTCGGTGTAGGCCTCACCCTCGAAGTCCTCGGGCGGCTGCACCGTCCGGATGATCTCCAGCCCGTAGGCCTTCGCGAACTCCCAGTCGCGCTGATCGCCGCCCGGCACCGCCATGATCGCACCGGTGCCGTAGGTGGCCAGCACGTAGTCGGCAAGGTAGACGGGCACGGGGCGCTGCGTGAAGGGGTTCAGCGCGTAGGCACCGGTGAAGCACCCTCGCTTGTCGAGCGACCGTTCCGTCGACAGACGGTCGATCTCCGACGTCATTCGGGCCTGATGTCGGAAGGCGTCGACGTCGGCCCTGCGGTCGTCGGTGACGATCGAGTCGACCAGCTCGTGCTCCGGAGCGAGCACGCAGAACGTCATTCCGAAGCTGGTGTCGGGCCGCGTCGTGAACACGCGGAACGACTCACCGGTTGGGCCACCGTCGACGTCGCACACCGCCAGGTCGAACTCGGCCCCCTCGGAGCGGCCCACCCAGTTGCGCTGCTGGGTCACGACCCGTTGCGGCCACTCGACCTGGTCGAGATCGTCCAGAAGCTGCTGGGCGTAGTCGGTGATCTTGTAGAACCACTGTTCGAGATCGATGCGCTCCACGACGGCGCCGGAACGATCGGCGGTTCCGTCGGGCAGAACCTGCTCGTTGGCGAGCACTGTCTGGTCGACCGGGTCCCAGTTGACCTGCGCTTTGCGGCGATAGACCAGCCCCGCCTCGTAGAACTTGAGGAAGATCCACTGACTCCAGCGGATGTAGTCGGGATCGTGGCTCTTGACCTCGCGACGCCAGTCGTAACCGCCGCCGATTCGCAGCAATGAACTCCGCAGTTCCTCGATTCGGGCGTCGGTGAACTCGCGGGGGTGAACGCCGGTCTTGATCGCGGCGTTCTCCGCCGGCAGACCAAAGCTGTCGAAGCCCATCGGCGACAGGACAGCGTGGCCTCCCATGGTGCGGTAGCGCACGATCAGGTCGCCGAACGTGTAGTTGCGGACATGACCCATGTGCGCCGCTCCCGACGGATACGGGTACATGGAGAGCACGTAGTAATGCGGTCGCGGGTCGTCGTTGTCCACCTCGTAGGTGCGGTCGTCGCGCCAGAACTGCTGCCAGCGCGGCTCGATCTCGGTGGGAACGTACGCAGGCGGCTCCGCTGTTGTGGGAACGCCGTCGCTGGGCGTGGTCGACATCGCGCCAGCGTAGTGAGGGTGCGTCACCGGCCTCGAACGAGGAGCCCAGGCGGTTCGCGGATCGGTCGAGCTGCTGCTATCGTGGCCGCGTCCCGCGGGGCTGTAGCTCAATTGGGAGAGCGCTTCCATGGCATGGAAGAGGTAGTCGGTTCGATCCCGATCAGCTCCACATCGAAAACCCGGAACTCCCGGGGGATGACGGAAGCCCGACCGCCAGGTCGGGCTTTCATGCTGTTGGAGTGACCACCGTCACCACGGGACTGCGCCGCTCGCTACGGTCGCGGTCGTTGCGGGAGGGGACGATCAGACCACCTACCAGGAGGTCTCACCGTGAACATCACCCAGCTTCGCAACCGAACTGCCGCAGTGATCGCCATCGCATCGATTGCGACGGCGGCCGTGTCAACGCTCGGCTCGACCGCAGGAGCGACACTCGCTCAGGCGACGACCACCACCACCACCGCACCCCCGAACCCGCCCACCACTCTCGGCCCGCAGTACGCCATCCGCAGCGTCGAGAGCGGCTGGGACCACACCTGTGCCCTTCGGGCTGACGGCATCGTCGCCTGTTGGGGCGCTGGGTCCCACGGTCGCCTCGGCAACGGCGGCACCGCGAAGCAGACCGCCGCCGTCGTTGT
Source organism: Microthrixaceae bacterium (assembly GCA_019694615.1). Taxonomy (GTDB): domain Bacteria; phylum Actinomycetota; class Acidimicrobiia; order Acidimicrobiales; family Microtrichaceae; genus SSF14. The sequence goes on along the minus strand of JAIBBP010000242.1, from coordinate 50,882 downwards.
CCGTGGCCTCTCGGGCGTCAGGCAGCTCGCGTCCGGATCCCACAGCACGTGCGCGCTCACCTGGAACCGCGAGGTGTTCTGCTGGGGCCGCAACAATCGGGGCCAGCTGGGGGACGGCACCACCACGGATCGCACCACGCCTGTGAAGCTGGCGTTGTCGGGGGTCTCCCTGCTGGCGGTCGGCAACAACCACGCGTGCGCGGCGTCGGGCTCGACGCTGCGGTGCTGGGGTGCGAACGAGTCCGGCCAGCTCGGCACCAACGACACCCAGGACCGCACCGCTCCGGTCGTGGTTGGACTCGGCGACCGCGACTTCGTCGCACTGGGAGCGTTCAACACTTCTACGTGTGGCCAGACCGCCAGCGGGCTCACCGCGTGCTCGGGCTCCAATCTGGGCATGTTCGGTAACGGCTCCCTCGCAGGGTCGACCTCGTTCAAGACAGTGCCCACGCTGTCGGCCGGCACCGATCCGACCGTGGTCGAAGGGTCGACCCATCGATGCCACGCCGAGTCGACAACCGGCCAAGTCCGTTGCGTCGGGAGCAACGGCAATGGCGGTCTCGGAGACGGCACCAACCTCACTCGAACAACACCCGTTTCGCCTCCCGGCGTCTTCTCGATGGCAACGTCCGGCTACTCCAACGTTTCGTGCGGTTTCGAGCGGGTCGCCCGGCAGTACCGCTGCTGGGGCTCCAACATCTCCGGCCAGGTCGGAGACGGGACCACGACCAGCCGGACCACCCCCGTCGCGGTCCGAGGTATCCCGACGATGAACCAAACGACCGGCTCGGTGAGCGCCGGGCGCAACCACGCCTGTGCCGTCTACGACCCCGGGGCCTACCTTCCCGATCAGGTGTACTGCTGGGGCTCGGACAACACCGGCCAACTCGGCAACGGCGCCGGCGGGTCCTCAACAACCGCTGTGCTGGTACAAGGGCTCTGAACCTGACGACAGGCCGATCCACTCGTTCCCGGTCCTCAGTGGTGCGCCCGGTTCGGCGCACCACTGAGGCGCGTTCGCCGAGCGGCGACGCGTCAGCTCTGGCTGACCGCCCGCTGATCGGCCGCTTGTCGGGCGATCGTTGCCGCCGTCGTTTCGAGAAGCGCCTTCAGCTTGGTGAGCTGTCCTCGCATCTCGCCGGTCCACTCACCCCTGAACTTGTCGGCATCACCGCCCTGCCACCACGTCCCGGTGATCTGCGACGAGATCTGCGCCTGCATCTGGTCGATCTCCGCGGCCTTCTCCTTGAACCTCGCTCCGAGCCGATCGAGCTGTTCGACGTCCGCACCCAGCTGTGCCATTTCGTTCTCCTCGTTTCTCCGCTCGCCACGGTGGCGAACGGACGAGGTGAACGTATGCAGCAGGCCACTCGGTTCATAGGGGGGACATCCCCCCTTGACAGGGCAGCGAGTCGGTTCACATGACCTCTCGACGATCTGGGTCGAGGTCGTCGGTCAACGACGTGAGCGCAACCTGGACCAACTCGACCTGACCGCGAAGGACGAGCTCTCCTCGCCCCGGAGGAACCGCCACCCACGGGCGTCGACGGAGGCGAACGCCTGCGAGATCGCCGTCAAGCTCCACGTCTGGCTGCAACAGCAACGCCCTCCGTTCACGCCGCAGCGCGGCGAGAATTCCGCCGTAGGACGAGCGGGCGAGCGCCGCTTCGGCTGCGACGACCAGGCGGAGGTCGTGCCGTCGAGAAACCGCCGCGAGTAATGCCAGCTCCGCGTCGACCTCGGTGCCGAGCTCCGTCGCGTCATCGACGTACACGACGGTCGGGCCAGCGCCCGACGTCGCCTCCGATGCGAGTCGCCGAGCGATGCCCGCGCCCTCGTCTCCGACTGCCACGAGATCCCACCCTGACCAGGCCTCCAACGACGACGAGCGAGGAACCACCAGTACCCGTCGAACGCTTGAACCGTCGACGGCCGTCGAGGCTGCGACGGTAAGCAGAGCGGACGTGCGACCACTCCCCATCGGCCCGGCGATCATCAGGTTTCCCGCACCGAGGTCGATTCGGGCCGCTGACAGGTGAGTGTCACCGATCCCCACCAACGCCGACCAGCCCGACGCACCGCCGGCCCGAGTGATCGACGCCGCGGCGATCGACGCCGGCAACACGCCGATCGGATCTGCCGAGATTCCGCAGAACAACGCCCGGTCGATCGCTGCGGTCGCGGCCAACTCCTCGTCGCCTGCAACCGCTGTCTGGATCTGGACTCCGTCGAGCACCGCCCGACCCGGCGCTTCCGCCGGAAGGTCACCCTCCGGCACCCCCAGAGTCGAGAGATCGTCGGGCGAAGCCATCCGCATCACGATCCGTCGACTCATCGCAGCAAGCAGGCCACCGGGTAGCCCGATCCTCCGATCTGCGACCGCGATGACGTGGACGCCGCCGGGGCCGCCGTCGGCCGCCACGCGTGCGAGATCATCGAGCGTCGAGGAAAGACCCCGCGACTCCAGTGTCATTGTGAGCCCGGCGAGGTCGGCAATGACGAGCAGGCGGCGAGGGAACCTTCCCGTCGGGCGTCCCACCTCCCCGCGAAGGTCGCGACCCAGCCTCACCACTCGCTCCAGATCGTCAGGAGCGATCACCGACCCGACCTGCGGAAACACATCGAGGCGGCGAAGCGAGCCCGACTCGTCATCGAGGACGTCGACGCGAACAGTTTCCGGAGATCGGCCCCGCACCGCGGAAGTGACGATCGCCGTGACTGCTTCAAGTGGGGATGAACCACCACCGAACAGCACGGTCGCGCCATCTGCGAGGTCGAGGAAGCGAACCTCCTGGCGCTGGTCGTCGGGCACATCGCAGAGCCCCAGCAGCGCAGGCCACGACATCGCAGCGTCATCGCCAGGACTGATGCCGTCGGGACGATCGAGGAGGTCGGCCAACCGGAGCCGGTTGGGAAGCGGCTCGATCCATGGCCGGACCGGTCGACCCTCGCCCGACGCGTCAAACGCCTCACCGATGACCTCGACCATTTCAGCGAGGTCGGAACGAACCGGGTCAGCCCCATCACTCGGTCGATACGGGGGGCTCTCGGCGAAGGTGAAGGGCGTGATACGGACAGCGGACGGATCGGCGGCCTCGGGGTGGACGCCGTCGTGTCCGCCACAGAAGGCCGTCTGGAACTCGACAGTTTCCGGCCTTCCGAGAATGGCGAGCGCACGGCCAGGCGTGGAGCGATCGAACGACGCGGCGTCGGGTATCCCGACAACGTCCATGCTGTCGGCGACATCGCTCACACGAAGAGCGATGCGAATCGAGGCGTTCGAGCGAAGTTGGTCGCTCACCACACCGGTCGGTCGCTGCGTCGCGAGAACCAGGTGGACGCCGAGAGAGCGGCCTCGTCGGGCCACGTCGACCAGGCCGTCGACGAACGACGGGACGCTCAGAGCGAGGGCCGCAAACTCGTCGACCACGACCACCAGGCTCGGCGGAGGGGCTTTCACCGCAGCGCCGGAGCGGAAGGCCGATCCCCACGACGCGATGTTGGGGTGCCCAGCGTCCGCAAGCAGTCGCTCGCGCCTGCGTAGCTCGGCCTTCAGGGATACGAGCACCCGACCCACGAGCGGTTCATCGAGGTCGGTGACGAGTCCCACGCAGTGAGGGAGGTGGACGCACTCGGCGAACGCGGCGCCGCCCTTGTAGTCAACGAGGAGGAACGTGACCTCCGACGGTGGTCGGCTCGCCGAGAGGGATACCACCAGCGTCTGAAGGAGTTCGCTCTTCCCCGAGCCGGTCATGCCGGCGATGATCGCGTGAGGGCCGTGCTCGACCAGATCCACCGTGAGAACACCGTCGTGGTGGAGTCCGATCGGAGCAACCAGGGAGCCGGGACGGGCGCGCCACGCACTCAGGACGGTCTCTGCGTCGACGCCGTCGGGTCCGACGACTTCGCGAAGCGACGCTCGTGACGGCACGGCCGCACGCGGGCCGGCGGCGCTGTCGACGACTGGGGCGAGCCTCCGCGCCCAGCGCTCCGCTGTCGACGAGTCGACCACATCCACGATGACCGCAGTAGCAGCACCGGTGCGGATGTCGGTGGACACGCCCGGCTCCAGCACGACTGCGCAGTCCGACGGGAGGTCGTCCACTGACGATCCCACCCAGAGTTCCACAACTCGACCGTCGACCCGGACACCAGAGCGCCACGGAGTGACGTTGCCGTCGACCACGACCACACGCGTCGTTCCGACCGCGCTCGTCGGCTGGTCGCACCGACCGACTGTCACGTCATGAGGCAGCCACTTCACCCACGCCCACCCGGCGACCTCACATTCGTGAGGGAGCCGGAACGCCAGCCTTTCGGGCGGAAGCGTCGAAGCGAACTGCAGCACCAGGGCGCGAGCCACCGAACGACGCCAGCTGTCAGAGCCGGCGATTCCGATGCGGGTCAGGGCCCTTGACGGCACGGAAACCAGAATCGGCACGTCACCGACGACCGCTACCGACTCGGCCAGCTCCTCCACCTGCTTCGCCGAATCCGAACAGTCCGCAGTCGTCGATCGACGGATCTCCACGCCCGACGGCTGCTCGCCGACTCCGACGCGCAGCCGCTCGTCCGGCCGGTCAGCGCCATCCCACAGTCCGGGCGTGAGGAGCGCTGCCCGCAGCTCCATCTGCCGCGGCCCAGGGTGTGCCCTCCGACGAACGGACTCCTCGACTCGTTTCGCCGATGTGGCCGCGTCGCTCACCGCCATGAAGTCAGCCTCGAAACGGCGCTGGGACGAGCGCTCTCGACGGCGTGTCCATCGCACCGCCTCCCAATGGCCGGCAACGAGCATCACCGGGCTGAGCAGCAGGAACGCGATCGAGAGCCATGTGTACGAACTGTCGAACCCCTGCCCGGTTCGCAACGTGACGACGACGAAGACAGCGGCGATCAGCAGCGGCACCGAGGCGGAGATCCACGGGAGGCGGTGCTCGACCGGCGCCGGCGGAAGCGACGGTGCGTCGAGCACCACCGGTGTCGGCACCACCGATGCCATCGGCGGTCTCCGCAGCTCGACGACCCCCTGCCTCACGACTCGTGTTGCCGCGTCGACGACCGGCCGAGCCTCGCCGTACCGCAGGTGGAGCACCACATCCACGTCGCCGAACCGAAGAGAGCTACCGTCAGCAACCTCGACCGTGCCATCGACATCCCGACCGGCGACGACGGTTCCGTTGGTCGAATCGAGGTCATCGAGTTTCAGGAGCTCGCCGTCCCAAGCGAGGCGCGCGTGGCGGCGGGACACGGACGGATCGGCCAGCAGGGCTCCTGGCTCGTGAGACCGGCCAACCTCGACGGCGTCTCCCACCTCGATCTCGATGATCGCTGCCGACGCATTGCCTTTCGGGTCCGACAACTCGACGATCACCGGTGGGGACGCAGGGGATCGTGGGACGGCGACTTCCACCAGCCTGACGACGTCGCCGTGGGCGATCGGCAGGTCGGCGATCCGCTCGTCGACTCCGGCGACGGCGCCATGGGCGAGGGCGATTCCGAAGAAACCGCCGGAGTCGACGACCGCCTCGAGGTGCTGCGACAGCGCTTCGTCACAGTTCGCCAATGCGAGAAGGAGATCCCCGACGGTCGCCGCGCTTCCGACGTCGATGCAGAGGTCGACCGACGTGTCGTTCGCGCCGACACTCCACTCGACGGTGACCCGAAGCTCGATGCGCCCCATCAGATGTGCTCGGCGACCTCGGCCCGATCGGAAGTCCCCGCGAGCACGACCAGATCGTCGAGCGTCACCGTCGCGGTCAGCAACGCGAGCTCGACGAGCCGGCGACGGGAGTCGCGACGTTCCAATCCCGAGGCGACTCCATCGGCCACATCCTTCAGCCCGAACCTGGCCTTGCAGGTGTCGAGGCGCCGTTCGATCGACTTGCCGCTCAGGCGCCCCCGTTCCAGGCCGGTGCGATTGAGGCGGAGCGCGATCTGCAGATCGGTTGCGACGTCGCGACTCGTCGGGTCGAGCAGTTGGGGTTCGCAGAGGGCGACGAGTGCCCGGAAGTAGCCGGCAGACCGGTCGACGGGAACAGGCACGCACGTAGCGTCGTCGTCCCTGCCGTCGCGCACCGACCCGCCCGCCGATGCCGGGGTGCCCATCTGACGTCCGTATCGGGTCGCAGTGAACTCGTGGACTCGGTCGCCGACGAAGATCTGCACACGGGTGTCAGTCCACGGGACACGAATCGACTCACCCGGCCGCACGCTGTCGACGCCGAACCGGTCGTGACGAGTCAAACGCATGCGCAGCCAGCGACCGACGTTGTGCAGTTCCCATCCGTCGTCGGTCACGACGATGGTGCCGCAGTGCCGATGCAGACGTTGGTCGTCGGCGAGGGCCAGATCGACGCCACCGCCTCCACGTCCGAACGTGGTCACGGTCCCCACACCGAAACGGCGACGCCATCCGTCGCCGAGTAGTTCAAGACCCTCCATCTGCTTCGTTCCTCCACCGCTTCCCGGCCACGAACCCTCCTGGCACCGCAACGTTGCGGCGGCCGGCTCGAAAACGCCAGCCCCATTTCCGGGTTATCCACAGGGGGATGTCCCCCATCGTCCTGTCGCCGCTGATGCGCGACGATCGGCCGCAGATGAAACTCGGTTGCGACGTCGATCTCCTTGAGAACATCGCTCGTGAGATCGATCGCGCCGCGATGCTTATCGAAGGAGACGTCCTCAGCCTCGCGACGGGACTCGAAGGCTCCGCGTGGCGGGGGCAGGACCGAGAGTCGACTGTTGCACGCGTGCGGCAGGAGTTGCTGCCGCTCTCACGGGCGGCCGCGAGTTCCCTCCGAGGCGCCGCCGACGAGCTGTCGGCCCAGGCGTTGGCTCAGCGAGCCCACAGCGGCGGACACGGCACAGCGTGGCCCCGGGTGGCGATGCTGGGCCGACCGGCTGACGAACGCGAGCTGAGTCGCCGCGTGCTCACCCTCGATGACGCTGCGGGCCTCGGAGTCGTCGCAATCGGAGACATCGGGTCAGCGGAGCGGATCGTCGTTCTCGTGCCCGGCCTCGGCACCGACCTCCACGACCTACCCAGGCTCGCCGACGATGCCGAGGCGATCGTCCGAGCGACCGATCGACGGGCCGGCGACTCCGGCACCGCGGCGATCGCCTGGCTCGGCTATGACGCTCCCGGGGGTCACGGAATCTGGCGAACGCTCGCCGAGGTGCTCACCACCGTGAGGGCCCGATCGGGGGCGCGATCGTTGGTGACGTTCGTCGAGTCTCTGCGCCGAACCCACGATGCGTCAGTCGTCCTCGTCGGCCACTCCTACGGGTCCCTCGTCGTGGCACACGCCGCTCGCCGGACGCCCGACGTCGATGTGATCGTCGCCGGAAGTCCGGGGCTCGGGGTCAACCACGTCCGGGAGCTCGACCTCGCCACCGGTGTGAGGCTATTCGCGGTGGCCGAGCCAGCAGATCTCGTCGCGAGCTCCGGCTGGTTCGGGCGGGACCCGTCAGAAGCCGGGTTCGGCGCTCACGTGATCGAAGCGAGGCCGCGATCAGGAGCAGAGTCTCCCGGTGTGCTCGACGCTCACTCGTACTACTTCGACGAACATTCCGGGACGCTCGACGCCATCGCCGAAGTCATCGCCGGTGCTCGAGTCACCCGAACGCGATGAGGACCGCCACCGCGAGAGCGATGACAACAGCGACAACCACCGCGATAGCCGAGATGACCTCGCGTCGGCGTGATGATCGATCTGCGGAGGATGGACCGACCCTCGACGCCGCTCGTTCCAATGACCGCTCAGGAGTCGCCGTGTCATGCCCACTTGGAGCCGACGTTCGCCCGCTCGCTTGTAACAGGGCTCCTCGCATCGATGCGGCATCGGGCCATCGATCATCGGGGTCCTTCGCCAGAGCGCGACCGATCACCGATTCGATCGCGGGCGCGACGTCGGGACGGCCGACCGGTGGAGTCGGATCGTTCATCACGCGGTCAATGAGCCCCGCGACTCCGCCCTGAGCCGATGCCGTGCCGAACGGCTGACTTCCGGTGAGCAGCATGTACAGGGTTGATCCGAGCGACCAGATGTCGCCGCTCGGTCCAGCGGCGGCATCGCCACGCCAGCGTTCCGGTGGCGCATGTGGAGGCGACATCGAGTCCAGCGTTGCCGTCGACGACCTGACGCTGTCGACCGAGGAGATATCGAAGTCCCCCAACGCGATCTCGCCACCTTCCGCTACGAGGAGGTTGGCCGGTTTCACGTCGCGGTGAACGATGCCTCGGCGGTGTGCGTGGTCGAGCGCGGTGAGCGCTGTCACGCCCACGTCGATGACGCGCTCGACGTCGAGTGGCCCCTCCCGTCGTAGCGTGTCCGCGAGCGACTCCCGCATCAGGCGCATGACGATGCACCCACGGCCGTCAGCGGTGAAGGTCGCCGAGTAGACGGGAACGATCCCGGGCGACTCGCCGAGCACGCCGAGCGCCGCGCATTCCCGTTGAAACCTCCGCCGCGCCGTCGCATCGTCCGGATCCAGATCGACGACCTTCACGGCTACCGGTCGATGAAGCGCCAGCTGCGTTGCCGAGTACACCGTCGACAGACCGCCGCGTCCGATCTCGACGAAGTTGTCGTAACCGTCGACGTGCAACGACACCGCCGGAGATCAGGCCGTGTCGCCGATGGGACCGACCTGCCAGTCGATGCGCGGAGCGTCGCCATAGAGCCGTTCGAGGCGGTAGTACGAGCGCTCCTCCTCGGCGAAGACGTGAACGACGACGTCACCGAAGTCGACCAGCACCCACCGACGATCGTCGAGACCCTCGACGCCCGCTGGCCGCCGGTCGAACTCGATCGCGACGTGATCCTCGATCTCCTGGGCGACCGCCGCGACGAGCCGCGCGTTACGCGCCGAACAGATGACGAAGTAGTCGCAGATCGCGATGATCTCGGAGACATCGAGCACAAGAACGCCCTCGGCCTGCTTCTCGTCGGCGGCCCGGGCCGCAACCAGCGCGATCTGTCGGGCGAGGTCGGACCCGTTGGTGGTGTTCGTCATGGCGTCGCTCATCGGAAGTAGTCGGCGCCGAGCACGACGTCGATGTCGGCAGCGTCGGAGATCTCGTCGGTTCGCTCAGCGGTCACCCCCACGATCTCGGCGATGCGGTCGGCGACCGGCTGGAACGACTCGTCGGAATATACGACGGAGCTGGTGTCGACATCGAGCGGGTTGGAGTTGCCGACCAGCAGAACCTCCCCTCCCGCACGGGCAAGATCGGGTGCTAGCTCACCCGCTCTGGTGTTCTCGGTCGTCCCGTTGAGCACGCGGACGCGGGGGCGTTGGCCCGGGAAAGCGCTGACGGGGAACCGCACGACACCCTCCAGCGCAGCGGCGACACCGGCGGCATCTGGTGAATACAAGTACGACCCCTTGAACGACTGTCGTTCGGTCGGGAGCTCGACGAAGTCGGTCCCCGCACTCCCCATCACGGTGAGAACCGAAGCGAAGTCAACCCCTTCGCTACCGGAGCCGGACGCGGCTGGGTTGGTGGACGCGCTCGTCGAACTCGATCCCCCGGCCGGTTCGGACCGGCCCGCCAGACGCTCGATCAGAGCGTCGAGGACGATTTCGGTTCGAGCCCCACGGTTCACCGGCTGTTCGCCAGCGCCTCTGGTCGTCACGAACTCCCCCACCTCGTCGGGTTCGAGCGCCAGCTCGCCGGCTTTGTACTTCACCGACCGCTTCCCCTTGACCTCGACCGAGATCGGGTCGGGGTTACGGATCGCGATCTGGCCGAGCGGTCCGGCCGCTGTGGCGATGGCCGCTGGATCGGCAGTGATGGCGTCAGTCGCCCCGAATCCGAGCACCCGTTCGTATTCAGCCCGCATCGCGGCGAGGCCCTCGTCGGCATAGAGCGTGGCCAGTGAGATCTTCTCGCCCGCCGGAGGAGCAGAGGTCTCCGGGACAGCGGTCGTGTCGGTCCCGTCCTCGGGCTCGGGCTCGGCGGCCACGTCGTCGGAGGACTCCCCGATCGCCGCCCGCTCGACAACCAGTTCCCCGAGTGACCACACGATCGTTCCTCCACCCGACGGGTCCGGAACGAACAGCAGCACAGCACTCAACTCATCGTCGGAATCGGTCAACGCGACGAGGTGGACGGGCGACGCGTCGACGGCCGCGATGTAACCGGGCGCGCTCGGGTCGGTGATGACCTCCGCAGTGGCGCCGCCACGGACCTTGAGACTCGCGTCGTATCCCTGGTAGCCGAGCCAACTCACGCCCGCGAGCGCGACGACGGTCGTCACGCTGAAACCTCGGACGGCCCAGCGGCGGCGCTGAGCCGCTCGAATCCTGGCGGTTCGGCCATCGTCGGCTTCGGGCGCAGACCCTCGTGACCCATCAGCGCGGGCTCTGACGGTGCCGTTCATCGGCGAACACCATAGAGGCCACGGCCCAGGATCTCGGATCGCACGACGTCGGGGACCAGGAAGTCAATCGGGATGCCCGCGGAACAGCGATTGCGGAGGTCGGTGCTGGACACGTCAATCGCGGGAACATCGACAACCGTCACCCTCCACCGCGGGAGCTGCGCGATCGGAGGGTGGCTGGGCCTGGACACGGCGACGACGTCAACCGTGTCGCGAAGCTCGTCGGACCGATGCCACGTCGGAAGACCCGCGACCGCATCCGCACCCATCACCAGCGAGACGGAGCCGCTGGGGTCAGCGGCCAACAACTCCTCGACCGTATCGATCGTGTAAGTCGGCCCACCCCGACCGATCTCCATGGCGGAAGCAACCAATCCGTCGTGCCCATCGACCGCCGCTTCGACCATGGCGAGTCGATCCGCGGCAGGTGTGATCAGCCTCGTCGAGCGCTTCTGCCACGGGTCGTTGGCGACCATGAGGAGCACCGCGTCGAAGCCGCAACGGTGACGGACCTCGCTGGCAACGACCAGGTGGCCGATGTGAGGTGGGTCGAACGTCCCCCCGAAGACAGCGATGCGCTGACCCATGACCACCAATCGTAGGTGGGTCGTTCGGCCCAAAAAACTTCAGATTGAACGCGGATCACCGCTCAACCTTGTCGAACACCTGCCGATAGGTACTCAGAGACACACCCAGCGTGCCGGTCTCGAAATCAAGCGTAGGGGCACTCGGTGCGATTTCCACCCTGTGTTCCGGAAATTCCTCAGCCCACGAGCAGGAAGCAAGGCGCCAGCAGCGCAGGTGAGAAAATGAGCGATTCAGTCGGTGTGTACCTCAACGAGATCGGAAAGGTCCCGCTCCTGACCGCTCAGGAGGAGATCGAACTCTCGAAGGCCATCGAGGCCGGAGCCGACGCCCGGGCCCGCAAGGAGGCCGGCGAGCGCGGTGCGGAGATCAATCGGAAGATCGCCGCCGCCAACGCCGCCAAGGACCGGTTCATCAGGGCCAACCTGCGACTCGTCGTCAGTGTCGCACGCCGCTACCCGCTTCCATCAGGCATGGAGCTCCTCGACCTCATCCAGGAGGGCAACCTCGGGTTGGAGCACGCCGTCGACAAGTTCGACTGGCGGAAGGGTTTCAAGTTCTCGACCTACGCCACGTTCTGGATTCGCCAGTCGATCGGCCGAGCCCTCGATCAGAAGGCCAGCCTCATTCGCCTTCCCGGCGACCGGTCAGCCTCACTTCGCGCCGCGCTCCGCGCGGTGTCGGGTGACGGCGACGAGCTGGACAGCGAGAACGCCCTCCTCCACCGTCTGTCGACGCCGACCTCGCTCGACCGGTCGGTCGGCCACGACGAGTCGAACGAGTTGGTCGATCTGCTCGCCGACAGCGCTCCCGGCCCCGAGGCCGAGTTCATGGCCCGTGTCGACGACGAGCTGCTGGATCAGGTCCTGTCCTGCCTCGACGCACGCGCCCGGTCCGCGGTTGAGCAGCGATTCGGGCTCGCCGACGGGTGTCGCCGGAGCTATCGGGAGGTCGGCGAGGAGCTCGGAGTCACAGCGGAGGCCGCCCGACGCTTGGTGAAGCGTGCGGTCAACTCCGTGCGAGAGACAGCGCTCGCCACCATCGACGCCGCGTAAGCTCCCCAAGCCCGTTCTGTGATGCGAGGCCGCCCCTCCAGGGGCGGCCTCGCATCACAGAACAGGTGGCGGGCCGAATCGGTTGGGGCCACCGCGTCCGGGGACGCGAGAATGTCCGCCTATGGCAGAACTCTGGAACCCGTCGAGCTGGGCCAACCTCCCCGCCGATCAACAACCGACGTGGCCCGACCCCGCGGCTACCGAGGCTGTGCTCAAGGTGTTGGCCGGGTATCCGCCCCTCGTTTTCGCCGGCGAGAGCCGCAACCTCCTCGCAGACCTCGGGCGGGTCGCCAACGGGGAGGCGTTCCTCCTACAGGCCGGCGACTGCGCTGAGTCGTTCGAGGCCTTCAACGCGACGTCGATTCGCGAGCGCCTCAAGCTCATCCTCCAGATGGCGGTGGTGCTGACGTACTCCGCCGGTGTGCCGGTCGTGAAGGTCGGCCGCATCGCCGGCCAGTTCGCCAAACCTCGCTCGTCGCCCACCGAGACCGTCGGCGACTTGGAGCTTCCATCGTTCCGCGGCCACATCATCAACGACCCCGCGCCGACCGCCGAGGCACGCACGCCGGATCCCCAGCGACTCATCGCCGCGTACCACCAGTCGGCGTCGACGTTGAACCTGCTGCGGGCGTTCACCAAAGGCGGATTCGCGGACCTGAACCGGGTACATGCGTGGAACCAGGAGTTCGTCACGGCAAGCCCTGAGGGCGCGCGGTACGAGGCGCTCGCCAACGACATCGACCGAGCCCTTCGCTTCATGGCCGCGTGCGGGATCGACACGACGTCGGTTCCCCACCTTCACGAAGTCGACGTCTACACCAGCCACGAGGCACTGGTTCTGGGCTATGAGGAAGCCCTCACTCGCCAGGACTCCCTCACCGGCGATTGGTACGACTGCTCGGCTCACATGGTTTGGATCGGCGAGCGCACTCGTCGTCTCGACGGTGCCCACGTCGAGTTCTTCCGCGGCATCAACAACCCGATCGGCTGCAAGATAGGCCCGACGGTGTCGCCCGACGAGGTCGTCGCGCTGTGCGACGCACTGAACCCCGACCTCGTTCCCGGCCGGCTCACCCTCATCAGCCGCATGGGTGCAGACAAGGTTCGTGACCACCTCCCCGGCGTACTCCGGGCCGTCAGCGAAGCTGGCCATTCAGTGGTGTGGGCGTGCGACCCGATGCACGGCAACACCTTCACCTCACAAAGCGGCCGCAAGACACGCCACTTCGATGCGATCCTCGATGAGATCCGTGGCTTCTTCGAAGCCCATCACGGCGTCGGCACCTGGCCGGGCGGTGTACACGTGGAGCTCACGAGCGACGACGTGACCGAGTGCCTGGGTGGCGCCGAGCAGCTGGGCGACTCCGATCTCGGGTTGCGCTACGAGACGATCTGCGATCCACGACTCAACGGGCGCCAGTCGCTCGACCTGGCCTTCGAGGTATCCGAACTCCTGCGAGCGGGCTAGCGCCGAGGTACCGCAGCGTAAGAAGTGAGCGCAGCAAGCGAACCTGCCGAGGCCATCGAGAACGAATGTTGACCTGAATGGTCGGGAATTGGGATACTCGGGGAACGCAGCGCTCGGAGGCATACCTGTGACCACCATCGAGATCGATCCCGACCTCGCGAAACGGGCCCAGTCGGGCCGCGACTTCACCATCCCGGCCAACATCGCGGCCGACATCGCCAGGGACATCGAGAAGTTCGAGAAGATGCTCGCCCTGCACCTCGCGGGCGAGATCGAGGACGACACGTTCCGCGTGTTCCGCCTCAACAACGGCATCTATGGCCAGCGCCAGGGCGGCACCAACCAGATGGTGCGGGTCAAGGCGCCGTACGGCCGGCTCAACGCCGACCAGCTCGACCTGTTCGCAAGGGTCGCGGACGAGTACTCCCGCGGCTGGGGTCACATCACCACGCGTCAGAACTTCCAGTTCCACTACGTCGAGCTCACCCGGGTGCCTGATCTCCTCCGCGAGTTCGCGACCCTCGGTCTCACCACCAGGGAGGCGTGCGGGGACACCGTCCGCAACGTGCAGGGTTGCCACCTCGCCGGAGCGTGCCCGTACGAGAAGCTCGACATCACCGCGTGGGCCGAAGCGGCCTATCGCCACTTTCTCCACCACCCGTTCGCCCAACGACTCCCGCGCAAGTTCAAGATCAACTTCAGCGGGTGCGAGACCGACTGCGGCCAGGCGATGTTCAACGACGCCGGCGTCGTCGCGGTGACCCGCACGCTCGAGGACGGCACGACCGAGGCTGGCTTCCGGGTGTTCGTGGGCGGAGGCCTCGGGGCGAACCCCCACGCGGCACTCGCCCTCGAGGAGTTCACCCCGCGTGAGGAACTCCTGCCGACACTCGAGGCGATCCTCCGCATCTTCGAACAGACCGGCAAGCGCAAGAACAAGCTTCGCGCCCGCCTGAAATGGGTGATCCAGGAACTCGGTTGGGAGGAGGTACAGGAGCGCATCCTCACGTCGCGGCGCCTCCTCCCCGGCTCGTCATCGTGGCCTGGCGGCATTCCCGACGTGGTCGAGGCCTGGGGCGATGCGCCGGCAGGGGTCTCCGCTTCCGTGGCGCCGACGGTCATGGGCCAGGGCACACCGGTCGCGCTCCGCTCCACCAAGTCCTACGACCGGTGGGAACAGGCCAACGTTGTCCGGGGCACAGCAAACGGCACCGTGTCTGCGCATGCGTGGTCCCGCCTCGGCGACGTCACCTCGGAGCAGTTCCGCGGGCTCGCGTCCATCACCCGCGAGTTCGATGCCGACGTCAGGATCACCAACCGCCAGAACCTCGTGTTCCGGGACCTCACCGAGGAGCAACTGCCGTTGCTTTTTGAGCGTCTGAGCGCGATCGGGATGGCTGAAGCGGGCGCTGAGCTGAGCCGCGACGTCGTGGCCTGCCCGGGCGCAGACACCTGCAACATCGCCGTCACCCAGTCCCGCGGCCTCGCCGATGCCATCGGCGTCGCCTTGGAGGAGGCTGGCCTCGGCGAAGTCGGTGGCATCCGCACCAACATCTCCGGTTGCACCAACTCGTGCGGTCAGCACCACGTGTCCGACATCGGGTTCTTCGGTGCCGAGCGCCGCGCTCACGGCAAGGCGGCTCCCGGCTACCAGATGCTGTTGGGCGGCTACGTCGGGCAGGAGAAGATCCACTTCGGCGAGAAGGCGCTCCGCCTGCCGGCCAAGGCTGCGCCCCAGGCAGTCGTGCGTGTCGTCGGCCGATTCAATGACGAACGACAGGCCGGCGAGACCTTCCGGTCGTGGATCGAGCGGGCCGGCGGCACCAAGGCCATTGCCGCCACCCTCAAGGACCTCGACGAGTTCCCCACCCCCGAGGAGCGTCCCGACTTTTACGTCGACTACGACGAGACCGGCCCGTTCGAGGTCGAGATCGGCGACTCGGAGTGCGCTGTCTGATGCCGGAGACATCGCTGTCCCTTCCGGCAGCCCGCTTCACCCCCGCCGAGTTCACCGACGAGGAACTCGCGGATCTCAACTCCGACTTCGAGCGACTGTCCGCGTCCAAGATCATCCAGTGGGCGGTGGACTCGTTCGGTCCGTACCTGTCGCTGGCCGCATCGATGGCCGACGCACTGGTCATCGACATCGCGACGAAGGTCGACCCTGCAATCGAAGTCGTCTTCATCGATACGGGCTACCACTTCCCCGAGACACTCGAAACGGTCGAGCGAATCCGCCGCCACTACGGCTTGAACCTCCGCATGATGACGGTCGCGCCGCACGCAGAGGAGCTCTGGATAGCCGATCCGGAGAACTGCTGTTCCGCGGTCAAAGTCGGCCAACTCGACCGTGCCCTCAACGGCAAGGCGGCGTGGATGTCCGGCCTCCGCCGCGACGAGGCGCCGTCTCGCGCCGGCGCCCCGATCGTTGGGCGCGACCCTCGTGGGCTCATCAAGGTGAACCCGATCGCGAACTGGACCCAACTCGACTGCGACGGGTACCTGGCCGACCACGACATCCCCCACAACCCGCTGCTCGACCAGGGCTACCCGTCGATCGGGTGCTGGCCGTGCACCAAACCGGTCGCCGACGGCGAGGATCCCCGCTCCGGTCGCTGGGCAGGCAAGGACAAGACAGAATGCGGGCTCCATCTGTCCTGACGGGCGACCCCGATCCGACGCTAAGGTGACGTCGTGACAGAAACGACCGTGGCGGGTTCGACCGGACTGGACGACACGTCAGTACCCACCCGGTTGCTCGTCCTCGGCCTCGCACACCGCAACGGCGACATCGTGTCGAGCGAACTGTGGCCGGTCACCGAGGCATGCGGACTCACGACCGACCAGGTCCGGTCCTGTCTTCGCCGCCTCGTCTCCGAAGGGCTGTTCACCCGCGACGGTGACGGGCGTGACTCGATCCTTCGCGCCACGCCCGCGGGTTCGGCGGCACTGTCGTCGATGATGGCCCGCCACGTCCTCGCATACGCCCAGGACGCGGCCGGACGCGGCTGGGATCGCACGTGGCGCCTCGTGGCGTTCGCAATCCCCGAGTCCAAGCGAGCTGCCCGCGACGACTTTCGGGACCGCCTGCTCGCGCTCGGAGCGGCGCCCGTGCACAACGGGCTCTACGCATCGCCGCATCGGTGGGACTTCGAGGTCGCAGCGGAGGTCGAGCGTCTCGGAATCGCAGACCACGTGACCACGGCCACGACCGACGACCTCGCCGTCGGGGGAACGAGCGACCCCCGGGGAATCGCCGCCGCGCTCTGGCCGCTCGACGCGATCGCCCGGAGGTATCAGGACTTCATCGAAACCTATCGAGACGTTCCTGATGATCTCGACGCCATGCGGCGGCGCGGCGAGAAGCTGTCGGAAGCCGACTTTCTGCCGGGGGCGTTGCACATCGCCATCCGCTTCAACCGATGCTTCGAGCTGGACCCGATGCTCCCACCGGAGCTCCTTCCGAAACCGTGGCCGGGCCGGGAGGCACGAGAGATCCTCACTCGATGCCGGCGACTCGGGGTGCTCACTCGCGAGGACAAGCAGGGTCCGGGCCTGTTCCGGGTCTTCGACGAAGTGATTTCGAGCCTGCCGTAGCCCCTCCACCGCTGAAGCGCGCGGCATAGAGTGCCCCGCGATGAAGTTCGATGTCAGGCAGCCCTTCGACGCCGCACCTGAGGAAGTCATCGCCTGCTACTCGTCGCAGGCGATGTACGAACAGCTTCCCGAGTTCGGTCGCATCAGTCGGCCCGAGATGCTCGGCCGCACCGAGCACGGCGATCGGGTCGTGCTTCGGCTTCGGTACAAGTTCACGGCCGACCTGCCGGCAGCAGCCCTGGCGATCATTGATCCTGACCGCCTCACGTGGGTCGAGGAGACGACCTACGACCTGTCGACGTTGACGTCGCGCACCAAGCTGCTCCCCGATCACTACGCGTCGAAGCTCGAGGCGTCGGCGTCTGCCCGGTTCACCGAGAGCTCCGAGGGGTCGATCCGCAACGTTGGCGGTGATCTACGGGTCCGTGTGCTGCTCGTGGGAAGTCAGGTCGAAAGGGCCATCATCGACGGGCTCAAGGAACACCTCGCCGAGGAGGCGAAGCTCGTCGCTACGCTGCTCGGCTGAGTCGGGCCGCACGCCGACTTCAGACGAGGTTGTCGACGAACCGCTCGAGCTGGCGCATGTTGCGGCACTCGAACGCCCCGTCGCAATGCGTCGCGTACTCGCCGACGATCGAGTCGCCGGTATCCCAGTAGCTCTTCGGTTCGGGGTTCAGCCAGAACACGTGCCGGGCGCGGTGGCGGATCTCTTTGATCACCCAGCTCTGGCTGGCGTGGTAGTTGTTCCGCGCATCGCCGAGGATCATCACGGTGGTCTTCGGGCCGATGTCCTTGCCCCACTTCGACCAGAAGACCTCGAACGCGTGCCCGTAATCGGAGTGGCCGTCGACCCATACGACGTCGGCCTCGGTGTTGACCCGGTGGATGGCGTCGAGAATGTCGTCGGTGCCCTCGAAGAAGTGCGTGACCTCGTCGACACCATCGATGAAGACGAACGATCGCACCCGCGAGAACTGTGAACTGACCGCGTAGACGAGGTGCAGCGTGAAGCGAGCAAAGCTGGCGACCGAACCAGAGATGTCGGCGATCACGAAGATCTCCGGCTTGGCCGGTCGGGGGTACTTGAACTTTGGCTCCGCCGGCACGCCGCCGTAGCTGAGCGAGTGGCGGACCGTGTTGCGGAAGTCCAAGGGACCCTTGCGACCGTGCCGACGCTTTCGGGCGAGACGAACGGCGAGCTTGCGGGTCAGCGGGTAGATCGCCTGACGGAGGAGCTTCATCTCGTCACGCGACGCGTGCATGAAGTCGATGTCCTCCGGAAGCGGCTTTCGGAGCGTCTTCGCCATCGCCTCGACCCCACGGTCGGCGACGAGTCGTCGGCGAATCTCCGCTTCGATCTCCTTTTTCACCTTCTCGATTCGCTCGGTGAACTCGTCCTCCTCGAGACGCCTTTCGAGTGGGCTGAGTTCCTCGGGAGCGTCCTGCTCGGTCTGCTGCATCAGTCGTTCGAGCACGCCGTCGAGGTCGAGATTCCGAAGCGTCCGGTACAAGTAGTAGGTACCCCCGACCGGACGACCCGGTTCCATGCCGGCGTAGCGACGGACGGCTTGTCGAGCAACAGCTCGCATCAGCGCGTCGTCGCCCTTCATCAACGACTTGTAGAGCATCTCGGCGAGCTCCTCGGGCGACATCTGCTCGCCACCGCCCCCGCCCTGCATCTGTCCGTCGCCCTGCCCGTCACCGGCGGCCGCTGCGAGCGCGTCGGCCAATTCATCGGGCAGCGCCTCTCCCTCGTCGCCGAGCGCGAACTGGCGGCCCCGCATCGAGAAGTAGACCTCGAACACCGTCTCGAAACTTCGCCAGTGAGCGTTGTTCTTGACGAGTGTCGCCGCGAGGGCGTACTTGAAGGCCGCACGATCCTCGATTGGGATGTGCTTCACCGCCTCCATCGCGTCGAGGTTCTCGGTGAGGCTGACCGGGAGGCCGGCCTCACGCAGTTCGGCGATGAACCCGTTGAGCAACGCGAGCAGCCCCTCACCGTTCGCGAGGAGGTGACCCGAGGTCGTCATGAGGACGTCGAGAGCGGGCCGCCCTTGCGGAAGCTCGAGCCTTCGTTGCCGAATTCCTTGGTCGCCTTGGCGATGTCCGATTGGTACTTGAGGAGGATGTTCGCAGTGTTCGCCGCTGTCTCGGCGTCGACCTTGGTCACCCCTAGGAGCATGAGGGTCTGAGCCCAGTCGAGCGTCTCGGATACCGATGGCGACTTCTTGAGCTCCATCTGACGGATCGACCGCACGATGCGGGCGACCTGATCGGCGAGCGACTCGGTGATGTCGGGCACCTTCGTGAGCACGATCTCCTTCTCGCGCTCCATGTCGGGGTAGTCGATGTGAAGGAACAGGCAACGCCGCTTGAGTGCCTCGGACAACTCGCGGGTGTTGTTGGACGTGAGGAAGACGAGCGGGATCTGTTTCGCCTCGATGGTGCCCAGCTCGGGGATCGACACCTGATAGTCCGACAGGATCTCCAGCAGTAGCGCCTCGGTCTCGACCTCGACGCGGTCGACCTCGTCGATCAGCAGCACCACCGGATCATCGGCACGGATGGCTTCGAGCAAGGGCCGGGTCAGGAGGAAATCGTCGGAGAAGATGTCCTCCTCGATCTGGTCCCAGTCCGCCGACTCCCCCTCGGTCTTCGTCGCCTGGATCCGGAGCAGCTGCTTCTTGTAGTTCCACTCGTAGAGCGCCTTGGACTCGTCGAGCCCCTCGTAGCACTGAAGGCGGATAAGACGGGCGCCGATGATGTCGGCGACCGACTTCGCCAGCTGGGTCTTGCCGGTACCCGCCGGGCCTTCCACCAGGATCGGCTTGCCGAGCCGATCGGCGAGGTACACGATCCCGGCGATTGCGTCGTCCGACAGGTAGTCGACCTGGCCGAGCCGGGTGCGTACGTCGGAGGGGGATTCGAAACGGTAGGACATCGGGCCAGACTACCGGCGCCACCCAACCCGTTCTGTTGTACAAAGCGCGCGGCCACGCGCGCGCTTCGTACAACAGAACGGGTTGGGGGAACCGGTAGCCTCAGGCCCCGTGAGAGCAGCCGACGCGCTCGCCCCGGTGGTTCACGCCTTCATCGACGACGTCACCGTCGTCGTCACCGACGCGGCGTCGCGTGTATCGCCTCCCCGACGAGGCGATTTCCACGACGAGGTCGTCATCGAGGCGTTCAACCTGTGCGTCGCGTTCATCGACGTGGACGACCGGCTGACCGACAACGAGCTGTGGGCTCTCACCAACACGTTCGGTCCGCTGCTTCCCACCGACCTGGCCGGAGCAACTCCGACAGTCCTCCGCAAGTCGACGCTCGTCGCCGGCAAGAAGGACTGGTTGAGTCGCCTGTCGATCATGTTCGACATCCTGGTGACTGCCGACGGCCAGGACGGCGGCGAGCGAGCGATGACGTACTACCGCCGGGCGCTCGACATTTGTCACCTCATCGCAGCGCTCGACGAGATCACCGCGCAAGCAGAGCTCGATGCGATCGGCTCCTATCGGAACCTTCTCCTCAATCACATCCGGATGCTCGTGCCCCGCGACCGTCAACCCGAGGTCGCGAAGGTGGAGCCACACATACCCGAATCCGCGGATCCCACCGGCACGCCTTCCACCCTGCCTGCGGTGACTCCTCCCCGCCCGATCGAGGAGTTGTTGGCCGAACTCGATTCGCTCGTCGGGCTGACCGAGGTGAAGGAGGAGGTCCGTCTCGTCACCGACCTCCTCCGGGTTCAGCAGCTCCGCAAGGAACGCGATCTCCCCACCATCGACACAAGCCTGCACCTGGTGTTCGTCGGCAACCCCGGGACCGGCAAGACCACGGTCGCGCGGCTCCTGGCGCAGATCTACCACTCCGTCGGGGCGTTGAGTCGCGGCCATCTCGTCGAAACCGACCGCTCCGGCATGGTCGCCGGGTTCGTCGGGCAGACCGCTCCTCTCGTGGTGAAGCGGTTCGACGAGGCCGACGGTGGGATGTTGTTCGTCGACGAGGCGTACACCTTGGTGCGCGGCGGAGAGGCCGACTTCGGTCGCGAGGCGGTCGACCAGATGGTGAAGTGCATGGAGGACCGCCGCGATCGCACCGCCGTGGTTGTCGCCGGCTACCCCGACGAGATGGCCGATCTGATTGCGGCGAATCCTGGACTGAAGTCGAGGTTCCCGAAGACGATCAACTTCCCGGACTACTCGACCGACGAGTTGCAGCGGATCTTCGAGGGCATCTGCCGCAAGCAGCGGTACGCGCTCGATGAGAGCTCGATCCAACGTGTTCGCGATGTGCTCGACGCTGAACCGCGTGACAAGGGCTTCGGAAACGGTCGCTTCGCCCGCAACCTGTTCGAGGCCTCCGTGGCGCGACACGCGACACGCGTGGCGCGCATCGAGCATCCGACCGACGACGACCTCCAACGATTCTCCGCCGACGACATCGGGGCCGATCCAGGTATGGACTCGCTTCCGCCGCCGGTCGGCCCTCCGCCCTACATTCCGGCGGCCGATCCGGCCGATCCGCCGAAGCCGCCTGCAACGCCGAGCGCGGCAACTCAACTACCGTCGTCGTCATGACGGACCGAGCGCTCCCCGCCGTGGCGCTCGCCGGTGGCGGTACCGCTCTCGGCGCGCTCGTCGGCATCCCGGGCGGGCCGATGGGCGTCGTGGTGGGAGCGATCCTCGGACTGCTCATCGGGACCGGAGTTGCGGCAGCGCTCCGGCTCCCTCGTCGAGGCTCAGGCGTCACCGCCCAGCGAATCGACCCGTTCACCGTCGGGGAACCGTGGCGACGCATCGCCCAGGACGCACTCAGGTCCGCCAAGCAGTTCGCGGAAGTGGTCGCCGGCGTTCCCGATGGGCCCGTCCGCGATCGGTTGGCGAGTCTCGGCGACCGAGCCGCAACGACCGTCGACGAGATGTGGAACGCTGCCCGAACAGGCAACGATCTGAGCAAGGCCTACCGGAAGCTCGATCCAGAGGTCGCGCGGCGCAGGCTCGCGACTTCAGAAGCGTCGCGAACTGAGGGTTCCGATGACCCGACTACGGCAGCGTTGCGGTCCAAGGTGGAGGCAGCTGACCGCATCGACGCTGCGATCGAGAAGACCCGGACTCGACTGGTAACGCTTCAGGTACGACTCGAGGAAACCGTCGTCCGCGGAATCGAACTCGTCAGCGGCGGTGCAGGCGCCGACGCGTTCGACGAACTCGACTCACAGATCACGTCAATCAGCGACGAGCTCGAAGCCCTCCGTCAGGCCATCGACGAGACGTCCACGGCTCCTTCCACCCGCCCGGCGAGCGTTCGCCTCGACTCCGACGACGGCACGCCTCAGGCGCAGCAACAGTGACCGACGACAGCTCGGCGCGGCGCGCCGGCCGCGAGTCGCTGTTCGTCGCAGCGGGCACGGCCCTGAGTCGACTCACCGGTTTCGCGCGGGTCTTCGTGCTGGCGTACGCCATCGGCCAGAGCGAACTCGCCGACCTCTACAACCTGGCGAACTCCGCCCCGAACCTCGTGTACGAGCTCGTCGTCGGTGGGGTTCTCTCGGCCACGCTGGTTCCACTTTTCGTGCGCGCCCGGACGGAACACGACGACGAATCGACCTCGGTGATGCTGTCGGTCGGGTTCGTCGCCTCCGTGGTCCTGTCGGTGGTGGCTCTCGCCGGCACCGCCGTGGGCGAGGTTGTGGGGCGAAACGTCTTGTCGGGCCCGGGCCACGACGCCGAGTCTCTCCGGAAGCTCGAGATCATCGTCGACCTGCTGTATCTCACGTTCCCTCAGATCCTCTTCTACGCGGTCACCAGTCTGAGCACGGCGTATCTCAACGCCTCGCGCATGTATCGCACCGCGGCGTTCGCTCCTGTGCTCACCAACCTGGTGTCGATCGTCGCCTTCATGATCGTCGGCCTCCGACTCCAGGGCGAGGCCGCAATCCTGGACGCGACCCAGCGTGACCTTTCGACTCTGCTGTGGCTCGGGCTCGGAACGACCGCCGGGGTCGCGGCGATGTCGGTCCCGTTGATGTGGGCAGTCCGCCGAGGCGACATCCCGATCCGCTTCGCCCCCCAGTTCCGCCACCGCGCCGTGCGTCAGGTCGTCCGACTCTCGGGCTGGACGTTCGGCTATGTCGTCGCCAACCAGTTGGCGTTGCTCACGGTTCTCGTACTGCTACCCGACAACAAGCGGTACTCGGACGCGTTTATCTTCTTCCAGCTTCCCCACGGGCTCATCGCCGTCTCGATCATGACGACGATGACACCGGAGCTCGCCAGTGCCGCGGCTCGATCGGACTACCAGGCGCTTGCCGACCGGTTCGGCCGCGGGCTCCGGCTGCTCGCTGCCCTAATAGTGCCCGCCGCTATCGGCTATGTGCTGCTCGCAACGCCGATCACCTCGTTCCTGCAGCGCGGCAACCTCACGGCAGAAGATGCCCGGCTCACCGGCCGCGCCGTCGCCGCGTTCGCGATCGGCCTCCCGGCCTTCTCCGCGTACCTGTTCGCCTGTCGTGGGTTCTACGCGCTGAGCGACACCCGCACCCCGTTCTGGCTCAACGCGATCGAGAACGGGATCAACCTCGCCGGTGTGGTCGGCCTGGCGATCGCCGGAGCTGCGACGTCGACCTCGTTCGCTCTGGCCTACTCGGTGGCCTACCTGCTCGCCGCGGCGCTGGCGATCTGGCGCTTCGAGCGTCGACTTCGCGAGCTCGACGGATCCGTCTCGCTCCCCCCCTTCGCTCCGATTGCCCGGATGGCCGTAGCGGCGCTCGGCATGGGTGTCGTCGTGTGGCTGGTTCGCCTGGTCCTGCATGATGACTCGGGGACAGGCGCAGTCGCGGCGGTCATGGTCGGGGTGTTAGCAGGCGGGGTGACGTACTTCGCTCTGACGCTCGCTCTCGGGATCGAGGAAGCGAAGATGACGCTTTCCGCCGCTCGTCGTCGGCTCCGCATCTGAGTCGCATACGACGACTCTCAGCTCCGGCGGGACGCCTTGCGAGCTCATCGGCACTACCATCGCCCCATGCTCAAGACGCTGAAGAAGTGGTGGAAGTACCTCGGGGCGAAGCTCAACATGTCCTTCAACGAGAAGGCCGACCCGAAGGTGCAGCTCGAGCAGGCCATCACCGAGGCGCAGGAGCAGCACCGTCGTCTCAAGGAGCAGGCGGCGAGCGTCATCGCCAACCAGAAGACCACCGAGATGCAGCTCAACCGCAAGTTGGAGGAGCTCGAGAAGGTCGGAGCGAACGCCCGCCAAGCGGTGTTGATGGTGGACGAGGCGACTAAAGCCGGTAACACGGCGAAGGCTGCCGAGTACACGTCGGCCGCGGAGGCGTTCGCCAACCGCTTGATCGCACTCGAGCGCGAGGTCGAGGGTCTGAAGGCGTTGGCGCTGCAGTCCGCCACCGCATCGGATCAGGCGAAGGCTGCGGTGCAGCAGAACAGCGCAGCGCTTCAGAAGAAGCTGGCTGAGAAGCAGAAGCTCCTCAGCCAGCTCGACCAGGCGAAGATGCAGGAACAGCTCAACAAGGCGCTCGGCTCGCTGTCGGAGGTGGTCGGACAGGATGTGCCGACCTTCGATGAGATCAGCCGCAAGATCGAGGAGCGTCAGGCGAAGGCAATGGCCGGGGCTGAGCTGGAGGGAGCGAGCGTCGAGGCCAAGATGCTCGAGGTCGAGCAGGCCTCGATCAACGTCGAGGCTCAGGCCCGCCTCGAGGAGATCCGTTCACAGCTCGGGCTCGGAACGGCTCCAGCCACCGACACGGCAACCGCCGATGCACCACAGACCGCGACCGAGGGTGGCACTGCCGGTACTGCCGGCACCGCGTAGGGCCCGGCTCGCCCACCCGTCCGCAACTTTGGGGGAGTCGCGCGACCCGTCCCCGCGAATCCCCAAAGCTCACCGGCCCGCGACCGAGCCTGAGCGAAGGTGGCCTCGGGCAATCAGGACAGAAGTACGAGGTCGTCTTTGTGAACGGCGACGCCGCGGTCGACTCCGGACGAGAGCTGCGCTGCATCGAAGCGGACCGTGCCCTTGCCGAACACGTCCCCTCCGGGCCCGACAATCTCGACGGCGTCGCCGCGCCGGAACTCTCCCTCGACCTTCCGGATGCCGGGAGCGAGGAGGGACTTGTCACTGAGTACGGCTGAGCGTGCACCGGCGTCGACGTGAACCGAACCGGCCGCGCCGACGGCGAACGCGATCCAGACCTTCCGCGCTGAAAGTCGCCGTCCCGCCGGCCGGAAGATCGTCCCCACTCCCTGAACCCCACCGATCGCATCGGCGATCACGTCGGGACGTCCGGCCCGCGCGATCACCGTGCGCACCCCGCTCCACGTCGCGATCTTCGCCGCGGCGAGCTTGGTCGCCATGCCGCCGCTCCCCCGGTTCGACCCGCTACCGCCGGCCAGTGCCTCGAGCTCGTGATCGACCTCGATGACATCCTCGATCAGGGAGGCCGAATCGTCGATCCGCGGATCGGCGGTGAGCAGCCCGGGAGCGTCAGTGAGGAGGACGAGCAGGTCGGCACGGATGAGGTGAGCGACGAGCGCCGCGATCCGATCGTTGTCGCCGATCCGGATCTCGTCGTCGGCGATCGCGTCGTTCTCGTTGATGATCGGCACGACACCCAGCTCAGTCAGGCGGGCGAGCGTCGCGCGAGCCTGCAGGTAGGTGGATCGCCGGTTGAAGTCATCCGGAACCAGTAGGACCTGACCGGCGACGGTGTCATGTGCACCGAAGCAGTCGTTCCATGTGCCCATCAGATGCGCCTGTCCCACGGCCGATACGGCTTGGAGCGTACGTGGGTCCCTCGGGCGATCCCGAGCGGTCAACCCCATGGCCGGCAGTCCGGCGGCGATCGCCCCCGACGACACGACGACGATGTCATGCCCGGCGGCGCGACTGTCGACGATATCGGCGGCGATCTTCGCGACGGAGCCACGTTCGATACGCCCGTCATCGTCGGTGATCGAGGACGTGCCGATTTTGACGACGACGTTCATCGACCACTTCCGTCGGCGAAGTTGATCTCATCCGCGTTCTCGTACTCGAAGCTGAGCTTGCCGATGTTCACGACGTCGCCGTTTCGTGCCCCCGCCCGCGCCAGTGCCCGATCGACGCCGAGTGCGGCGAGGCGCTCGTGCACGTAGTCGAGCGCCTCGACGTTGGTGAGGTCGGAGACCGCCACCGCGCGCAGGGCTTCCCGACCGTGTACCTCGAACTCTCCGGACTGGTTGCGCTCGATCCTGATGCCCTCGGGCGTCGGGCGGTGAACTACGTAGGCATCGGGAGCGACGGTGTCGGCGCGGACTTCCTCGACGGCGACGCGCAACCGCCCGACGAGTTCGGAGATGCCGCGCCCCGTCACGCTCGACAGGATGTGGCCGTTGAACGATTCCAACAGCGCGGGGTCGGCAAGATCGGCGCGGGCACCGACGCGAACCCGCTGCCGTTCGATCAGGTCGGGGCGGTACTGCTCCAGTTCGTCGAGCAGCACGGTCTCCTGCTCAGTGGGAGTCATGACCGCGGTCGATGACAGGTCGAGCAGAAGTAGCAGCACGCGGGCCCGCTCGATGTGGCGGAGGAACTGGTGGCCAAGCCCCTTGCCCTCGGCTGCGCCCTCGATGAGCCCGGGGATATCCGCGAGCACCATCTCGAAGCCGTCGTCGGTTCTGACGACACCGAGGTTGGGCTCGAGCGTCGTGAACGGGTAGTCGGCGATCTTGGGCTTGGCCGCGGAGACACGGGAGATCAACGTTGACTTGCCGACGTTGGGAAGGCCGACGATGGCGACGTCGGCCATCAGCTTGAGCTCCATCCAGACCCAGCGTTCCTCGCCCACTTCGCCCTGCTCCGCGAAGGAGGGCGCTCGTCGACGGTTCGACAGGAACCGCGTGTTTCCCTTCCCTCCCTGCCCGCCGTGCCCGGCGAGCCAACGGTCCCCCGCATTCACCAGGTCGGCGAGAACGGTTCCGTCGCGGTCCTTGACGACGGTCCCCTCGGGCACCGGTACGAGGAGGTCCTTTCCGGTCGACCCATGCTTCTTGGAGCCGGAGCCGTGTGTTCCCGAGGTTGCCTTGCGGTGAGGATGATCGCGGAACGCGAGGAGCGATGCGACATTGCGGTCAGCGACGAGCCAAACGTCGCCGCCCGACCCACCGTCGCCGCCGTCCGGCCCGCCCTTGGGGGTGTGCGCCTCGCGACGGAACGAGACGCAGCCCGCACCGCCGTCTCCACCCTTCACATTGAGTGCTGCCTCGTCGACGAAGTTGGACACGGCCGACAGTGTAGGGGTGGCCGATCTCGTCACCGGCTGGGTTCGCGCCGACCGACTCGCCCTCAGCCGGCCACCGGGTCAGTTGGTGATGTGAACCGGGTCACCGATGATTCGCACCGACCACGTCGACCGGTCAGTGACCGAAGAGCTGAAGTTGTAGTGGATCTTCCACCACTTGTTCGTCGGATACAGCGTCGCGTAGTTGGTGGGAAGGTCGACCGTGAGGACGACGAACCGTTCGTTGTAGCGACACTGCGACGATCGGTTGGGGCCAACCTGCGCCCAGCCGGAGCACCCACTGACGTCGAGCTGGCTTCCGGAGCCGCTGTAGAGGTTGTCGGCGGTTCTGTAGGTGAAGTTCACCCGATTGTCGGACGGGTCGCGAATCTCGATGTAGTTGCCGCCCTCCCCGGGGTCGAAGAGGGTGATCTCCATCTGCTTGCCGGCATGCACCGCGGCGATCTCGGCAAGGTAGAAGTCGGCCGATGACGACGCTGCCGTCGCGAGGACCGAAATCCAGTTCTTGCCGACGACCGTAGGGCAGGTCGCGTCGCTGCGGGCGTCGCACGCCACGCCGAGCCCGTTGTACGACGCCATGATCGAGTAGTTGTTCGAAGCGCTCGAGCCGAGTTCGCCCTGCAACGTCTTGACGCCCAGCACATACTTCCCACCTGGCGCCGCCGCTGGAATCGTGCAGAACGCGGACCATCCCCCAGCGCCGAAGATCGATGCATCGTTGTCGGTCTCGTTCGGCGCGTACGTCCGCGGGTTGCTCTGCCCGCTTCCGTTGCACGACGTGACGGGGTTGTCCGTGTCGTCGAAGGGGGTGCCATCGGGGGACTTCATCGTGAACGTCGTGGTGATCGTCGCCGACCCGCTGTCGGGTGAGCTACCGGTCTTCGCCGGGCTGTAGAGGTGCACGACGATGGGCAGAGCTCTGACCGCCGGGACGGTGATCACGTATTCGTACTGGTTCATCGGGTTCGGGAGGTACTGGCCGTTTGCCGTCGATCCGGGGCAGACCTGCCCGGAACTCGGCCAGTTCCCTTCCCACCCGGGAGCGAAGGGGTCACCTTGCTCCTTCGGGGCACACCATCCGTTGATCGACGCCCACATACCTTCGGTGTAAGGGCTCGGCGCAAGGTTGCCCGTGCCGAAGAAGTTGCGGGGACTACCGAGCGGCACCGGGAGCACGTACGTCGCAACGGCTTCGCGCTTGATCGTCATCGACGACATGAAGAATCGCGAGAAAAAGATAGGTGCGTTGTCATCGGTGATGCTGACACGCAGGTCGGTGCTGCTGAGCTGACCGACCACGATCGTGATGTTCGAGTCAGCGACGTCGAAACCGTTCTGGCGCGCTGTGTCGATGGCGACAGACGTCGCTTTCGAGAGGTCGGGGAGCCAGACGACGGCCGCTAGCGCCGCTGCATCGGCGGCCTTCTGCATCTTCGCGCCCTCCGCGTACCAGCCCCCGATATCGGTGGCCATCCCGCTGAGTGCGAGCAGCGGAACCATGATGATCCCCGACACGGCGAGGACGTAGCCGCGATCGTCGCGACGCGCGTGCACGCGAACCAGTCCGAGCCGGCCGAGGATCGGGCCGACAGCGCGCTCGACGGAGGAAGCTCGGGGCCGTCTCATGGGTTTCCTGCATTCGGTTCGAGACGCATGACCGACCGGTCCTTCACGACCATGGTCGAGCCGAACATCCGCGTCTTGGTGGCATGGTTGATCCGCACGTACACGCCGAGGTAGTCAGGTCCGGCGGCGAGTGCCTGGCTGTTCGCGCGTAACGACGGGCACCAGAAGCGGTCGCGGCTCGTCGAGCAGTTGTTGGTGAAATCGGTCGACGTCGCGGCTGCGAGCACCTCGGCCCCTGTGTACACGTTGCACTGGAGCGAAGCGCTTCCGCCGGCACTCCGCACGCCAGTGGTGAGACAGCCAGCAGGGACGTCGCCACTCGCTGACGACGCGCGATAGATCACGACGGTATCGATCTCAGAGGCAGGGATCGTGCCCAACGATGCGGCGACCGCGGCGAGCGCCGACTTGTCGGCGTTGCCGTCTCGTCCCAGGTTGGAACCCACCCGCGCCCCGGCGCGCACCGCGTTGGTGACGGTGAGCGACGCCTTCCAGCCCAACCCGATGTCGAAGACGCCGAGCGAGATGATCAGAAGCACCGGAACGATCATCACGATCTCGACGAGGACGGCGCCCCGGTCGCCCCGCTGACGTGACCGACGTCGTGTCGGCGAGACACCAGTCATGAGCGCACCGGTTCCAGCCGCATGACGAATTCGTCAGTGAACGTCCGAGTCATGCCGATAACGCCGGTCAGACCGGTGTGTCGCACTTCGATGTAGATGCCGACGTAGTCCGGTGGGTCCGAGACCGCGACCTTTCGCCCGGCCGGGCACCAGAAGCGGTCGGGCGACGTGTAGTTGCAGCCGTAGTCGGCGGGGTTCGTGGAGATCGACCCGCCGATGTAGGTGTTGCACAGTCCGGCGACCGATCCGCCGAGACACGCTGCGAGAGAGCCTGTGGAGGTTGTGGATGACGGACCGGTCGCCTTGAAGATGACGATCTTCTGAAGCGTGCCGGCTCGGTATCCGCCGAGGTTCGCGATCGCCTCATTGAGCACCTGATAGTCGGCGTCCGCGTCTCGCCCCAGTGTCGCTGCGAATCGGGCAGCATCCCTGGTCGTGTTCGTCAGCGTGAGGTAAGTCCGAAACGCCAGCCCGAACTCCATCGTTCCGAAGATCAGCAGTAGGAACAGCGGCAGCGCCAGAGCCGACTCCACGACAACCGACCCGCGTTCTGACCGGCGGCGCATGGAGTTCACTGGCTTCTGCCGCCGGTGGCGAGCGCGCATGGCCGAACCTCCATCCCTTACGCGTGCCGAAATAGTCCGATATCCCTACATCGGCCGGACCGCCGCGCTCCTTGAGCCCCCCGTCCGTTAACCGTGGACCGAGTCGAGCTGTCGGTGGTGCGCCCTACGATTGGCGGCATGGTCGAACCAGCACTCCTGAGCGACGCCACGCCGTCTTTACCAGGGTCACGCCGCGCCGAGCAGTGGGCGTCGACGATGGCCGGTCACCTCACTCGCGACACGCTCGTTCGGCACGCGCACGCGGACGGGTTCAGGGAGGTAACGCCACGACCAACGGCCGATCGCGGCGCACGAGAGCAGCTCGAACGCCTCACACAGGCCGAGGGGTCGACGTTCTCCGACGGAGCGGGAATCCGAGCTCACCCGGAGAAGCCCGACCCGCTGCGCACGTGTTTCGAACGCGATCGGGATCGCATCCTCCATGGGACCACGGCGTTCCGTCGGCTGGCTGGCAAGACACAGGTGTTCATCTTCCCGGAGGACCACCAGCGAACCCGCCTGACCCACGCGCTCGAGGTGGCGCAGGTTGCGTCAGCGATCGCGCGGGCCACCGGCCTCAACGTCGCTCTCACCGAGGCCATCGCGTTGGGACACGATTGTGGCCACG
Source organism: Microthrixaceae bacterium (assembly GCA_019694615.1). Taxonomy (GTDB): domain Bacteria; phylum Actinomycetota; class Acidimicrobiia; order Acidimicrobiales; family Microtrichaceae; genus SSF14. The sequence goes on along the minus strand of JAIBBP010000242.1, from coordinate 20,013 downwards.
GTCCGGGGGGCCACGCGTCGGAAGATGCGTTCGGGCCATTCGTCCCCGGCGGGTACGACCATGCCGTGTGGGGGGCCGACGTGGTACTCGAGCCGCTCAACCTCTGCGTCGAGACGCTCGACGGGGTCCGCAACCACAGCTGGTCACGCCCCACACCGATGACTCCGGAGGGCGAGGCCGTCTCGTGGGCTGATCGGATCGCGTACGTCTGCCACGACTTCGAGGACGCTGTTCATGCCGGAATCGTCACCCCCGCCGATCTTCCGGACGCGGTTCGAGAACGGTGCGGATCCACCAGAGCCGAGCAGCTCGGCTCGTTGATCGGTGCGATGATCGCGACGATCACTGCTACCGGCCACATCGCGATGGATGAGGCTATGGCTGAGGCGCTGGCAGCATTCCGCCGGTTCAACTACGAGCGGATCTACATGCGCCCGGCTTCGGTCGCCCAGAGCGAGTCGGTGATCCGGGTCCTGCGAGCGCTGGTCGAGTACTACGCGGACCGCCCGAACACCTTGCCGCTGGAAGATCCACACCACCGGCCGGCCCACCAGCCCGCCCTCGTCCGCCCACATGCTGCGGCGGGTACTCCCGAGGCGCTGCTCGACGCCGTCACATACGTCGCGGGAATGACGGATCGGTTCGCGTTCAACGCCGCTGTCAGTCTGCTCGGATGGGACCGTTCGACGCTTCCTCAGGGCGTGGGAGTCCGCTGATCCTCAGGATGCTGCCCCAAAACGTCTGCGAGGCGCACGCCGCAGCGTGCACCTCGCAGTAGTTCCTGGTGGCGAGTTGCGTCGCGAACCTCAGTCGGTGAGTACGTCGACGAGCTTCTTGCCCTTGCGGGACCCGAACTTGACCTTTCCGGGAGCGAGGGCGAACAGCGTGTCGTCGCCACCGCGGCCGACGTTGACGCCCGGGTAGAACTTGGTGCCACGCTGACGAACGATGATCGAGCCGGCGGTGACCACACCACCGTCGAACACCTTCACGCCGAGGCGCTTGGACTCTGAATCGCGGCCGTTCTTGGTGGAACCGCCGCCCTTGGTCTTCGACATGTCGGGTCAGCCCTTCGTGATGCCGGTGATCTCGATGGTGGCCAACGTCTGACGGTGACCCCAGCGGCGCCGGTTGTTCGACTTGTTCTTGTAGGTGAATCCCACGATCTTCGGACCGCGGTTCTCCTCGACGATGCGGGCGGATACGGAGGCTCCGGCGAGCTCGGCAGGAGTGGCGAGGGTGGTGTCGCCGTCGACGAGAAGCACCGGGGTCAGCGAGACGTCGCTGCCCGGCTCACCGAGCCGCTCGACCTGGACGCGATCGCCCTCGGCCACGCGGTACTGCTTTCCACCGGTCTTGATGACTGCATACATAGCGTCGAGCACGCTACCAGCACGGAGCGTAGCGGGGCCAGCCCACCCTCACCTCCCGAAATGTGATGCGAGACAATCGCGAAACCGCACACCTCGCATCACATTTCGGAGCGTGGCGGCGAGCGAGCCCCCTCATCCCCTCTAATCGATGCCGACTACGGCGCTCGTCAGGACCACGCCTCGACCACTGCACACCGAGCACTGGTCGGCGAACGACTCCAGCAGTCCTTCACCGATGCGCTTGCGTGTCATCTCGACCAGGCCGAGGTCGCTGACGGCGAACACCTGCGTCCGCGTCTTGTCGCGGGCGAGCGCCTCCTTGAACGTGCGCACGAGCTCGTCGCGGTTGGATTTGACCTCCATGTCGACGAAGTCGACGACGATGATCCCGCCGATGTCGCGAAGGCGGAGCTGACGGGCGATCTCCACGGCGGCTTCGAGGTTGTTCTTGAACACCGTCTCCTCGAGCGACGACGAGCCGACGTTGCGCCCGGTGTTTACGTCGATCACGGTGAGCGCCTCGGTGTGCTCGATGATCAGCGATCCGCCCGACGGCAGCCAAACCTTGCGGTCGAGGCCCTTCTTGAGCTGCTCGGTGATCTGGTAACGCTCGAACAGCGAGAGGTTCTCCTGGGACAGGTCATAGTGCTGAACCCGGTCGGCGGTTGCGGGCGAGATCGCTGCGACGTAGTCGTGAACTTCTTCGTAGAGGGTCGGATCGTCGATGATGACAGCGCGGTACTCCTCGTTGAACTCCTCGCGGATCACCCGCACCGCCATGTCGGGCTCTCGGTACAGCAGCGCAGGGCGGTTCTGTTTGGCCGCAAGCGCTGCGATCTGGTCCCACTGCTTGAGCAGGCGAGTCACGTCACGCTCGATCTCCTCCGCTGTGACGTTCTCGGCCGCGGTTCGCACGATGACACCGTGCTCGGCCGGCTTCACGCGGTCGAGGATGTTCCGAAGCCGTTTGCGTTCCTGATCGGAGAGGCGCTTGGAGATCCCGTACGTCTTGGAGTTGGGTACGAGAACGACGAATCGACCCGGCAGCGACACTTCCTGCCTCAGCCGGGCCCCCTTGTGGCCGATCGGGTTCTTGGTGACCTGGCAGAGGATCAACTGCTTCGACTTGAGGACGTCCTCGATCCGGGCGTCGTCCTTCTGCTCGATGTCGGGGTCGAGGTGGATGTCGCCTCGGTACAACACGGCATTCTTCGGCGTCGCGATGTCGATGAACGCCGCTTCCATGCCGGGCAGGACGTTCTCGACTCGGCCGAGGTAGATGTTCCCGTGGATCTGACTGATGTCGTCGGATGGGCGGGACACGTAATGCTCGATGAGGGATCGGCCTTCGAGCACCGCGATGTGGGTGTGGCCCGCCGAGTCGACGTGGACATTCATCTGGTAGCGACCGACTGCCCGACCGTTGCGCTGACGTCCCTGCCTCTTCTTCAACGACTTGGCGTCGAGCTTGACCGGACCGTCCTCGTCGGTGAGTACCGCCTCGACCGGCTGCGCGGCGGGGCGCTTCTGCCGCTGGCCGCCACCCGAACCGCCCCCTTGCTTCGACTGCGCGCCCTGGCCCTGCCCACGCTGCTGAGCGCCCTGGTTCTGGCCGCCCTGGCCGCCCTGTCCGCCTCCGCCTCCGCCTCCGCGGCCGCGGCGGCGCCGGCGCTTCGCCGAGCTGCTGGTTCCTTCGCCCGGCGCTCCCGGATTGCCCGGCGCCTTGGCTGCGGGGGCAGGGGCGGGGATGGTGTCGCCCACCTGCGGCTTGCGTGGCGCGGGCGGCGGAACCTTCGGCACCAAGGGGGCCGAGCTCGAAGTCGGTGTCGGTTCGGTTTCGGACATGTGTGAGTACCTCTCAGGAGGCCAGCTGCTCGGCAGCGGGCCGCGACGTCGTTCCGGCAGCGAGTGGCGGCTCGGATACTCCGTCGATCGTCATCCATTGTTCGTTACGGCAGGTGCGGCGAACGTCGAACGTCCCGCCGAGGCAGGACAGGAACTCCGATGGCCGAATGCTGCGGGGTTTCGTCGCGAGATCGGCCACTACCACGACAGCAGCGTCACGGAGTTCGGGCGAGACCTCGACGGACAACAGGGCCGGACGGACGTTCTCGGTGAGGGCCTTACCCTTTCGTTCGAACGTCAGCGGAACGTCGTCGCGCTCCATCAGATCGCGGACGCTGCGCTCCACCTCGTCGATGGTGGTTCCCGTGAGCTCGAACTCCCACGTGCAGCGATCGACAACGGCCTGGAGCGCCTCGGCGTTGGACGGCACTTCGGCGACCCCGGTGACGTCGACGCCGGCCGGCATGCCTTCGCCAAGCAACTCGGCGATATCACTCAGGTCGATTTCGGCCGACAGGTCGATATCCATGTACTCAGCGTGCGATTCGGCGCCCACCGGCAACGCGAGGCCATAGTGCATTCTGGGGCGGGGCGAGAACCCCTCGCTGTAGGCGATCGGCAGTCCGGCGCGGCGGATCGCCCGCTCCCAGCATCGGGCCAGATCGCGGTGCCCGAGGAATCGGATCTTGCCGAGCTTGGTGAAACGGAGGCGGACTTTCACACCGCCACCCCCGGCCGTCGCGGCAACAGTGAAACCGGCACGGCCCCGCCCGAAGCGAGGTCGACACCGGTCCCCTGGCTCCCACCAGCCGGAGGCGTGGCGGACGCCACGATGTGTTCGATCGAGTAGCCGGTGCAAGCACCGCAGTCGTAGCAGGGCGTCCAGCGGCAATCCTCGAGCCCTACCTCGGCGAGCGCGTCACGCCAGTCCTGCCAGAGGAAGTCCTTGTGCAACCCTGCCGACAGGTGGTCCCACGGGAGCACCTCGTCCTCGGTCCGGTGCCGGTAGACGTACCAATCGATGTCGAGGCCGTGAGCGGCCATCGCCTGCTCCCACAACTCGATGTCGAAGAACTCCGACCACTCCTGGAAGGTACCGCCTCGACGCCACACTTCCTCGATCACTCGCCCCAGGCGTCGATCACCGCGGCTGGCGATGCCTTCGGCGACCGACGCCTTGGGATCGTGCCACTTCAGGTCGACGCCACGTTCGCGGCGGGTTTCGTCGCGCAGCAGGTTGATCTTGCGCTGCAGCTCGACGCTGGTGTTCTGCCCGAACCACTGGAACGGGGTGAACGGCTTGGGGACGAAGCCACCGACGGAAACGGTCACCGACGGTGACTTGTGGTGTTCGCGTCCGATGTTGACGACGTTCCGCGCCAGCTCGGCGATGCCGAGCGTGTCCTCGTCGGTCTCGGTGGGGAGACCGGTTAGGAAGTACAACTTCATTCGACGCCAGCCCTGGGAATAGGCGGACTCGACGGCGCCGTAGAGATCCTCCTCACGGATCAGCTTGTTGATGACCTGACGCATGCGCCAGGTGCCCGCCTCGGGGGCGAACGTGAGCCCGGTTCGTCGGGCTTTCTGGATCTGCGCGGCGACCCCGACAGTAAAGGCGTCGACACGCAGGGAAGGCAGCGACACCGACACCTGACCGCAGTTGGCCGGGTCGTTGACGATGTCGCTGACGATCGACTCGATGCCGCTCATGTCCGCCGTCGACAGGGACGTGAGCGCCACCTCGTCGTAGCCGGTGCGACGCAGGCCCTCGCTGACCATCGTGCGCACCTGATCGGCGGGGCGTTCGCGGACCGGGCGGGTGATCATTCCCGCCTGGCAGAACCGACAGCTGCGCGTGCAGCCACGGAACACCTCGACATTCAGTCGGTCGTGGACCACCTCGGTGACGGGGACGAGTTGGTTCTTCGGGTACGGCCACGCACCCAGATCGGCGAGGGTTCGCTTGGGGACGATCTCGGGGATGCCGGCGTACCGCGGCGTGACCCCCACGAGGCGCATTCCGTCGTAGGTGGCTTCGTACATCGAGGGCACGTACACCCCTTCGATCAACCCAAGGCGGTGGAGCACCTCCTCGCGGGACTCGCGGCCCGACGCCTTCCACTCCCCGATCACGTCGGTGACCTCCGAGACGACCTCCTCACCATCACCCAGGACGACGAAGTCCAAGAAGTCGGCGAGCGGCTCGGGGTTGTAGGTGCAGTGGCCACCGGCGCACACCAGCGGGTGATGAGGTGCCCGGTCCTCAGCGCGGACCGGCACGTGGGCCAGGTCGATGCAGTTGAGCAGGTTGGTATAGGTCAGCTCAGCCGACAGGTTGAACGCGAGCAGATCGAAGAGCGGAGCCGGCCGGTGCGTATCGACGCTGAAGAGAGGCAGACCGTTGGCACGAAGCTCGGCTTCCAGGTCGACCCAGGGCGCGTACGAGCGCTCGGCCGCAGCGTCGTCGCGCTCGTTGAGGATCTCATACAGAATCTGCAGCCCTTGGTTGGGCAGTCCGATCTCGTAGGTATCGGGATAGATGAGGAGCCACGACACCGTGTCGGCACCGTGGCGAGGCGTTTGCGCCCCCTCTTCGCAACCGATGTAACGAGCTGGTTTGCCAACCTTGGCCAGCAGCGGTTCGAGCTGGGGCCACATGGATGTCATGGTGTGTTCAGCCTACCGGCAGTGGCTTGTCGGGCGTGAACACGCGACGCTGCCGACCGTGAGGTCGTGAACTTTGGGGTATTCCCGGGTACAGGTCGCGCGAATCCCCCAAGGCTCGTGGGCCGACGGCCGAATTGCGGCGAAACGTCAGGAGAAGCGTCGCATGTGGACGTTGAGAACGAGACCCATGCACGCGAACGCGGAGATCGTCGCAGATCCGCCATAGGACACGAACGGCAGCGGGATCCCCGTCACCGGCATGATCCCCAGGTTCATACCGACGTTCTCGAAGATGTGGAAGACCAACAGGCACAGCACACCGACAGAGATCAGCCTGCCCACCTGATCCCGTGCGAGCTGAGCGGTTCGCCACACCCTCCAGACGATGCCGCCCAGCAGCGCCAGAAGGACAGACGAGCCGATGAAGCCGAGCTCCTCACCTGGGACGGTGAAGATGAAGTCGGTCTGCTGTTCGGGGACGGACCCTCCTGCGGTGTACTCGCCCTCGAGGTACCCCTGACCCGTCAGGCCGCCGAGCGAGATCGCCGTCTGTGACTGTTTCGTGTTGTAGACGGCGCCCGAGCTGGCCGCGTCGGGCGACGCGAACGAGGTGAGCCGATCGCGTTGGTACCCCTCGAGGGTGTCGCTCTGGAGGATCGCCACGACGCCCACGATCCCGACGATGGCCAACGCCACCAGAAAGCGCATCGGAATCCCGGCAACGGCGAACATCCCGGCAGCGATCATCACGAACACGAGGTTCGTGCCGAGGTCGGGCTGCAACATGATGAGGCCCATGGGAACGCCGAACATCACCAGGGCCGTGATGAGCTGCTTCGGGCCGAGCTTCTCGATCGAGGTCCCCAGGTACGAGGCCACGGCGATGATGACGAGCACCTTGGTCACCTCGGCCGGCTGGATCTGAAAGGGCCCGATGTCGTACCAGGCACGAATTCCCTTGTGTTCGCTGCCGACGCCGGGAATGAGGACGCCGACCAAGGAGAGGACTCCGAGCACATACAGGAGCCGGGCCCAGTCGCGCAGCTTGATGTAGTCGATGCTCGCGGCGGCGACCATGGCGGCCACTCCGATGACCATGAAGATGATGTGCTTGTCGATGAACGGAATCGACGCTTCCTTGTTGCGCGTCGCGCTGTAGATCATCAGCGCACCCAGAATTGATGTCGTGGCAACGAGCCCGCACAGTGCAACGTCGATATGACGCCACGCAGCGGTCATGTCGCGGTTGCGCACCGCCGCACGGCCAGGGTTGGTGGCGATCATCAGGGACCTCCCTCTGTGCTGGGAGTCGCGGTGGTGGCCGGCGTCGAACCGTCGGAGATCTGCACCTGCGGCACGGTCGTTGTCGGCGCCGGGGCTAGCGGCTCGCCGACGACCGCGCCGGGAATCGGTGCCCCAGCGACCGGAGGGACCTCCCCACGTGAGATCCGTTGGAACACCGACGCGACGAGCGGTGCTGCGGCCTCGCCACCGAAGCCACCTTCGGGGATGACTGCGGACATCACGTACTGCACCGGCTCGAAGCCGGTTGCGGGCCCGAAGCCGACGAACAGCGATGTGTCAGCCTTCTTGTCGACCTCGGCGGTGCCGGTTTTCCCCGCAACCGTCGCCCACGCGGTGGGGTAGGCGTCGAAGGCGTCGGATGCCGTACCGCTTCCTGCCGAGGCCACCCCTTGAAGCCCTGCGTACACGACCTCGTACTGGTGCTGATCGGGGAACTGGAGCGTGCCGGCTACCTGGGGCTCGAACGTCTTGATGAGATCGACGTTCGCGATACCTCCCGCAGCCTTCGCGAGCGACTTCGGACGCGTGACCCTCAGCGCGATCTGCGGGACGTATCGCGTCCCACCGTTGGCGAACGTCGCGTACGCGTTCGCCAGCTGTAGCGGGGTCGCGTTCACGAGGCCCTGGCCGATGGAAGTGTTGATGTTGTCTCCGACCGTCCACTTGCCGTGGTCCCAGAGCTTCGGATTCTTGTCGTAGACCGTCTGGAGCCATTCGGGGGTGCCTATGAGACCGGCTGACTCCGACGGAAGGTTGATGCCGGTCTTCTGGCCGAATCCGAACAGCTTCGCCGAGTCCTGGATCGGCGTGTCGCCGAACGCTGCTCGCCCACGCCAGAGCAGGTCGGCGATCCGGTAGAAGTAGGTGTCGGAGGAGACGGTGAGTGCCCGTTGAAGGTTCACGGCGCCGAGCCGCTCACGGCCGGCGTTCTGGAACTCGCACTTGCCCGAGGTGCAGCCTTCCAGTGCGTAGTAGCCCTTGTCCTCGTAGACGTCCTCGGGGGTGATCACGTTCTCGCTGAGTGCGGCGTGCGTGGTGACCAGCTTGAACGTCGATCCGGGTGCGTAGCCTTCGGCTGTCGCACGGTTGAGCATCCGCTTGCCGTTCTCCTTCGAGTTCAGACTCTCCCAGAGGTCGGTGCTGATGCCGTTCACCAGCTCCGAGGGGTCGAACGTCGGGTACGAGGCCATTGCCTCAACCTGACCGTTCTGGGGGTTGATGAGGACAGCGGACCCTTCCTTTGCCCGACAGTCCGACGCGTCGGGGCAGTTGCTGCGCGCCTGGATCTCCTCGCGGAGGCGTTGTTCGACGAGCGCCTGCTTGTCGATGTCGATGGTCAGCCAGAGGTCGTCGCCCTGGCGCAGCTTCGGCTCCTTGACGATGCCAAGGCTCTGCCCACGCGCGTCGACCTGAATCACCGTGTCGCCCGGAGTTCCCCGAAGGTACTGCTCGAAGGCGCGTTCTACACCGCTCTTGCCGATCTGGTCGTCGAGGGCGTAGGGCTTCGCGTCGGGACCCGCCGGCTTCGCCGGCGTCCCGTGCGCCTTGATGTCGCTGCGCTCGAGCTCCTCGGGGATGATCTGGCCGACGTAGCCCAGAATGTGAGCCGCGAGTTGGCCATAGGGATACACCCGGATCGTCCGTGCTTTGGCGATGATCCCGGGGAACTCCTCGTGCCGTTCCGCCAGGTACGTCTTGAGCTCCTCGCTGACACCTTCGTCGACGATCGGCAAGAAGTCGTTGGGGCCGTATCGAACATCGGTGTAGATCGCCTCGATCGCCGTGACCTTTCGCGGCACGCCTTGTTGGGTGAGCACTCCGGCAAGCCGTTGGAACACCTTCTTGCGCTTGGCGAGCTCCTCCTCGGAGTCAGTGGCGTCGCCGTTGCCCAGGCCCTCCCCGCGGGCGATCTCCTTGTCGATCCCCACGACCACGACGACCTGATTGTCTACGAGAACCTTGCCGTTGCGATCGAGGATTCGCCCGCGCGGACCCTCCTCGTGCTTCGTTCGGAAATGGACGGCCTTCGACTGCACCTGAAAGGTCTGATGGTCGATGATCTGCAGGTAGTACAGGCGGACGAAGAGCGACGCGAACAGCGCGACGCAGATCACACCGATCACCGCCAACGAAAGCGGGGAGCCGTTCTCCGCTCGATCAGGAACCATGATGACCGACCTCAGGCGGCGCAGCCGTCACTCGGCCGCGCTCCGGGTTTCTGGACCATCGGCCCATCCTGCCACCCTGAGGCCGAGACGCGAGAGCAGGGCTCCGACGAGCGCCGTGACGAGAAGAATTCGCACGAGGTCGGTGCTGGTGAGGGCGTCGCCGCCGAAGAACTGGGACTCGACAGCGAACAACAACACTCCGAGGGCGCTTGCCGCGGCGACGATGAGCATGGACATCGTCCGACCCGATTGCAGCACGACTACCTGAGCGATGCCGACAGCGAACGCGATCAGGCAGTATGCCAACGCCGATAGGCCGAGTGGGTGCTCGGTCCTGGGGAGGTCGAAGACGAGGCCGATCCACCATCCGACGACGGCGCCACGTTGCGCGCCCCCGCTCAGTCCAGCGCACACCGCGAGTACCACCATGACGTCAGGGATGACCCCGAACGGATGGAACTGCGCTACCAATCCGACCTGGAGGACGAACGCGACGGCGATGACGAACGCCCACCTGAGAGCGACGTGGACGGGCGTCACGCCGGCGGTTCCCAGAGCAGAACCCGAACCGCGCTGACGCGGTCGAGGTCGGCAGCCAGTTCGACCTCCAGCACCTGCGTCAGATCGGACTGGCTCGCCGACACCTTGGTGACGGTCCCGACCGGCAGGTTCATCGGGAACAGCGCCGTCGCGATGCCACTCGTCGCGACGCGTTGGCCTTTCTCGATCTCCACATCGAGGGGCACTCCCTGGTCGACGAGGAACGGGCGGTCGGCACCGTTGCCGTGGCCCTGGGCGTAGTACCCACCTTCGAGTTTGACGCTGACAGCGAAGTCGGGGTCCGTGATCAACCGAACCACCGCCCGCTCGTCGGTCACCGTTGAAAGTCGCCCGATCAGTCCCCCGTTTGTGACGACCGGCATCCCGACCTTGAAGCCTGAACTGGCGCCGCGATCGATCATGATCGTGTTGTTGTCGAAGTTGGAGACGGTACCGGTGGATACCTGAGCGAGCTTCGACGGAATCTCGGCGATGAAGGGAATGCCCTCCTGCTCCTTGAGGCGCGCCAGATCCTCCGCCGCGGTGGAGTTGGCCTGTTGTTTGGCTTCCAGGCGGTCGACCTCGTCGCGGAGACGCTGGTTCTCGATCTCCAGCCGTTCGTAGTCGCTGACCCCACCCCACCAGTTGCGGACAGGCTTCGTCGCCGACTTGAAGCCTCTGCCGACGGGCCCGAGGACGTCGATGACTGCGCCACGCACCGTACCGAGGACCGGGGTGTCCTCGTTGGTGCCGAGCGTCAGCACGGTGATCGACAGGAGCACCATGATGATGATGGTGGTGCGCGGGCGGCGCCGTGGTGTGCCTGGCATCGGCGCTACGGATCAGTCGCGACTGGACGCGAACAGCACTCCCCGCAGCGCTTCGAACGACTCGAGACACTGACCGGACCCGAGCGCGACCGCGTCGAGCGGATTGTCGGCAATGCGGACGGGCATACCGGTCTCATTCGCGATCCGCGTGTTCAGTCCTGCGAGGAGAGCACCGCCACCGGCGAGCACGATTCCCTGTTCCATGATGTCGGCGGCGAGTTCGGGAGGAGTCTTGTCGAGCGTGAACTTCACGGCGTCCACGATTGCAGAAACGGGCTCCTCGATGGCTTCGCGGATCTCCGAGGTGGACGTGACGATCGTCTTGGGAAGCCCCGAAACGAGGTCGCGGCCCCGGACCTCGGCGTTCAGCTCCTCCTCGAAGTGCCATGCGGAGCCGAGGTACATCTTGACCTCCTCGGCGGTGCGCTCTCCGAGTGCGAGGCTGTACTCCTTCTTCACGAACTGGATGATCGCCTCGTCGAGTTCGTCGCCGGCAACGCGGACAGACTGACTCGCGACCACTCCGCCGAGCGAGATCACCGCGACCTCGGTGGTGCCGCCACCGATGTCGACGATCATGTTGCCCCGAGGCTCCTGAACCGGGAGGTTCGATCCGATCGCCGCGGCCATCGGCTCCTCGATGATGTACGCAGGTTTCGCGGCACCCGCGTACTCAGCGGCTTCCTGCACCGCCCGCTGCTCGACGCCGGTGATCCCGCCGGGCACGCAGATCACCATACGCGGCCGGGCGAACCGACGATGGTGCACCTTCTGGATGAAGTAGCGCAGCATCTTCTCGCAGATGTCGAAGTCGTTGATGACGCCGTCGCGTAGCGGGCGGACCGCCCGGATGTGCGCCGGGGTTCGGCCGATCATCCGCTTGGCCTCGCTGCCGACGGCCAGCGGCTGGCCGGTGTTGGCGTTGACGGCCACGACCGACGGTTCGCGCAGCACAATGCCCTCGCCACGCACGTACACGAGCGTGTTCGCGGTGCCGAGATCGATCGCCATGTCACGCCCGAGGACGCTGCTGAACGACGAGAACCGGGATGCCATGGGCGCAGCAGCTCCTCCGGGGACGGCGCGCTTCCGGGGGATCCGCGCCACGAGAATCGCAATATGGTAACAGCGGGCCCCGAGCCGACTCCACTGAGCGGCCAGAGCCCACCAGCCCGGCCGGCCTCCGGCGGGTGCTTCCCGGTTATGCCAGGCCGGGGAAGAAGATGCCGATCTCCCGAGCAGCCGACTCGGCGGAATCCGACCCGTGGATCAGGTTCTCGGCAAGGTCGATGCCGAAGTCGCCGCGGATCGTGCCCGGCGCCGAGTCGAGCGGGTTGGTCGCGCCCATCATCGAGCGCACTGCCTTCCAGGTGTCCTCAGGACCCTCCACCACGAACACGAGGGAAGGTGACCGCCCGATGAACGAGACGAGATCCTCGTAGAACCCCTTGCCAGCGTGCTCCGCATAGTGCTGTGAGGCGAGTTCGCGGTCAATCACGCGGAGCTCGGCAGCGACGATCTTCAGCTGTCGGCGCTCGAAACGGGTGAGGATCTCACCGATGAGCCCCCGTTCGACGGCGTCGGGCTTGCAGATGACGAGAGTGCGATTCATGACGCCGGAGGTTAGGGGCGCGCTCCGGTTCCGACGAAATCACGCGTGAAGCCGCCACGAGCGACTGGTGTCACGGCGAGTACAGACGCTTGTAATCCGAGGACCCGGTCCAGTCTGCTCCCCCAGTTACCGAGTCGATGTCCACATCGATCCAAGTCTGACTGTAGGGCCGGTTCCCCCAGTTCATGTAACAGACGCCGCTCGAGTTGGTGGTGCAGCTTTTCGCCACCGACGATCCGTTGGAACGGGTGAAGGTGGCCGCTATGGCGACGTTGTTGACGCTGGCACCGCCGGTGGCGGTGACCGTGACTCGGACCTTGGCGACCCAACGGCTGCTGTTCGGATCGTCATAGGAGTAGTCCGACAGGCTCGTCGAGAGCTTCTTGGGCGCCGTCGTCGTCGTAGTCGAGGTGGTGGTAGTCGAGGTGGTGGTAGTCGACGTGGTCGGCGGCGGCGTGGTCGTCGTGGTCGTGGTCGTCGTGGTGGTGGTCGTCGCTGACGTGGTGGTAGTGGTCGACGAGGTCGGCGGCGGCGTGGTCGTGGATGATGCAGGCGGGGCCGTGATGCTGGTGGTGCTCGCCTGCTGCTGACGTTGGCCGTTCTGGTCGTAGGTGATCTTGTTGACCGGCTGGCCGATTCGGCTCGAGGACTGCTGAAAGTACGAGCGGGCCGTCGAGTTCATGCCTCCGACCGCGGTCAGCGCGACCAGTACGAAGCCGCTGATGAAGAGCACGTACTCGACCAGCGTCACCCCACGCTCTTGTTCAGCCCGTCGATTGCGCCGCGTTCGCGTCATGAGGTGCCTTCTGCATGTCACCGACGACGCCAACCGTGCGGCGTCGTCCAGTCGAGGTAGTCGCCCTCCGGTATCGGCTGGGAGCGGCGCTACCTTGAGCGATTCGCCGACAGGTGCGCGGACACTGCCGCCCTGGCGTCATCGACAACGCGGAACGAACCGGAGACGACGATCAAGTCGGCTTCGTCGGCCTCGCGCATCGCTCTGGTGACAGCGTCGCCGACGGAGCCGGCCACCACGACGGGTAGTCCCAGTCGCTCGCCAGCAGTGGCGAGATCTGTGGCCGAAAGTCCCCGCGGCGCCGGCAAGGTGGCTGCGACGAGAAGATCGATCGGGAACTCTTCGTTCAGCGCTGCCAGGTAGCGGTGCGGGTCGCGACCGCGCAGCATGCCGACGACGGCGACGCGCCGCCCCGACACGACAAACGATTCGGCGAGCGTGCGACCGAGTGCAGCCCCCGCGTCGGGATTGTGCGAGCCGTCGAGCACGACGACGGGTTCGGACGACACCATCTCGACACGCCCGGGGATTCTCAGGGTCTCGAATGCTGCAGCCACGACATCGTCATCGAGTCGGGCGTGCAGCACCGACTCGGTCGCCTCGATAGCGACCGCCGCGTTGTCGGCCTGGTGAGCGCCGTGCAGCGGCACGAAGACCTCGAACCGCGAGCCACGCGACGTCACGACGTCGGCCCGTCGACCGCCCAACGCCACCCGATCGTCGACAGCGTCGAAGTCACGACCGAGCAACACCAACGACTCGGGGCCCTCGGCCACGAAGTGCGCCAGAGCGTCAGACCCCACCGACCCGATCACAGCCTGGCTGCGAGCCTTGAGGATCCCGGCCTTCTCCGACGCCACCCGGTCCCGCCACCCGGGAGCGAAGTCCGTGTGGTCCCCGCCGACAGTGGTGACGACAGCGACATCGCCATCGACGACGTTGGTCGCGTCATAACGGCCGAGGAGGCCGACCTCTACGACGGCGACGTCAACGGGGGCGTCGGCGAACGCCACCAGCGCGGCGAGAGTGACGGCCTCGAACGCCGTTAGTAGTTCCCCGAGGTGATCGGCGGCACCCCGAACCGACGATACGGCGTCGGCCAGGGCGTCGTCGTCGATCGGACGGCCGTCGATGCGGATTCGCTCGTTGACGGTCCCCTCCGGACTCAGGTACGTCCCGCACCGGAGACCGGCCGCCATGATCAGCGCCTCGACCATGCGGCACACCGAGCCCTTGCCGTTGGTGCCCGTGACGTGAACGATCCGGTACGACTCGTCGGGTCGTCCCAGCGCGTCGAGCACAGTCGCTGCGGAGCGAAGCGACAGCCCCTCGATCTGGCCGGCGCTGACCCCGACGGAGCTGATCTCGTGGTCGACGAGGTCGCGAAGCCACGCAATCGAGCCCGACGTCATGAATTGCTACGACGCGGCTCGCCGGGGTCGCGTGTTGCGGGTCAACTCGGCGCGGGGCACCAGCGTCGGCAACACCTTCTCCAACACGACGTCGGCGTCGATCACGCAACGACCAATGTCGTCACGGCTCGGCAGGTCGTACATGACGCCGAGGAGCACCTCTTCGAGGATCGCACGCAGGCCACGGGCACCAATTCCCCGAGCGAGCGCCTGGTCGGCGACGGCTTCGAGCGCGTCCTGCGTGAACTCGAGCTCCACGTCTTCGAGCTCGAAGAACTTCTGGTACTGCTTGACGAGCGCGTTCTTCGGTTCGACGAGGATCGACACCATGGCTGCGCGGTCGAGGTTCTCGACGACGGCGGTGACCGGAAGGCGTCCTATGAACTCGGGGATGAGGCCGAACTTGATGAGATCCTCGGGAAGAACCTCGGCAAACAGGTCGCCGGTGATCCGCTCAGCCGAGGGACGGATGTCGGCGCCGAAGCCGATGCCACGCTTGCCGACTCGCTGCTCGATGATTCGGTCGAGCCCAGCGAACGCGCCTCCGCAGATGAACAGGACGTTCGTCGTGTCGATCTGAATGAACTCCTGGTGGGGGTGCTTGCGCCCGCCCTGCGGGGGCACCGACGCCTGAGTGCCTTCGAGGATCTTGAGGAGTGCCTGCTGCACGCCCTCGCCCGAGACATCACGGGTGATCGACGGGTTCTCGCTCTTGCGAGCGACCTTGTCGATCTCGTCGATGTAGATGATGCCCGTCTCGGCCTTCTTCACGTCGAAGTCGGACGCCTGTAACAGTTTGAGCAGAATATTCTCGACGTCCTCACCGACGTAGCCCGCCTCGGTGAGCGCGGTGGCGTCGGCGATGGCGAACGGCACGTTCAACACTCGAGCCAGCGTCTGAGCGAGGAGCGTCTTGCCGCATCCCGTCGGCCCGATCAGCATGATGTTCGACTTGGCGAGCTCGACGTCACCCTCGCCGCGAGATCCGTGCTGCACTCGCTTGTAGTGGTTGTAGACCGCGACCGACAGGATCTTCTTGGCTCGTTCCTGCCCGATGATGTAGTCGTCTAGGAACTCGAACATCTCCCGAGGCTTGGGCAACTCGTCGAACCCGAGCTCCGCTGTCTCGGTCAGTTCCTCTTCGATGATCTCGTTACAGAGGTCGATGCACTCATCGCAGATGTAGACGCCGGGGCCCGCGATCAGCTTCTTGACCTGCTTCTGCGACTTGCCGCAAAACGAGCACTTCAGCAACTCACCGCCGTCACCGAATTTGGCCACGATCCAACCTCGTTCCCTCAGAACACCCGAACGTCGGGCCCCTCATTCTGCCTCATTCGTCGGCCGCGTGAGCAGACCGTCTTCGCGCCGTCAAACGACAGCGCTGATTGGCCCCGTCGTGTCGACGATGTCGCGGTTGCTCAACACCTCGTCGATCAGCCCGTATTCCTTGGCCTCGGCGGCCGACATGATGAAGTCGCGGTCGGTGTCGCGGGCGATGCGTTCGATTGACTGGCCCGTGTGATGAGACAGGATCTCCTCGAGCGCCGTCTTGAGGCGCATGATCTCCGCTGCCGCCAGTTCGACGTCAGAGGCCTGCCCATAGCTCTGAGCGTAGGGCTGATGGAGCAGAATGCGGCAGTTCGGCAAAGCGAGTCGCTTGCCGGTCGCGCCGGCAGCGAGCAGCACCGCCGCCGCCGAAGCCGCCTGTCCGTAGCAGAGCGTCGTGACTGCAGGGCGGACGTACTGCATGGTGTCGTAGATCGCCAGCAGTGCGTTGATGTCCCCGCCGGGACTGTTGATGTAGAGGCTGATCTCCCTGTCGGGGTTCTCTGCCTCCAGGTACAGCAGCTGGCCGCAGATCACATTGGCGACGTCGTCGTTGATGGGCGTGCCCAGGAAGATGATGTTCTCCTTGAGCATGCGGGTGTAGAGATCAACGAGCACCTCGCGACCCTGAGCGTCCTTCAGCGTGACGCCGGGGTTCGGGATGATCGAGTTCTGCGGGGACATGCTCATGTTGGGGAATCCGTTCGTCGCGTCAGTGGTCGTGGTCGTGGTCGTGGTCGTGATCGTGATCGTCGAAGTCGTCGTCGTCGTCGAAACTCAGATCGAGGTCCTCGCGCTTCACCGGCAGACCGGCCTCGTCGACGATATCGATGCGGTCCGTCATCCAGCGCAGGGCGTTGCGGCGACCCAGATCGGAGCGGATAGCGGTGAGCTGGTCGTTGGCATCGAGACGCTCACGTGCAACCTCGACATCGAGGCCGACCTGCGCGGCGATCTTCTCGACCTGCTCGTCGACGTCGGCGTCTGTCGCCTCGAGGCCCTCCTGCCGGGTGATGGCCCGAAGAGCGAGGTCGACCTTGATCGCTGCAGTGGAGTCGCTTCGGAGACCCTCGCTGAACTGGGTGGGCTCGGTGCCGGTCACCTGCAAGTAGGTGTCGAGGCTGAGACCCTGCCGTTGCAGGTTTCCGACCAGGTTCTCAAGGCGGGCGCGCATCTCGGCTGACAGGAGCGCTTCGGGGACGTCGAGATCGACGAGTTCGGCGAGCTGGTCACCCAGCCGTGCCTGCACGGCCTGAGAGGCCTGGGCGCGCCGAACCTTGCTCAGCCGGTCGATGACGTCGTCGCGGAAGTCGTCGACGGTGTCGAACTCGGTGGCGTCGGAGACCCACTCGTCGGTGAGCTCGGGAAGGACAAGTTCCTTGACCTCGTTGACTGTGACCTTGAAGTCGACCTGGCCGTCCTCGACGGCGGGATGGGCCGCGGTGAACTCGGCGGTGTCGCCCGCCTTCATGCCACGGAGATGGTCGTCGAGCTCCGCGACGATGCGGCCCGAGCCGACCTCATAGGAGTAGTCGTCCGCGGTGAGGGCGTCGACGCCCTCACCGTCGTGCGTTCCGACGATGTCGATCGTGACGTAGTCGCCCGACGCCGCCGGCCGCTCAACGGAGCTCAACTCGCCGTACTGACCGCGCAGGCGATCGATCTGATCCGCGATGTCCTGGTCGACGGCGTGGGGGCTCGGAATCGTGACCGACAGCCCCTGGTAGCCGGCAATCTCGATCTCGGGGCGCACCTCGACGACAGCGTCGAACTCGACGTCGCCAGACTCCTCGCCTCCGGTGATGTCGAGCTCGGGCTGAGCGATGGCGTCGACGTCGTGCTCGCGGACCGCTTTGAAATAGAACTCGGGGACCGCCTTCTGGATCGCCTCGGACCGAGCGTAGGCCGGTTCAACCCGTGCCTCGAGGACCTTGCGTGGGACCTTGCCCGGACGGAAGCCCGGAATGCGGACCTCCTTGGCGATGGCCTTCCAAGCGGCGTCGATGGATGGCTCGAACTCCTCCGCTTCGATGGTGACCGAGATTTTGACCTTGTTGCCCTCAACGGGCTCGATGGAGGACTTCACAGGGCGAGGAGCTTACCCGCGCTCCTGGAGGCGGCCCGAACGACACCGTGCTGAGCGCTCGCCGATGCCGCCTTCGGCCCGCCCGCCGCCCCCGAACTTCAGGCCCACAACGACATATTTGTCGTCCTGAGCCCGAAGTACGTGACCCACCGACATCAGAACGGTCGTCGAGGCGGTACGGTGTCGGTCCCCTGCGCGACGCAGGGGCAGATCGGGACGTGGCGCAGTCTGGCTAGCGCACCGGCTTTGGGAGCCGGGGGTCGGGAGTTCGAATCTCCCCGTCCCGACCACAGGCGGGCAGGAGCCGACATTGGACGGACGTCAGCATCAACGGTGCGCCTCACGTCTTGTGGGGTTCGATCCGTTCAATGGTCCTCACGCGATCGATCGAGCGGTCGAAGGACACCACACGATTGACTCCGGTGGTCTCGGCGCAAGCAACCAGGTACGCCTCGGCGAAGTCGATCCGGTCGGTCTCGTACACCTCGACCGTCCGCAGCAGCAGTGCCGGGTCAACGATCACGATCGCATTGAACGCCAGAAGTGAACGAATCGAGTCGGCGACCTGCGCTCGCTGCACCTCAGGTCCGGAACCGATCCCGGTTCGGGGAAGCTATCGAGAACCGTTCTCGCTTCAGGATCGGTGCGCTTGGAGGTTTCTCAGGCGCGATCCGGCAAAGGCAAAACGCCTACCACCTGCACCGCGGCTATCATCTCCGCCCGCCTGCGGGTGTAGCTCAACGGCTAGAGTCCCTGCCTTCCAAGCAGGTTATGCGGTTTCGATTACCGTCACCCGCTCCACGAAGCCCCCGCCCCGGCGGGGGCTTCGTCGTTGTCTCCCTACCATTCCAACGCATCGCACCCGGTGTGATCCTCGGGTTCGACCTGGAGCGTCGCGTGGTGAAGCCCATGCCGATCGCCCAGAACCTCCCGCGCCCGATCGAGCACGGCGTGGCTGTCGACGCTGGCGCCGGTCATCAGGTGGGCGGTCAGCACCTCCATGTCGGAGGTGAGCGTCCAGACGTGGAGATCGTGCACGTCGACGACACCGTCGATGGACGCGAGGTCCGCCGACACTGCGTCCATGTCCAGACCGGGCGGTGCCGCCTGCAGGAGCACTCGCAAGGCGTCACGGCCGAGGCGCAACGCCCGCGGCAGGATGAACAGCCCGATTCCCGCCGCGATCACCGGGTCGACCCACGCCCACCCGGTCCCCCACATCAGACCCGCTCCGATTATCACCCCGAGCGATCCGAGAGCGTCCGACATCACCTCGACGTAGGCACCCTCGACGTTGAGCGACTCCCTGGAGCCCTCACGCAGCAGCAGGAACGCGACGATGTTGATGGCAAGGCCCAGGACTCCGACGATCAGGACCGGCGCCGATGCGATGTGAGGCGGCTCTCCGAGCCGGTCGATCGCTTCGTAGACGACGTACACAGCGACCCCGATCAGCAGTACGGCGTTCGCGAGCGCTGCGAGGATCTCCAGGCGGTAGACACCGAAGGTGCGCTGACGGTTCTGCCGTGCACCCGAGGCGAGGCCGATCGCGGCGAGGGCCATGCCCAACCCGAGCACATCGGTCGCCATGTGGCCAGCGTCGGACAGCAGGGCCAGCGAGTTGGTGGCAAAGCCGGTGAAGACCTGCACGACCAGGAACGCGAACGTGAGCCCGAAAGCGATCGTCAGCGGGCGGCGGTGACGGGCACCGGCGCGCCCCGCCGCAGCGCCGTGGGAGTGGCCGTGGGTATGGCCGTGATGATCGTGACCCATGGGTGGATCATATGCGCTTTTCCGCATATGTCCACGGCTAGGTAGCGCCAGTCAGTCGGAGTTGCGCATCGCCTCGGCCGCGTTGGTGAAGTACTGCCAGAGAGTTGCGTCGATCGCAGGATCGACGTCCATCGCATCGATCGCGCCACGCATCGCCGAAAGCCAGCGATCCCGAGCGTCGTGGTCGACGACGAACGGGGCGTGCCGCATCCGCAGTCGCGGATGGCCTCGCTCATCGGAGTAGGTCGTCGGCCCGCCCCAGTACTGGATCAGGAAC
>JAIBBP010000136.1 GCA_019694615.1 Microthrixaceae bacterium | reverse complement strand
GTCGAGTGCCTTGTCCGCTGTCGCCTTGTCACGTTCCACTGCTCTGTCCCTTCTCCGACCCGTCGTGGGCTTCTGAGGCTGCGACCATCCGTGTCGAGAGCGCAGCGATCTGATGGACTGAACCTAACGAGCACCCCTGACAGTGAATCCCGAGCGGGTGTCGGGGTCGCTGGTTCCGAATGCCAAGACCGTAGTTTCGAACAGATGTTCGGGTCAAGCACTCCGGCAAGATTTCCCGCTGCCGGCTAACCAGCTGCGTGGATGAGCGCCCGCACATCGAACGCCGTCGCCCCCGGACCGAGGTCGGCGAACCACCACGTCGCCCCGACGCCGGCCCACTCCTCCTCGGTGTAGCCACTCGATGCGAGCGCCACGACGTCGAAGCCGTCGAGACCGCCGCTTCGGTGCACACGGATCTCGGCCAGCAACTCCCCCACCTGCGCCGGCGAGAGCTCGATCGGGAACAAGCCGTCGCCGAGCGCCGCCCGCCGGATCGGCCGCCGGTTCATCGTCCGCACCGCCATCCACACCGGAACCGGCTGCTGCAACGCCGGGGGCAGCAGGGTGACGTCGTCGGCGGTGAAGTAGCGACCGTGGTGCACGACACGCTCGCCGCGCAGCATCGAGCGGAGGAGCGGCAGGCCCTCATCGAACAGGTCGCCCCGCTCAGCCGGCTCGATCACCGGCTCCCCGAACGCCGACAACTCCCGCCCCGTGTCGACGCCCAATCCGAGCCCGAGCGTTACACGACCTCCCGACAACCGATCGAGCGTTGCGACCTCTCGTGCCAGCTTCTGGGGCCTGCGGCGGGCGAGCGGCGTGACCATCGGGCCCAGCCGCATCCGCTCGGTTCGCATCGCGACGGCGGCGAGTGCGATCCAGGGATCGGCAACGGGCCGCGGCGGATCGGGCCTCAGAACGTGGTCCCACAGGAACAGGCCATCCCAGCCGGCCGCTTCGGCCTCCGCCCCCAGCCCGGCGAGCACCCCCACATCGGCGAGGTCGTCGAACGGCGGAAGGAACAGCGCTCGCTTCACGGCTTCCTACGCTCCCGGCGGTGTCGACTCACGAGGTGGGCTCGCCAGCGAGTCGCCGTCGCAGCATCCCCAGCGCGGTGATGCAGGAGAACTCGCGCACCTGCTGGCGCCGCCCCGGCAGCCGAAGCTCGGTCGACGACACGTCACCTTGGACGTCGAGAGCGATGCACACCGTGCCGGGAGGTCGGTCCTCAGCCGCGTCGGGGCCGGCGACGCCGGTGATACCGAGCCCGACATCAGCGCCCAACCGCTCACGCACGCCGGTCGCCATCGCCTCCGCGGCTTCGAGGGTGACGACGGGTCCCTCGGGGACCCCGAGCACCTCGAACTTCACCCGCGAGTCGTAGGCGACGATGCCTCCGACAAATGCACGCGACGCCCCTGGGACATCGACCAGCCGCGAGCCGACCATGCCGCCGGTCAGCGACTCGGCTACGGCCAACGTGAGCCCGCGCTCGACGAGCTGTGCCAGAACGACCGACTCCATCGTGTCGTCGTCGACGCCGAAGACCAGCTCACCGAGCGAGCGCCGAAGCCTCGCCTCCTCCTCGTCGAGCACCGCGACCGCATCGGCCTCGGTCGCGGCCTTGGCCGTGACGCGGACCTTCAACCCTTCGATGCCGGACGCCAGGAACGCCAACGTCGGGTTCCCGAGCTCGTCGAGCTCCTCGATCCGATCAGCGAGCATCTCGGCCAGGCCCGACTCGGACTGCCCCCACGTGCGGAGCACCCGACTCACGATCACGTCGGTCGCTCCACTGCGAGCCTTGAGGTCCGGCAGGACGGTCCCCTGCATCATCTCCTTCATCTCCCAGGGAACCCCGGGCACCGCGTAGATGACCTTCTCGACGAGCGTCCCCTCGGGGTCGGCCACCTCGAGGTTCGCGACGAAGCCCGGGGCGGTGCCCGGCTGCTGCTCGATGAACCGGGCGGTCTCGGGCCGGTACGCCTGAAGCAGGTTGTTGCGAGGCATCTCCCGCCCACGCGACCCGAACATGTGACGAATGAGATCGGCACGGTCCTCGTCGAAGACGAGGTCGACGCCGAGCACCAACGCGACCGCCTGGCGAGTGAGATCGTCCTGGGTCGGGCCCAGGCCGCCACAGCACACGACCGCGTCGCTCCGCTCCAACGCCTGACGGATCGCCGCGACGATCCGACCGACGTTGTCGCCGACCTTGGTCTGGAAGTGGGAGTCGATGCCGGCGAGCGCGAGCTGCTCGCCGATCCACGAGGAGTTGGTGTCGACGATCTGGCCGAGCAGGAGTTCGGTTCCGATGGCCACCACGTCAGCGCGCATGGTCCGGAGGCTACCTGTCGCCTCCCTGGCCGAGGCGTGATGCGCCGGCGAGCGGCGATTGGGTCCTCAGCTGTCAGCGAGCCATCGATGTAGCGGCACGGCTCCCGGCGACGAAGTACTGCGCACCGCTGATGAGCCCCAGCGCGACTCCGACCCACAGCGTGCCCAGCGACAGCCAGTGCTGCGACTCCGTCAGTGGCACGGTGACCCAACCCACCGCGCCCATCTGGAGGAACGCCTTCCATTTGGCGATCTTCGAGGCCGGCACGGCGAGGCCCCGGCGGACGTACACCGAACGGAAAACGCTCACCGCCACCTCTCGAACGACGATGAGGACGAGCGCGATCCACGGGAACCGACCCTCGACGCACATCACGGCGATGCCACCGATGGTGAGCACCTTGTCGGCGAGCGGGTCGAGGAAGGCTCCCGAACGCGTCGTGCCCTGCTTTCGAGCGAGCGTTCCGTCGAGCATGTCGCTCGTCGACAGCACGAACCACAGCGCGGCAAGGGGCCACGAACTCTGGTTCGGGTCGGTGAGCATCATGGAGAACGCGACCGGCGCAGCCGCCAGCCTGACGAGCGTCACGATGTTCGCGGGGGTCAGGATCGCCGACGGCCCGTAGGTCGTCGACGACGAGTCGAGGTCGGTCACCGGAGCGAGCCCGCCACGAGGTCGGGGCCGCGGGCATCCTCCACCACCACCCGGTGAAGCTCACCCACTGCGAGCTCCTCGGGCACCTCGACGATGCCGTCGATCTCCGGCGCTTCGCGGAAGCTCCGGGCAACACCGGGCTCGTCGACCAGGACGTCGATCTCGGTGCCGATCAACTCGTCGCGGCGTCGCGCCGTGATGCCGTCCTGGAGCTCGCGCAGCTCGGCGAGCCGGTCGTGAACCAGCGCCGGATCGACGTGACCATCGAGGGTGTGCGCGTACGTGCCCTCCTCGTCGGAGAAGGAGAAGAAGCCACACCAGTCGAGCTGCGCCGCCTCGACGAACGAGATCAGCGCGTCGTGGTCGGCCTCCGTCTCGCCGGGGTATCCGACGATGAAGTTCGACCGGAACGCCGCGGCCGGCTCCAGTGTCCGGATGCCCTCGATCCGCTCCAGGAAGCGCTCGCCGTCGCCCCAGCGGCGCATCCGGCGGAGCAACGGTCGACTGACGTGCTGGAGTGACAGGTCGAAGTAGGGCACGCCCGTAGCGAGCATCGTCTCGATCAACTCGTCGGTGAGATCCGACGGATAGAGGTAGAGCAGGCGGACGCGGTCGGCAACCTCGGCGACACGACCGACGAGCGGAACAATGGCCCGCTCCCCCACTCCCTGGTCGCGGCCGAACGCAGCGAGGTCCTGCGCGACGAGGACGACCTCGCGCACTCCGAGCGCCTCGACCTCGGCGACGATCGAGTCGATCGGACGGCTGCGTTGTGGGCCCCGGAACGACGGGATGGCGCAGAACCCGCAGTTGCGGTCGCACCCCTCGGCGATCTTCACGTAGGCCCACGGCGCCGTCGACGCCGGACGGGGAAGGTTTAGGAGGTCGAAGGTGGGGACCGGCGCGGAGCTCACGGGGATCAGCGAACGTCGCGACGACGGAGCGTCGGCCCCACCGGTTCCGAACTCCTGGCCGAAGCCGGCGACCGTGTCGACCTCGGGCAACGCTGAGGCGAGTTCGTCGCCGTAACGCTCGGCCATGCACCCGGTGATGACGACCTGCGCGCCGTCGGCACGGTCGTCGGACAGCGCCAGCACCGTGTCGATCGACTCCTGACGTGCCTCCTCGATGAAGGCGCACGTGTTGACGACGACGAGGTCGGCCTCCGCAGCGTCGGCCGCCGGCCGGTAGCCGTCGGCGACGAGCTTGCCGCCGATCTTGTCCGAATCGACCTGGTTCTTGGGACAGCCCAGGGTCTCGATCCAGTACGTGCGCGCCACGGCGACAGGCTAGCTGTCACCCACGATGGGCCAGATCCGCCCCGGCGACCGGCCACGTGCACCGCAGCAGCCGTCCGGTCCCCGAGCACGTGATGAACGCCGTTCGACCGTCGCTGCCGCCGAAGCAGATGTTGGTGGTGAGCGGGTCGCCCGTGGACAGAAATGTCGGCACCCCGCCGTCGGCGGGCACCACCGTGATCCCTCCCGTCAGCAGCGTCGCCACGCACACCGAGCCGTCCGACGCCACCGCGAGCGAGTCGAACAGCGCCGAGCCGTCGGCGTCGTACAGCAGGCGGCCGTCGGCGATCGTCGATCCGGCCACCTCTCCCGGGCCGGTTACGTCGAAGGAAAACAGCCGGCCGGTGTACGTCTCGGCCACGTACAGCGTCGTGCCGTCGGGCGAGAGCCCGATGCCGTTGGTTGCGTCGAGCCCCCACAGAACGCCAACGATCGACGATCCATCCACGGTCGAGTACAGCACGCTCGGTGCCCCGGCCGGCCCCGCCGCGGCATCTCCGGACCGAACGCCGTGGTCGGTGAACCAGAACCCGCCGTGCCGGTCGAACACCAGGTCGTTCGGCGCGAGCAGCGGTTGGCCGTTGCACTCGCGATGGAGCACCTCGGAGCCGCCGCTGGCCGGATCGACCCGTTGGATCGACCCTTTCTCCCACTTGGCCGAATCCGGATGGGGAATCGCGATGCCGCTTGAGTGGTCGTAGTCGAAGAAGCCGCCGTTGTTACACACGTAGACGCGGCCGTCAGGACCGAAGGCAGTGCCGTTGGGGCCACCTCCCAGGTCGGCGACCACCTCCACCGAGCCGTCGGGTAGAACTCGACTGAGCGTCCCGCGCTCGATCTCCACGAGCAGCACCGAGCCGTCGTCGAGCGCTACCGGCCCCTCGGGAAACTGCAATCCGCCGGCGACCTCGACAAGTTCGGTCGCCTCGAACCCCGCCTCCCCATCGAACTCCGCGTGACCCATAACATCCCCTTCGCATCAGCCAATGCCCACCGGCGGTGGGTCCAGGTGCGAAGCTAGATCGTTCGCGTCCTCCCAGGACCTGAAGAGAGGTAGTGCCACTCGTGG